>JABTTZ010000001.1:301574-603148 GCA_015075625.1 Anaerolineales bacterium | reverse complement strand
CGCTGACAATGGAGGGTTACGAGGCATTGAAACCGATGGGGCCAGCGGGATCAATTACTGCCAGCGCTACCGATATGGCTGCCTATGCTCGCGCCCTTTTGGGGAAGGGGACGCCCATCCTCAGCGAGGAATCACGGCTGCTGATGGAAACCCCTGTGATCGGGCTTGCCGGACGCCCCGAAGGGGATGGGGTGATCGCCGTCTCCCTTTCTACCGATATTGGCTATGGCTTCGCGCTGCTGACGGAAACCTACCGAGACTACCACATTGTTCAGCATGGCGGGTCGGTAGAAGGCTACACGGCGAGCATGTCGCTTGTCCCTTCAGAAGGGGTGGCGGTTGTCTTGCTGACGAATATGAGCAGCACGACGGCGTTTCTTGAAACAACACGGCTCACGCTGCTGGAGATGCTGCTTGGTTTGACGCCAACGGCTGACCTTGCCGCGCAAGTCGAAAAGCGCTATCAGCTTGACCTTGCGACAGCGGCGGCACAGATTGCTGCCGCCCGTGCCTATACCCCCGCCCCCGACGAGTTGGCATTTTATGTGGGGGATTACGATGGGGTGACCGGAAAATTCACGATCACCTTAGAGGGTAAGGCGCTCATGCTAAACATCACTCAGCCCGTGACGCTCTCGCTGCGTTTGTACCCTTTTGCCAAAGATGAATTTCTCGTCAACGAAACGCCGGGGACAACATTCAACTTCAGCGTTGGCGCGGATGGCGTTTTGCGCATCATGCAGAGCGGGGTAGAGGTTGCCCGCCGCCTTCAGTCAAACGCGCCCGCCGACAGCACCTACAGCGATCCTGACGGGCGCTTCAGCTTCACCGTTCGGGCCGATTTGACGGTGGTACAAAAAGACGATCATGCTCTGATCACCACCCCCGACAGCGCGGCGACGTTCACCCTCGGCACGCTTGAAATGTCCGGGGACGATCTGGGCGTAGCGGTGAAGGCAGTGAAAGATCGCTTTGCCAGCGCGATCAGCAGCGACCCTGTTGATAAACGTGACATTCCAATAAACGGGACGACATGGACGCAGTTCGTCTATGTAGGCGCAGATGGGGCGCTGTTCGTTGTGGAGGCGCTGCCCAAAGAAGGGACGCTTTATTACATTGCCATCGCCGGCAGCCAAGCGGGAATCACAACCTATACCTCGGCGCTGAACACAATGCTGCTCAGCTTTAAGCTGAACTAGCCCGTTCACTTTTGTAGGGACGCCCCCCGTTGGGGCTTAAAATAGCGGATTGATCCCTTCGCTCCACACGGAGAGGGGGTTAGGGAATTGCCTTTCCCTGTTTTCAGCCCCGCCCTAAAGGGTGGGGTGATCAGCCCTTGACTCCCTCCCCCATTCGCTATATGATGAACGTCACAACCAAATAGCCCAACGGCTGCCAGAACACACCACGCCCGGATGCGTGTTGTGAGAGGTGAACGCCTCTGGGGGAAGCCCGGTGAAAGTCCGGCACTGTACCCGCAACGGTAACTGCGCTCTACCGCAGAAGTCCGACTACCCGCTGACCGCCGTCGTTCGTATCTTTTCGTGGTCAAACGGAGCGAGCGGAATGTCTACCGGAACAAGAATACCTCTTTCCCCGGCATTTCTACACCATCCTAAACCCGCCACTCGGCGGTTTTTTGTTTCCCGCGCCGCTGCCGCGAGTTCGCCTGCTTTCGTGTCCCTTTTCACCATCCGTCAGGAGTCACTTACGGCAATGGCTAAACGACGTGTCCTTCTTTTCCTCATTTTGGCTGCGCTCACCCTCAGCCCCATCATTCCCGCCCTCCATACCAGCCGCGCACAGGGGGAAAACCCCACCGAGTGCCTCACCAGCTACGATGCGGCGGTAGATTACTTCCCCGAAAAAGCTACCGTTGAGTATGCGACGGGCTTCAGCGTTGAATACGCCAACAGCTACAAACTCGTCACCGTGAGCAAGCCCTGGCAAGGCGCAGAGAGCGCCTTCCGCTATGCCCTTCTCCAGTGTGGTGCGCCCGCCCCCACCGATCTGCCAGAGGGGACGACCATCATCGAAGTTCCGATAAAGCGCCTTATCAGTATGTCCAGCACGTACCTCCCACCGCTTGTCGATTTGGGCGTCGTGGAGACCCTCGTTGGCGTGGACAGCCTCGCCTTTGCTTACGCCCCAGAGGTGATTGCCGCTGGCAAGGCGGGAACGATCACCGAAGTCGGCAGCGGACCGACCCTTGATCTGGAAAAAATTGCCGTTCTCGATCCCGATGTGATCATGACTTTTGGCAGCGGCTCGGCGGACTATGATTCGCATCCTAAGCTGATTCAGGCGGGCTTTCCCACCGTCCTCAACGGCGATTTCATCGAACCAACCCCTTTAGGGCGTGCCGAATGGATCAAATTCATCGCCCTATTCTATAACCAAGAAGGCGCAGCAGCAGCCTACTTTGATGACGTGGCAACAGAGTACAACCGCCTGAAGGTGCTTGCCGAGGGTGCGGCGGAAAAGCCGCTTGTCCTCTTTAACACGCCCTATGAGGGGACATGGTACATCCCCGGTGGGGCAAGCTTCACAAACACCCTCTTGGAGGATGCCGGTGGGCGCTCTCCCTGGGCAGATGACGCCACCACAGGGACATTGTTTCTGAGCCTTGAGGTTGTCTTTGAGAAAGCAGCAAACGCCGATGTGTGGCTGAATCCGGGCTTTGTGTTCTCCCTTCAAGACATTACGGCGGTGGATTCCCGCTTGGCGGAATTCGCCCCCTTTGCCAGTGGGAAGGCCTATAACTACACGGGACGCACGGGCGAAAACGGCGCAATTGATTTCTTCGAGAGCGGCGTTACCCGTCCAGACTTGATCTTGGCGGATTGGATCAGCATTCTTCATCCCGACCTGCTGCCCGATCACACCCTGTACTACTACGTCCAGTTGAAGTAGCACGCTCACACCTTTCGATGGATACGATGGGACGTTCACGCTTTTCCTTCACACTGCTGTTCTTGCTCGCCGTTCTGATCGGGATGGTGGGCGTGGCGCTGGCGGTGGGGTCGGTGAATGTCCCGCTCAGCGATGTGATTGTCGCGCTGACGGGCGGCGCCCCCTCAAAGCCCGTCTACGCGACGATCATCGTCCAGTTTCGCCTTCCCCGCGTCCTGACCGCACTTTTGGCGGGGGCGGGGTTGGCGTGTGCGGGCATCCAGATGCAAACCCTCTTTCGCAACCCCCTTGCCGATCCCTACGTGTTGGGAATCAGTTCGGGGGCAAGTTTGGGGGTGGCGCTCGTCGTCTTGGCTGCGGGCGGCATTGGCGGGGCGGCGCTCATTGCGGGTCTGGGGTGGTTAGGCGATCTCGGTTTGGCGGCGGCAGCCAGCCTCGGTGCGGGCGGGGCGCTGCTGATTGTTGTGGCAGCGTCGGGGCGCTTGCGGAGCGTCGCCGCGCTGCTCGTTTTGGGGCTGATGTTCAGCGCCTTCGTTGGCGCTATCGTCAGCCTTCTCATGTATTTCAGCGCGGCGGAGCGCGTGCAAGCGTTCATTCGCTGGTCGTTTGGCAGCTTTGGGGGTGTGGCGTGGCGGCAGATGGCGATCTTCGCGCCAGTTACCCTGGTTGGCATTGCCCTTGCCCAAGCCCTTGTCAAGCCGCTGAACGCCCTCTTGTTGGGGGAAACCTACGCCCAGAGCATGGGGCTGAATCTAAAGCGGGCGCGGTTGGCGGTTATCCTCAGCGCGGCAATCTTGGCGGGGGCGGTCACTGCCTTTTGCGGACCGATTGGCTTTTTGGGGATCGCCGTGCCGCACCTCTGCCGGATGCTTTTTCGCACCTCCGATCATCGCCATTTGCTGCCCACCTGTGCGCTGATCGGGGCGATGGTGGCGATCCTTGCCGATCTGATCGCCCAGATGCCCGGCGGGGAAGTCGTCCTGCCGCTGAACGCGGTGACGGCGGTCATCGGCGCTCCCATTGTGATCGCCATCATCTGGCGCGGGTGGGAACGCCACCGCCTAGAGATGTGAACGGCGGACGGGCGCAACCGGACGCCCCATGGGGCGTCCCTACAGGGGTGCGGGGATGTATGTCGGAATACAAAGGAAGCCAGATCGTGATGACCACCAATCCAAACACAGCCCTTCTTGCCGCCGCCGATCTCGCCATTGGCTACCCTCGCCCTCGGGGAAGCGCCTCTCGCCTTGCCGAAGGAATCAGCCTCGATCTTCAGGCGGGGGAACTCGTCTGCCTGATCGGGACGAACGGCGCGGGAAAATCCACTCTCCTGCGGACATTGGCGGGCTTGCAAGCGCCTTTAGGTGGGCGGGTGAGCCTCAATGGACGCGATCTGCACCGCCTGACGCCCACCGAACGGGCGCGGGGCATCGCCATTGTCCTCACCGAGCGGGTCGATACCGGGCTGCTCTCCGCTTATGGCGTCGTGGCGTTGGGGCGTCATCCCCATAATGATTGGCGCGGGTCGCTCACGGCGCGGGATCATGCGGTGATCCGTGAGTCGCTTGCGGCGGTGGGCGCTGAGGGTTTGGCGCACCGCCCCCTCAGCGAATTAAGCGACGGCGAACGGCAAAAAGTGTTGATTGCCCGTGCTTTGGCGCAAGAGGGCGATGTGCTGATCCTTGATGAGCCAACGGCGTTCCTCGATCTGCCCCGTCGGGCGGAGATTATGGCGCTGCTGGGGCGTTTGGCACGGCAGACGGGGCGGGCGGTTTTGCTCTCCTCCCACGATCTCGATCTCGCCCTGCAAACGGCGGATCGGCTCTGGCTTTTGGAGGAGGGCGGGCGCTTTCAGGCTGGCGCCCCGGAAGATCTTGTATTAAATGGGCAGTTGGGACGTGCCTTTCGCAGTGAGGGTATCCGCTTTAATATTGCGGCAGGGGGGTTTGCCCTCAGCCGAACACCCATTGGAGCGCTGGCGCTTGTTGGTGAGGATGATTCGCCCATTTTGCTTTGGACAAAACGGGCGTTGGCGCGGGCGGGCTATGCCTTATGCCCCCCTACCGAGGGGCTGCCACGAATTACTATTCACCAAGATCGGTGGGAAATCGCTCAGGGAAATCATAGACACCTTGTTGAATCCGTGTATGATCTGATTCAGACTCTCCGCACCGTTGATGTAACAGATTCAATCGGGGAGCGTACAGCCTACCCATCAGTCGAGAGAATTGACGCCTCATGCCCAATGCCAACCGCATTCTTCTGACCGCCCAACCAGAATCGCTGCGCTATGCCCTCCACGAGCTCCGGCGCATCGCCCCCAACGCCCACCCCGAAACTGGACGTGCCGATCTCGCCCCCGGTGTGATCGTTGTCGATATGGGAGCGGTCTCTTTTGCCACCCTTACCAAAACATGGAGCGTCACCCCGCCCATCTTCCCGCGCCACATCGTCCCTGTTGATCTCCAATTTTCCGTCAATGGGCGGATGGCAGATATAGCGACGATTCGCGGCGGAATTACATCCCTCATCCCTCACATCATGGTTGAAACGCCTGTCTCCGTCCAAACGCGGGTCTTTGGTGAGGGGTTGCCTTACGCCCCCTTTGATATCAACAATGCCCTTGCCGATATAATTCGGGCGGAACGCGGGGCGGCCATTGACGTGCGCAACCCCGATCAAATTCTTTCCGTCGCCGTTGCCGGTGTACCCGGACAATTCAGCGCGTGGGTGGGTCTATCCCGTGCGACGGAGAACCTTTCCGATTGGGCGGGGGGGATGCGGCGTTTCTCCCGCGAAGCCGGACAGATCAGCCGCGCCGAATTCAAGCTCTTGGAAGCCTGCAAAATCTTTGGGATTGCCCCTCAAGCACGGGGACTTGCCCTTGATCTTGGGGCAGCACCGGGTGGCTGGACGCGCATTTTGCGCACGGCGGGAATGTACGTTACGGCGGTTGATCCGGCGGATATGCACCCTTCCTTCAAGACAGATCGGGATACGCGCCACCTGCGGATGACGACTCAGGCATACCTTCAGCGCGAGGGAGACACCTACGATTGGATCGTCAACGATATGCGGATGGATGCTATGGACTCGGCAAACCTGATGGTCGCCCTTGCTCCCCAACTCCGGCATGAAGGGGTGGCGTTGATGACGCTCAAACTTCCCGAAGATGACCGCATCGAAGACCTGATCAGCGCCGCCTTCAAACACTTGGAACAGGTCTATGTGATCCGAGGAGCGCGGCAGCTTTTTCACAACCGCAGCGAGATCACCGTGTGGTTGGGGCGGCGCTAGGATCCCGCACCTGCGCAACCTCATCCCCTCTCCGTGGGGGCGACCCCGCGTGGTCGCCCCCACCCCTTGCTGATTATGTTCCCCTGCTGGTATAGTCGTTTCACAATTTCGCGGGATTTCTCCGCCCGGCACACACCTGCCGAACACACCGTAGCCTATTTCCAATGACTGCTGATGGTATAGAACGCATGACACCCCACCCCTCGCCCGCCCTGCTGACGCCCTCTGGCGCACTGCCCCTCCCCATCTTCCTGCCAGATGCCACCCGCGCCGTTGTGCGGGGGGTGGATAGCGCCGATCTGGAGGCGTGCGGCGTCGAAGGCTTGGTCATGAGCGCCTACCACCTCATGCAGCGTCCCGGCTCTACCACAGTGAGCGCCCTCGGCGGCTTAGGGACGATGACGGGCTGGCGGCGTCCGATCATCACCGATTCCGGCGGCTTTCAGATTTACTCGCTCATCCGCGAGAACCCCAACGCGGGGACGCTCCGCGACAAGGGGGCAACCTTTGCCATTGAGGGCAAAAAGATCAACCTGACCCCCGAAAAAAGCATCCAACTGCAACTGAGCTACCGCTCCGATGTTGTGATCTGCTTGGACGACTGCACCCACCCCGACGCCCCCGACGCCGACCAGCGTGAGTCCGTCCGCCGGACGATTCGTTGGGCGCGGCGCTGCAAAGGGGAATTTGAGCGCATCCTCAGCGGGCGGAAAGGCGATGCCCCTCGCCCGCTGCTCTTTGCCGTTGTGCAAGGCGGCGCATCCCGCGATCTGCGGCGGGAGTGCGCTGAGGCGCTGTTGGCGATTGGCTTCGATGGCTATGGGTATGGCGGCTTTCCGCTGGATGGGGAGGGGAATCTGCTCACCGAGATTCTGGGCTATACCCGCGACCTGATCCCCCGCGGCTACCCCATGCACGCGCTGGGCGTGGGACACCCCAAAAACGTCTGGACGTGCCATGCCCTCGGCTACCCCATCTTCGACAGCGCCATGCCCACCCGCGATGCCCGTCATGGGCGGCTGTACGTGATCGACGGCGATCCCCGTCGCGGCGGCGATTGGCTGCGCTACATCTATGCCGACGACAAAAAACACCTGAAAGATGGGCAGCCCATTGATAGCGCCTGTGACTGCCCCGTTTGCCAGCGTTACCCGCTTGGCTATATCCATCACCTGTTCAAGATCGGGGATTCAACCTTCCAACGCTTTGCCACGATGCATAACCTGCGGACAATGACGCGCCTGATCGCTATCTTACGGGAGGGTGTATGAGCGATCCGAACGACCCACTGGAACGGATCGTCCTCGCCGTGCGAGAGAGCGCCAAGTATCACGCCGTCCATAAGGGGCTAATACGGGCGGTTGGCGCGGCGGAACTGGCGAAACGTCCCTCGCTGAAAGAGGCGATCAAGGCGACGAAGAACAAACTGCATCAGGTGGGGGCTGCTTATTTCGGCGCGGAAATCCCCTACACCCTGTGGCAAATGACCCTTGCCCAAGCCACAGATCGCGACTCCGGCAAGGAAACCATTCAGGCGATTCTCCGGCTGCACGCCAGCACGCGGGAACGCCTGCCGATTATGACTGACTTTTACACGGCAATCTTCGGCGCAATCACCGATCCCGTTCGGCAAGTGATCGACGTTGCCTGTGGGTTGAACCCACTCATGATTCCCTTCATGCCGCTCCCGCCGGAAATACACTATCAAGCGTTTGATGTTTATGAGGATATGATCACCTTTTTAAACGGCGCCTTTCGCGTCTTGGGCATCAACGGGGAGGCGCACCTTGCCGATGCCCTGCGCGATCCGCTCCCTGCTGCCGATCTCGCCTTCGTCCTCAAGGCGATTCCCTGTTTGGAGCAGCTTGCCAAAGATGCCGGACGCATCCTGCTGGATCGGCTGCGGGCGCGGTGGATCGTCGTGTCGTATCCGGCGCAGAGCCTTGGCGGGCGGGGGAAGGGCATGGCGGCAAGCTATGAGACGCACTTCAACGCGCTGATTGCCGGACGGGGATGGAAGGTCACGCCGCTACGCTTTTCTACGGAGATCGCCTTTGTGGTGAGAACAGACCATGCGTAAAGGGATCGTCTTACTCATCGTAACCATGCTTACGACGCTTACCGCCTACCCCGCCCGCGCCCAAGATGATCGCGAGCGCCGTCCCCGTCTGCCCGCGCCGCTGTGCGCCCTCGCTGGCGGGCGGCTGATCTGCTACGACGCGCAAACCGCCCAACCAACACCGCTGAGCGATCCCGATCTCCGTGTGCTGGATTTTGACCTTGCTCCCGATGGGCTGTGGGCGGTCTACCGCACCGAAGATGGGCAGGTGTGGATCGGCTCGCTTCAGGATGCCCGCCGCGCCCAACTCGACGCTGACGCGCTCCCCCCAGCCGCCCTTGCCCCGACAGATCGGACACTGGTTTGGTCGCCTGATGGAATCACGATCAGCTACATTGTGGCGGGGGGCGTCCGCGTTGCCTTTCCCGGCGCCGACGGTGCGCCGATCTACACTGATTTCACAGATCGGCTCTACACCAACCTGACGATTGCCCCCAATGGCGGACGGCTTGCCGTTCAAGATGTGAACGACACCTGGACGGTGTTCACCGTGACCAAAACGAACGGTAGCCCGCAGAGCGTCACCCGCACCGCCGTTGTGGATCGCCCCGCTGAGGCGGCGTGGCTGGATGATAATAGCCTTATCCTCGCTCCGGCGATGGGTGGGCTGCTGCGCCTGAATGTGATTAATACCATAAGCGAGGGGGAAACCCGCCTGATGGTGGCGTGGGAGAAACCAGACGGACATTTCACGAAGCTGACCCACACCCTTGATGGGACGATCCGAGCCTTTTACCACGAACTGAATGAAGGGCAAGGGACGCCCATTGCCATTCTGGGGAGCGGGGAGGTCAGCGCGGTGGGCGGGACGGAGATCGACGCCCGCGCCGAATGGATTGCCGAGGGGACGCACCTTGTGTACATCACCAGCGGGACGCCCATCTTCATTGAACCAGCAACAGCGTCGGAAGATTACGCGCCGATCCAGCGGGTGACACGCCTGGCGTGGGGGGCGCCGCCGATGAACATTGCCGGAACATTGGCAATGGATGGCGATCTGTTCTTCCTTGCCCGCGCCGAAAATGGGGTTCGGCAGGTGTTCCAACTCCCGGGCAGCGGCGTACAGCCCATTCAACAAATGACAACCCTCCCCGAAAATGTGGCAGCGTTCGGCGTCAGCGCGGATCGGCGTTCGGTGGTTGTGGCGATGGGGCAGCGGTTGATCCTCCTCCCCTTACACAGGGTGAACGAAGCGCCCACCCCCACACCAGCCGGTTTCCGCGAGACGCCCATCCCCGACGATGTGCCGGGCATTGCCGGATCGCGCCTCTTAGCAACACTGGATACGGCGGCGGGAGCGTTCCCCACATGGCGTTCGGATGGCGGCGAGATCGCTTACGTGCAGGGGAATGCGCTCTACACGGTCAGTTTGCCGCTGATAGCGGGCGTCCTCCCCACGCCGCGCCTTGTCTACGCCGCCCCCTCCGATAGCTACCTTACCCGCCCCGCCTATAGCCCAGATCGGCGGACTCTGATTGTTGAACAAGTCCCTATTGGGGGGGGCAGCCTCTCGCTGTGGGTGAGTATTCCATTAACTTCTTGGGGCGCTCCGGTGGAGGCAGCCGCCGCCGCGTGGGGCTTAAATGCGCTGTTTTACGGGGCAAGGGAAGGGGCGGGGTGGGCGCTGCTTGCCAGTGACGGGCGGGAACGGGCGGTCTTGGCGCTCTCTGCCGCGCCGATTCTCGATGTGCGCCCGCTTCCGGGCGGCTTGCCGGGCATCGGCGGGGGGGCGGCGGTTTATCTTGAAAACATCGGCTGGGCATATGGCAGCACGGTGATTCGGGCGCGGGGGACGGTGGGCGAGGCGGCAGCAGCAGCCTTTCAGGGTGTGCCTGTGGTGATGCCCAACGCGATTCTTTCCCCAACGGGGCGCTTTGCGGCGGGAGTTGGCTTGGCAAACGATGGTAAAATGAACAAATTAATCGTCGTTGATGTGCAGAATGGGCGGCGGTTGATGATCCGCGATGCGGCGGATGTCTCCGACCCTATCTGGATACGTTAGAGGATACACATGGCAGAGAAAATTCTCGTGATCGAGGATGAACATCGGATCGCCCAATTTCTGGAGCGGGGGCTACTTTTTGAAGGCTACCGCGTCGATGTCGCACATGACGGGCGGACTGGCTTGGCAATCGCCCGTGACAACCCGCCGGATTTGGTGATCCTCGATTGGATGCTCCCCGGCTTGGATGGCTTGGATGTGATCAAGCGGCTGCGGGCGGCGACGAACGTCCCCGTCCTGATGCTCAGCGCAAAAGATGAAATTCAAGATCGGGTCACCGGTTTGGAGACGGGCGCCGATGATTACTTGGTGAAGCCCTTTTCCTTTGATGAACTCTTGGCGCGGCTGAAGGCGCTCTTTCGCCGCTCAACGGTGAGCAGCAAGCCAGAAATACTGCGCTTTGCCGACCTGACCCTTGATACGGGAACACACCGCGCCACACGGGGGGAGCGGGCGATTGACCTGACGGCAAAGGAATACGAACTGCTGGAATTGTTCATGCGCCACCCGCGCCAAGTCCTCACCCGCGAGATGATCTTTGACCGTGTGTGGAATTACGACTTTGGCGGGGAGAGCAATATCATTGAGGTTTACGTCCGCTATCTGCGCCAAAAGACGGAAGCCGATG
Organism: Anaerolineales bacterium; assembly: GCA_015075625.1. Lineage (NCBI taxonomy): Bacteria > Bacillati > Chloroflexota > Anaerolineae > Anaerolineales > Anaerolineales bacterium. The sequence goes on along the minus strand of JABTTZ010000001.1, from coordinate 592,189 downwards.
GCGACAGCCGCCTGCTGCACACCGTGCGCGGGGTGGGCTACGTGCTGCGCGAAGAATAACCCCCGCATCCTGTGCGGACGCTCCCTGGGGGCGTCCGCACATCTCTACAGGGCAGTGGGAATTATCCCCCACCCCCTAATTTCCCTTTCCCTATAAGGCATATCCGTAACTAGAAAAACGAACATCTGCCAAGAAGGGGTAAACGCAAACGTGACCCACTTGGCTGTGTCCCCGGTTACTGCGCAGCAGTCGCCTTTCCCTGTCTATGGGGAAAGGGCGAGAGAGTCCCTCTCTGTTTACAGAGTGGGGGTTTCCAAGCCCCGAAGGGGTGGTTACTTCCTAGCCCGCTGCTTTAGCGGCGGGCGCTCACGGGCGGCGAGGGGCGCAAAGCATGGCGCCCTAGGAGAATTACACTGCTAACAGAGCCTAGACCCTTCGGTGCTTTGGCGACTCTCTTAGGCTGACCTAGTTGCGGACATGCCGTATAGCCCCTGTGTACAACACGCCTCGAATAGGATGGCAGGGGGACACACTCCCCTCGGAAGCCTGATCGGTAGTACAATAAGGGCTATTAAGGAGAACCCGATCAGACGACTATGCCCACATCATCTACCATGCCTACCGTTCGCTACCGCGAGGCGTCTGCCCACGACCTACCCACCATTTTGAATATCCTCACCGAGCTTGAACTACGCCCCGAACATGTCATGGAGGGCAAGTCACGCTATTGGATCGCAGAGTTACCCTCTGGGGAGATGATCGGCGTCATTGGTATGGAATATACTCCTAACGCCGCGCTCTTGCGCAGCGCTGGAATTCGCCCTGCCTACCAGCGCCAAGGCATTGGCGAACGGCTGACCTTCATCGTCATTAGCGCCTGTGCCGAGATCAATATTCCGGTGATCTATACCTTTAGCACCGATGCCCAAGATTATTGGCAGCGACGCGGCTTTCGGCGGGTGGGGGTGGATGAGGTTGTCGAAGCGCTCCCCGACGCCCCCCAAGTTCACCTCTTTCGGCGTTTAGGCTGGCTGCCAACAGAAGTGGCGTGGCGGCTTGATCTGGAGACGCGAGACGAGTCCGCTGAGTCTGCCGAGTGACCGAACGCCTGATCGCCTTTTGGCGAGCGATTCCCTGGCGGGGGCTGCGAACACGATTCATCTTGATGCTGTGGGCAGTGGGCTTCCTCGCCCTTGTTCCCACCAGTACGCCGCAAGGGGATCGCCTAGAGGAAAAGGTTTTAGGCAAGGCGCGAGATGTCCTCTACAACTACGCTGCATGGGAAGTTGAGGCAGTCTTTGCCAAGATTCGCCAAGCGCACGGCAGCCCCGTCCCCTTTATGGATGAATCTACCCGTGTCGCCCTTGTTTTGGACTATGCGCAAGCCATCGCCAAAGTGGGGGAGCTAAACCGCCAGATTGACGCAAGCCTATCGGACCCCACCTTGCCAAACGCCGCGCCGCTGATTGCCCAACGGAACGCCCAACAAACGATCATCGCCCGCCTTGAACCACTTGCCGAGGCGATCATCGAGGGACAGATCGCCGCCGTGCTGCACGACGAAGGGTTTACTCTGTTGGGGGGCGTCTTTCCCCCCGTCTCGGCAAAGATCACCACGCTCCCCATGCTTTTGGTAATCTCCCCTCGCGAGGTGATCCGCCGCGATTTGGCAATCAATACGGTGAACCTAGCCCCCGATGCCATCCTAGACCTAGAGACTCAGATCGATCACGATCTTGGCGTGTCTTCGATCATTGTCCCCTTGGGCGGCTTGGCGCTCTACCCAAGCATGATCTTGCAAACCGGACACCTCCCCACGCTCTATGAAATTGTGGCGCACGAATGGGCGCACCATTACCTGTACTTTTTTCCGTTGGGCTTGGAATACCTCAACAGCGGTGGCGAGACGTGGATCATCAACGAGACAACAGCATCGCTCTTTGGCGTGGAGATTGGGCGAAAGACGATTGAACGTTTCTATGCCGATTATCCTGAGGTGCTGCGCCTGCTGCCCCCGCCGGACTCAGCGCGGCTGCCACGCACACCAGCACCAGCGACACCAACGCCCATGTTTGATGCGGCGGCGGTGATGAACGAGACGCGGGTTGAGGTGGATCGTCTTTTAGCGGCGGGTAACATCGACGCGGCAGAGGCATACATGGAAGCCCAACGGCAGCGGTTCGTTGCCAATGGCTACCGCTACCGGAAGATCAACCAAGCCTTTTTCGCGTTTTATGGGGGCTATCAATCGCCAAGCGGGGGAGGGACGGCGGGGGAAGACCCCATTGGTCCGGCGGTGGCGGCACTTCGGAGGGCATTACCTTCCCTTCGGGCGTGGATGGAGGTCATGCGCGGGATCACCTCGCGGGGGGGGCTGCTGCGGGCGCAGGATCAGGCACATCCCACTGGGCAACCTTGACACCCCGCGCTGTGCTGTTATAATGCCCCTACCACGCCCGGCGTTTGCACCGGGCATTGTTTTGCAACCGTTCAAGGAGATTTAGCTGTGGGTCCGCTGCCGAAGCGCAAACTTTCCAAGACCAGCAAACGCAAGCGCCGGACGCATGATCGGCTCGACCTGCCGCATTTGGTCGTCTGCCCGAACTGCGGGGAATATACATTGGCGCACCGTGTTTGCAAACACTGTGGGTACTACAAGGGCGATCAGGTTGTGGAGATGAAGTCGGAGTCGAAGTAACCTCCGCCTCGTCTGCCTATTCCCTATTCATCATTGCCACACTAAACGCGGGGCGCGACGCCCCGCGTTTGCTATTCTGAACATGGCGAAGGCAATGTGGGGGTAATGCCCGCATAGGGACGCCCCCCGAGTCGTCCCCGCCGGACTATCCCCCTGCTGGCGGCTGGAACGTCCCGCTTTGAATCTGGTTAAAGGCGGCGAGTGCCGGAGAAAAGTTCGGGTTCAGCGCCGCTGCCGTTTGCAGATCGGCAAGCGCGTTCGCCGTATCCCCTAGCGAGGCATTGATCAAGCCCCGATAGTAAAACATCTCCTCCACATTGTCTTTGGAGGTCGTGATCGTCGCATTGATCAGGGCGAGGGCGAAATCGAAGCGGCGGGCGTTGTAATAGGCAATGAATGGTTCAAACTGATACCACATCATCCGGTAAGGGATGCCCTCCATGCCCTGCACGGTGTATGCCACATCGTATGCCTGTGCTGCCTCGGCATAACGCCCCAAGACGGTCAAACTCGTCCCGATATTGAACCATGCAAAGGGACTCGATGGGTTTTGTTCGGCGGCGGCACTGGCGATATTCAAGGCGTTTTGCGCGTTGTAAGCAGGATCGGCGTCGGGACCGAGAATATCAGCCACCTCTGCCTCACGCTCCAGTGGGTAGATGACGAGGTATTGGCGGTTGAAGTGACTCCACAATTCGTCCATGCGGGCAAAGTTCTCGCTGGTTTCCTGCCGCAGCGTGTCCATCGTCCAAATCAGGTTGATCCGGTTGTCGTAGCCGGAGATCGTCAGGTAATGCCCGATCCAACCTTTTTCCGGTTCATCGGGGTCGTAAAAACCCGTTTCCACGATCACCGCAAGGTCGCGGGCGACAAACTCGCGCAGTAGATCGAGATTGCCCGCTGCGCGATGCTTTGCCCGTAGGTTCGTCCGGCTGTTCACATAGCGTTCCATCTCCCACAGGCTGACATTTTTATCGTTTGTGTTCGGCTTGAGGAAGGAGGCAACTTCGTACTGCCCTTCCCGCCAGCCGTAATAGCGCATTGCCTGAACCAGATTCGCCGGACCGCAGTTGTTCCATAGCTGCGGCTCGTGGCTCAAGCGCCCCGCCAGGCGGTGGCTGGCGGGGACAGGAAAGGGCGTGTTCGTCGGCAGCAGGGTGGGCGACAGCGGAGTCAGCGTGGGGGTGGCGCTTGCTGCTGGCGTGTTCGTCGCCGGAAAGGTGGGAAAAGGCGTCGCCGTGATGATTCCCGGCGGGGTGGGCGTCGCCGTAGGGAGCATCCCCGATTCGGCGGGTGTATACGTCGCCAAAACGACCAACATCCCTAAGGTGGGCGTCACGCTTGGCGTGTAGGTCAGAGTTGGTGTCTCGGTAGGGGGTGGCGTCATGCTAGGCGGCTCGGTGGGGCGATCCGTCGGCGTTTCGGTGGGCAAAACCGCCACTGTCGCTACCGGTGTTATCGGTGGGGTTGTCGCTGCCGAAGCGGGAGTCGTTGCCGCGGGGAGGGTCGGCGGGATGGCGCTTGGCGTTGGCGAAGGCGTATGGGTGGGCGGGGTCGTTGGCGTTGGCGTGGCGGAAGCGGGCAAGGTTGCCGAGGCAGCCAGTGTGAAGGTGGGGGAGGGGACGGCGAGGGTCCTCAGCAGGGCGGCTGGATCAATCGTTGGGGCATTGACGGTGGGCAGAATCCCTTCAACATCAAGCGTGGGCGGCAGAAGAAATTCCAAAAAGGGCAGCCGCCGCACAATGCGATGCTGATCGCTTTCGGAAAGCCCTCGAAAGAGGATTGGAAAGACAACCACCGTCCCTAATACTGCCACGAGAAACAGACTACCAATACCTAAAAGGATGATTCGCCACCGATTCTGCACCGTATGTAGCCCTCATGTGTGATTGCTGCTGATGGGTTCAGTGTACCGCGTTTCCAACCCCTTTAGGCTGATCCGAGGGTGGGCGGTGCTGCCTGATGAAGGGGTTGCCTTAAAGCGGCAATAGGCGTACTATGTGTTCGTCTACAGATTGACTCTTACATAAGGGTTTTTGCCATGAGCGATAGTCAACGCAGCCTCATTGAAACAGAGATCGCTCCCGGACTCACCTCTAAATGGGTGCAGGATGGGTCTCTTTTGCTAATCACCTTCCAAACGATCACCCGTCAAAACAATGCGGCATGGATTGCCTTTATGGAGGAAACGCTCCGTCATTGGGACGAAGGACGCCCCTTTTCCTACATCCTCCGTGCCGAAGAGATCAGCCTGACGGGGATGAGCAGCTACATCCGCGAGTCAGCAAAAACAGTGGCGAAGTATGCCGCCGCTTTTCCCGGCGGGGTGGCGATTGTCCTGCGGCATTCGCTGCTTTCGGATGCGGTAGGGCTTTTCCTCCGAATGCTCCCATCGGGGAAGCGTCAGCGCCGCCTATTCACCAGCGTTGAGGATGCCCTTGCGTGGTTGGAGACGTTGGAAAAAGCACCACTTGCCACCCCACCGCGCTGAATGGCACAGGGGTACGTGTTCCCCCGCACAGGATATATCGGGGGAACACGCACTATGTTTAGCCCGCAGCGGGGGTATCCGTCAGCCCGCCATGCGTCAGCGCCGTTGGGTCAAGCGCCTTCTCCGCATCTTCGCGGGTCATGTAACCCTTTTCCACGACGACCTCAACAATGCCCTTGTTTTCCTTCATGGCAATCTTGACGACCTCGGCGCCCTTCTCGTAGCCGATGATCGGGTTGAGCGCTGTGGCGAGAATGGCATTTTTCGCCAGCCAACCCGTCGCCTTTGCCGGATTCGCCTCCACCTTTGCCACGCACTTCGCGCTAAAAGCGTTCACCGCGCCGATCATGACATCCATCGATTGAAACAAGCAGTGGGCGATGATCGGCATCATCACGTTGAGTTCAAGCTGTCCAGCCTGCCCCGCCAACATGACGGTGAGATCGTTGCCCATGATGTAGAACATTGCCATGTTCAGCATCTCGGCAAGGACGGGGTTCACCTTCCCCGGCATGATCGATGATCCCGGTTGGACGGGCGCGAGGCGAATCTCATCCAAGCCTGTAGAGGGACCCGACGAGAGCAGCCGAAAATCGTTGGCGATGCGGGTGAGGTCTTGCGCCACGTTGCGCAAGGCGGCAGAGAAAAACACGGCGTCGCCCATGCTCTGCATCGATTCAAAGAGGTCGTCGCTAGTTTGGAGAGGCATTCCCACAAACTCGCTCAGTTTCGCCGTCATGCGGGCATGATATTCAGGATGGGCGTTCAGCCCCGTCCCTGTCGCCGTGCCGCCAATGCCCAATCGTTTCAGCCCTTCTGCCGCCGCCTTCACCTTCTCAATGTTCCGTTCAACGGCTTTAGCGTAGGCGGCGAATTCCTGCCCTAGACGAACGGGAACGGCATCCTGAAGGTGCGTGCGCCCGCTTTTGACAATGCCATCAAATTCCACCGCCTTCGCCTGAAGCGCGTCTTGCAGCCCCTTTAGCGAGGCGATCAGGTCTGGCAAGCGCCACAGGCTGCCCACCCGAATCGCCGTCGGGATCGTGTCGTTCGTGCTTTGCGCCATGTTCACATGGTCGTTGGAGCGGACGGGCTTTTCTTTCGCATCTTGCGAGAGCGAATAGCCGAGGATTTCGTTGGCGCGGGCGGCGATCACCTCGTTCGTGTTCATGTTGTGGCTGGTGCCTGCGCCGGCTTGGAAGGGATCGACAACGAATTGATCGTTCAGTTTGCCTTCCATCACTTCCGCCGCCGCCTGCATGATCGCCTCGGCAAGTTTCTTATCGAGCAAGCCCAGATCGCTGTTGACCTGTGCTGCCGCCCGCTTGATTGCCGCCATCGACCAAATAAAGGCACGGTAAGGCTTCAACCCGCTGATGGGAAAATTATTCACGGCACGCTGCGTTTGAACGCCGTAATAGGCATCGGCTGGCACATGCAGTTCACCGAGGGAATCTTTTTCAATGCGCGTCGCTGACATGTTTAGGGAATCTCCTAAGGGGGTTTGGTTTATCTGGTTTCTAAAGTAGGGTTCATCTCGGTAGGGTTTGGCACATCACCCCCTCAGGATGGGTCAGCGACCCGCCCTAGAGGGGACATGCCAAACGGTGGGCGCTTACTTAACGGCGGCGTAGAATTTGCTTACGGTTGCCCAATCGACAACGTTCCACCACGCGGTAAGGTAATCGGCGCGGCGGTTCTGATATTTCAAGTAGTAGGCGTGTTCCCACACGTCCACACCGAGGATCGGCTTTTGCCCATCCATCAGTGGGTTGTCTTGATTCGGCGTGCTGACGATCTTCAGCGCCCCGCCATCGACAACCAGCCACGCCCAACCCGACCCAAAGCGCCCGATTGCCGCCTTCTGGAACGCCTCTTTGAAGGCATCCATCGAGCCAAAGGTGCTGTCAATGGCGGCGCTCAGTTCGGTGCTAATCGCCCCGGGCGTCCCCGACATGAGCGCCCAAAAAAAGGTGTGGTTCACATGCCCACCGGCGTTGTTGCGAACCACAGTCCGCACATCTTCGGGGACGGCGTTCAGGTCTTTGATCAGAGCTTCGGCGCTTTTTTCAAAGAGTTCGGGGTGTTTTTCAGCAGCGCCGTTCAGGTTGTTCACATAGGCGGCGTGGTGCTTGCCATGATGAATGGTCATCGTCTGGGCGTCGATGTGCGGCTCAAGCGACGCGGCATCGTAAGGCAGCGGCGCAAGTTCAAATTTCGGCATCGTCATTCCTCTCCTATTGTGGGGGAGTGTTCCCCTTCCCATTTCTATACAGGATGATTCTATGCCGTTTGAATTCGCTCTGCCAAGAGTCAGTTCGGAAAGGGGCGGGATTCTCCCTCTGCGCCCCGCACCCCGGTAGGGACGCCCCCTGCGGCGTTCGTCTACGCCCGCCGTTGTGTTGATTTCCTCGTTATACTATCTCCCACATCACCTTACCATGATAATCTTACCTGTGCGAGAACTACCTTTACGGAGAACTATCCTCATGCCCGCTACACCTGCCCAATTTCACCCGCTCGTTTTTGACCGCCTGCCCTTAGCCGACCAACACCAGCACTCCAACGACTTTTTGGCGCGGATGAGCGCCCGCCGCACGGTGCGCTTGTTTTCCAGTGAGCCTGTCCCCTTTGTCCTCATCGAAAACGCCATTGCGACGGCGAACACCGCCCCTTCGGGGGCAAACCAGCAGCCCTGGACATTCGTCGTCGTGGGTGATCCCGACCTCAAACGGCAGATACGGATCGCCGCTGAAGAAGAAGAAAAAGAAAGCTATGAGCGGCGTATGAGCCAAGAATGGCTGGACGCGCTCGCCCCATTGGGGACAGATTGGCACAAGCCGCACCTTGAAGATGCCCCCTACCTGATCGTCGTTTTTCGGCAAGCCTACAGCATGGACGCCGAGGGAAACAAAGTAAAACACTACTACACCGAAGAATCGGTGGGTATTGCCGTCGGGATGCTTCTGTGCAGTTTGCACCTCGCAGGGCTGGCGACGCTGACCCACACCCCAAACCCGATGGCGTTCTTGAGCGCCCTCTTGCAGCGTCCAGCCAACGAACGTGCCTATGTTGTCCTTCCGGTGGGCTACCCCGCCGCCGATGCCCATGTACCGGTGATCCAGAAGAAGGGGTTGAAGGATGTCATGATCTGCTTTGGAGCGCCCGCCGAGGGGTGAAAGTGGTGGACTCATCTGTATTCGTCTATACTTTGCTCATGGCAATTAGAACACCTGACCATGACCGATAATCGCCTCCTCAGCCCCAAACGCCGCCCCGACGATCAGGATCAGAACCTTCGTCCCCAGACGCTTGCCCAAGTGATTGGGCAAGAACGGGTAGTGGAAAATCTGAAAATTCTTGTTGGGGCGGCACAAACGCGGAAGGAAACGCTCGATCACATCCTTTTTTACGGACCGCCCGGCATTGGCAAGACGACGCTTTCCAATGTGATGGGCAAAGAGATGGGTGTGAACGTCCGCCCGACGGCGGGTCCGGCGGTGGAACGGGCGGGTGACCTCGCCGCCATTCTTACCCACCTGCGCGAAGGGGACATTCTGTTCATCGATGAAATTCATCGCTTGGGCAAGGCGGTTGCCGAGATTCTCTATCCGGCGATGGAAGATTTCGTCCTCGATCTTGTTGTGGGGAAGGGTCCCGCCGCGAAAAACGTCCGGCTAAACCTTCCCAAATTCACCGTGATCGGGGCGACGACGCGCTTGGCGCTGCTCACCTCGGCGCTGCGTTCGCGCTTTGGGGCAATCTACCGCCTCGATTTTTACGGGGCGGAAGCAATGCGCCTGATTGTCACCCGCGCTGCCGAAACGCTGAAGATTCCCATTGAGGAGGCCGGCGCGGTGGAGATTGCCAACCGTGCGCGGGGAACGCCGCGTATTGCGCTGCGGCTGCTCAAGCGCGTCCGCGATTACGCTCAGGTGCGCGGTAAGGGGGTGGTCACCCAGACTATGGCAGATGATGCTCTCGCCCTGCTCAACGTGGACAAACTAGGGCTGGATGACATTGATCGCCGTGTCCTGTTGGCGATCATTGATAAAGGCGGCGGTCCCGTCGGTTTGGAGACTGTCGCCGCCTCAATCAGCGAGGAGTCCGATACGATCATGGATGTCTGCGAACCGTATCTGATTCAATTAGGGTTTCTAGATCGCACCCCACGTGGGCGGATGGTTACGAAACGTGCCTACGCCCATCTGGGGCTTCCTTACGACGGCGCAGACGACGACACAGGACAGCCCCCGTTGTTTTAGACTGGTGGGGCGCAGCCCGCCTTGTCCTAAAGAGTAAAGAACGTATCCGAAGGGCGACCCCTTGTGAGGTCGCCCGCCGCTAAAGCAGCGGGCTAAGGCTGACCACTCCTTCGGGGCTTAGAAGGCAATCCACGCGCCTAGCGAACGATGATCCGTCCAGACCCCGCCTGCACCGTGCCAATTTGCCAATACTCGCCACCCTCTTTAGTAAATTCGCCCACGAACGCCGGAAGGCGCTCTGGCGGAAGGGCGATGAGCAGTCCGCCGGAGGTTTGCGGATCGAACAGCAGCATCCGTTGATCGTCGCGGAGCGCTGCCTCCACCGTCACCCACTGGGTGTAAAAGTTTACATTGTTCATTGCCCCGCCGGGGAACAAGCCCGCCTCGGCATATGCCTCCGCACCCGGAAGGAAGGGCAGCGCAGCAAAATCGATCAGCAAATCCACCCCACTCAGCGCCGCCATCTCCCGCCCATGCCCCATCAGGCTGTAGCCCGTGATATCGGTCATAGCGTGAACGCCTACTGCCCGCGCCGCCCGCGCCGCTGCTCGGTTAAGCGTCATCATCCCCGCCACAGCGGAATCAACGTGACGCGGATCGGCAAGATCGCGCTTGAGCGCCGTTGTGATCACGCCCGTCCCTAACCGTTTCGTCAGGATGAGGACATCGCCGGGCTTTGCCCCGCCTTTCGTGATGATCTGTGCGGGGTGTAGCAGCCCCGTCACCGCTAAGCCATATTTCGGCTCGTCGTCCTTGATCGTATGCCCGCCAGCGATTGCCGCCCCTGCTGCCCGCACGCGATCCGCGCCGCCGCGCAGAATCTCACTGAGGATGGCAAGATCAAGCGTTTCGGGAAAGGCGACAAGATTGATCGCAAAGAGGACTTCGCCGCCCATCGCATAGATATCGCTGAGGGCGTTGGCAGCGGCAATCGCCCCGAAACTGTAGGGATCATCTACGACAGGGGGGAAGAAATCCACCGTTGAGATGATCGCCTGATCCTCAGAAAGTTGGTACACGGCAGCATCGTCGGGGGCGCTTAGACCAACCAACAGCGCCGGATGATCCACCGCGTTAAAAGACGCCGCCAGCGGATGCAGCACATGGGCGAGATCGCCCGGCGAGAGTTTCGCCGCGCAGCCGGCACAGGTGGCTAAGGCGGTCAGTCTGACTTCGGGTAATACCGTCATGGAACACTATCCTCTACCATTAAATGCCTATCTGTACATTTGGATTCGGGGTGCGATTGTACCTCGTCTGCGAAAGGGGGGAGGGATATCCTCTGTGGGCGTCTGCCCGATACCACACCATCCCCAATACGTTGGGGAAGCGTTATGGAGCAGATCATCACCGTCGGGTAGATTCCCCCGCTGCTTAGGGAGTGCTATCCGTTGAACACGGCGCATGGGTTGGTGAGGGCGCAAGCGCTCCACAACATTAGGAAATAGACTGATGAGAACTACCACAAATCAGCAGCGTTTTGCACCCATCGGAATCATGATTATCGCCCTCCTTCTTGTCGGTTGTCAGATCGCCCCGCTTGGACGTTGTGATTGTGAGTACGGATATAGTCCGGTAAAAGGGCGGGTCGTGTGGCGTCAACGGTATCCCCTACCTGTCAAAGACATCCCTATCCCAGACGCCCAAATCACCATGGTAAGTGGGCAAACCAAATTTATGTGGGAGGGGGCGACCAACGCTAAACCACTCATTTTAAGGACGGATGCTGATGGGGTCTTTGATGGGTCGCTAGGAGCCTATGGGGATGATGTGTTTATGATAATGATCACGGCAGAAGGTTGCCGCCCCTATATCACTGGGGGCTTGCGATCAGTTTTTGCCAATGGGGGAGATGTTTTCTTAGAGTGCAAAGGGCGTGTCCCTCTCTCAGAAACCGCCGAACCGACGGCGGAAAGCAATCACTAGGCGCGGGGCTAAAACGTCGGGCGTAACCGGATGCCCCATGGCGCGAGGTTAAAACACTCGCGCTATGGCTGATCACCCCGTTGGGGCTTAAAACAGATACAGAACGCGTCTTTGCCTTCCAAGCCCTGTAGGGGTGGTTAATCTTAGCCCGCTGCTTTAGCGGCGGGCGTAAACGCGCCAAGGAGAGAGGTGCGGGGCTTCACTTTTCTGAGCATTTCCTGAATGTCATAGAGACATCACCGAGTATAATGATCATGCATCATTGATCCCTATGAGCCGTGCCGTCTATGAGTCATCTCTCCCATCTGGAACAACGCCTTCAGACGTTGATTGAGGGTGGTTTTGCCCGTCTTTTTAGCGCCTGCCTTCATCCGGCAGAGGTGGCGGCACAGCTTGCCCACCAGATGGATGAGAGCGCCGAACGCACGGCGGATGGGGCGATCATTGCCCCCCACAGCTACACCGTTTACCTTCATCCCGATGATTGGAACGCCCTCACCGCCACTGAGCCTGACTTACCATCGCTTTTGGCGAAAAGTATCACCGAACTCGCCCGCCGCGCCGGGCTGCACCTGCGCAAGCCCCCTGCCGTCCAACTACTGACCGACCTAACCCTCCCCCGCCGTTCGTTTCGGGCGGCGGTCTGCCATGAAGAACCCACCCATTCCACACAACAAATCGTCCTCCCCGGTGCTGCCTTCAACAATCCCCCACCTCAGAAAATAAAAACTGCCTTTGTAATCTATCAGGGCGTTCATCACCCCCTGAACCGCCCCGTGACCACCATCGGACGGCGGCGGGATAACCACCTTGTCCTTGATGACCCACGAATCTCCCGCAGCCATGCGCAAATTCGGGAACGCTTTGGCAGCTACAGCCTCTTTGATGCCGGAAGCACGAGCGGGACGTATGTCAACGGCTACCGAATCACCGAGTGCGTCTTGAAGCCGGGCGATGTGATCAGCCTGGGGGCGGTGCAGTTGGTCTATATTGAAGATGACGCCCCCTCCCAAGCCGACGGCGCCTTTTCCGATACGCAAGTGCGCCCCATGACCCTTCCCCCCAAAAAGGACATTCCCGAAGGCTCATGACGGTTGAGATTATCCTGATCGTCTTGCGCATTGCCGGGGCGCTGGCGCTGATCGCTTTTTTATCAGCGCTGTTCGCCCTTCTGTGGCGGGATATGCGCCTGACCGCCCGCGAGGTGGAAAGCCGCACCCAGAAGCGCGGGCGCTTGGTGATCCTCACCTCAGAAGATGCCACTATGCCCCCTGGCGTAATTTTTCCCCTGCTGCCGCTCACCCGCTTGGGACGCGCCCCCACAAACACCATCCGGCTGAGCGATTCCGGCACAAGCAGCGAACATGCTATCCTTACCCTACGGGGGGGACAGTGGTGGTTGGAAGACCGCAAAAGCCGCAACGGGACTCTGCTGAACGGGCATCCGGTGCTAGAACCCGTCGTCGTCACAACGGGAGATGTGATCGGCGTTGGCTTGGTAACTTTGCGCCTTGAACTAGAATGAACTGGATGAGACACGCATGCTCCTCGACAACATTCCATTTTTACAGGGGTTGCCCCCCGAACTGCGCGAATTCGTCGTCCGCTTGCTGCTGGCGCTTTTGGCGCTGTTGATCACCTTTGCCCTGCGGCGCTTGCTGACGGCGCTGATCATCCGCCCCTTTCGGCGGCGGGCGGAACGGACTGCCTCTACGCTGGACGATCAAATTTTGAACATCTTCACCGCGCCGGTTCAGTGGTTCATCCTTGCCGCGGGGATTCTTCTGGCGGTGACGCTCCTCGGCGTGGATCGCGAGCGCGATAGGGTGATCAACCCGATCTTGAACAGTGTCGTGATCATTGCCATTGCCATTGCCTGTTACCGCGCCGTCACCATCGTCTCGCTCTCTGGGCAGCGCCTCAATGATTTGATCGGCGTCTCCATTGAGGAACGCCTTGTCCCCTTCGTGCGGGTGGCGCTCCGCTTTGTGATCATCATCCTGACGACGACGATTGTCTTGCAGGCGTGGGGCTACAATGTCGATACGCTGGTGGCGGGGTTGGGCATCGGCTCAATCGGTGTTTCCCTTGCCGCCCAAGACACCATCGGCAACCTCTTTGGCTTCGCCAGCATCGTCACAGACCGCCCCTTTGTCGTGGGCGATACGATTGAGGTCGGCGGCGATGAGGGCGTCATAGAACATGTCGGGCTGCGCTCCTCGATCTTGCGCAAAAGCGATCAATCGCGGGTGATCATCCCCAACGGCGTCCTTGCTAAATCCACCATCACGAATTGGTCGCGGCTGAACAAACGCCAGATCGAAATGACAATCACTTTGAAGGCAGGCGTCACCAGCGACCAGATCACAAAAATCACCCGCACCCTGCGCGATATGTTCCTCAGCCGCCCCAAAATTGAGCCGACCTCCGTTACCGTCCTACTCTCCGATGTGGCAAGTGCCAGTGTCAAGCTCCATATCGTGGCGTATTTCTTCATCCGCGAAAACATGGAATTTCTCCGTGAGCAAGACCAGATCAACCGCCGCATCATGGACATTTTGGCGGGGATTGTCGTCTGATGGGTACAACGGGTACGATGGGTATGTTGTGGGGGAAGTACCGCCGCCCCTTGTTGATCGGTGTGGGGTTGGGGGCGGCTGCCTTCGTCGCCGTGCTGCTGCTGAGCGATGTGTCCCAATTGGTGCGCTATGCCACCGCCTTCCCCTGGCTGATTATGATTCCGGTTTTGGCGCTGCGGGTGGGGAATTGGGCGCTGCGCTTCCTGAAATGGCATTTCTATCTCGGGTTGGTCGGCGTGCCAAACATTCGGGTGGGCGATAGCGCGGCAGTCTTCCTCATGGGCTTTCCGCTGGCGATCAGTCCGGGCAAGGCGGCGGAAGTCCTGAAAAGTTTCGTCTTGCACAGTCTGACGGGGACGCCCATTGCCCAAACGCTCCCCGTTGTGGCGGCGGAACGACTCTCCGATGGGATGGCGGTTTTGATCCTGATCGCCTGGAGCTTGCTCAGCCTTGCCGACAGCGCCTATTGGAGCGTCGTGTTCATCCCGCTGGCGCTCATGGTGATAGGGATCAGCATCCTCCAAATCCGCCCACTCTGTCGGTGGATTCTACACCGCTTGACAGCCGCCCCCCTGATCGGGCGCTTTGCCCATAGTTTCGAGGTCTTTTACGAGAGCAGCTACCAGATAGTCCGGCTGCGGAGTTTGGTTGTTGCCGTTGGCTTGGGGACGCTGGCAAATCTCTTGGATGGCGTTGGCGTTTACCTGATCCTGGTGGGGATCGGTCAACCGCCCACCGCGACGACTTTTTTTCAGGCGCTGTTGGTGATCAGCCTCTCTGTCGTTGCCGGATCGCTCTCTGGGATGCCCGGCGCAATTGGCGCATCTGACTTGACGATTACCGGATCGCTTCAGCGCTTGATCGGGTTGGGGGTGGCGCAGGCGGGCTTTGCCACGCTGGTGATTCGCGTTGTCCAGTTGTGGTTTGGGGTGTTCGTTGGGGCGGCAGTCACCTATCTGGCGCGGGGACGGTTGTTCACGGCGAAGGCGACGGGGCAGGAACAGGGCGCGATCACCCCCCCCGCACCCAGGCGATCAGCGCCTCTTGAAGGGCAGACTCAGCCGTGATCAGCGCCACCCCTTGCCCCGCGCCGGAATAGGTCAACTGGCGAATTGCCCCCCGCTCCGCCGCCGCCATGCGGCTGACCACCGCCGCGCTCTCGGCATCTTCGCTCCCATATGCCAGCAGCAGCGGACGCACCCCGTAGATGGTCAACGCCTCGTTCAGCGTGGGGTCAAAAACGCCCGTCTGCGGGCTGACGGCAAACGCCCCTCGACAGCCATCAACCTCCGCACAGGCAAGGATTGCCGCCGTCCCACCCATGCCCACCCCGCCCATCGCCGCGCCGCGCACGCCGGGCAGTGTCAGCAATCGGCTGAAGATCGCTCGCAAATCGCTTGGCACGGCGTCCCACGCCAGCCGCCCGCCGGAATCGCCCGCCCCACGCAGGTCAATGATCAAGACGTTCAGCCCGCCTTGCTGCAAAAGGGGGACAACCTCCATCCACACGCGGCGGTCTTCTCCCGCCCCGTGAACGAGCAGCAAGGCGGGCGCCGGGCGGACGGGCGCCCCGTAAAAGCGTCCGGCAAGGCTCACCCCGTCGTCCATGACAAAATTCATCGGGATGCTTTGTTCGGTGGCGGCGGGCGGCGGGGTGATCGTCGCCCCGCCGATCACCTCTGGGGCGGCGGGGGTGAATTCAAGGACGTGTGTCCCCAAAAGCGCCACATCGCCGCTATCGCCGCCGCCATCCCCCTCTGACGAGGCGGGGGTGACTGGCGCGGGGTTCACCGTTGGGCTGGCGGGGAGGAGGTAGATCGTTGGCGTGATCGTGGGGTCGGGGGGGAGTGGCTCAACCTCGCAAGCGGCGATGAACAGCCCCAAGAGAAAGAGCGAAAGCCCGCCCGCCATGCTCGCCGGGAAGATGCGTCGGTGGGGGGAGGCGTTCAGGCGGATGTAAGACATGAAGTGGGTTGCTCAGCGCCGTCCGGCGAGGACGATCATCCGTTGGCTGCCATCCTCAAACGCGCCGCCCTCGTAATCGCCATAGCGTGCCTGAATTGCCAACCCAGAGGCGTTCAGCAGCAGATCGAACTCAGCAGGGAACACATAGCGCAACGTGAGCGGGGCAACCGTCCGCCGCAAAACGCCATCCGCCGCCGTCTCATCATAGACCCACGAAATATGCTGAATTTGCGCTGTGCGGTCTATGCGGCTGAGCGAAAACTGCATCACCATGCCGCCCGACTCCGGCTCGGTAAAAGAGCGCTCAAAGGTGAGCGTATCATCATCGCCGCCGGCAAAAACCTCTCCCGCGTTGGGCAGATCGAAGGCGATTACGCCGTCCTCAGTGAGGTGATCGCGCCAGTGTTTCAACGCCTGAATCTGCCCATCAAGCGTGCGAAAATGCATGAACCCGTTGTAGGGGACAAGGATCAGCGGGTAGCGCGTTGGGTAGGGATGGGCGGCGGCGTCACCCGTAAAAAAACGACACTTGTCACGGAGATCGGCGCGGGCGATGGCGCGGCGTTCCCCCCGCCGGAGCATCTCCACCGAGACATCGACGCCGTGTGCGGTGTAGCCCAACCCCGCCAGATGAAGCATGACGCGCCCCGTGCCGCAGCCAACATCAAGGATCGGATCGCCGTTTTCCTCGGCAAGCGCGGCATAGAAGGGCAGATCGTCCGTCATGAATTCGTTTTCGGCGTCGTAGTAACGGGCGATCCGATCATAAAAGGCGGCGGAGATAGTGTCTGTGCCTGTCATTGGGCAGCCTTTCGCAGGCTTCGGCGGGCAAACTTCACGGCAATTTCCTGATAGGTTTCCCGTGCCGCTGCCTCTAGATAGGGGAACGCCAGCCACCCCGTCATGACGCCTAACAGGACTCCGGTGATAAAGCGGAAGGCGGGCGTTGTCTCACGGACGACCCAAAAGCCCGGCAGATAGCTGAACAACTGGCTAAAGCCATCCATCCCAATGGGGGCTAAGCCAAGCAAAAGGTAAAGCCAAATGGGACAGGGGCGCACGACGCGCCGGATGCGGGGAATACTGTAAACCAGACCGGTGAAAAAGAGCGCCCAATAAATGCCTATATCGCGCTGGCAGACGGCAACCTTATAGCCCATCGTCTCCGTCCCTCGAAAGTTGCGGGCGTTCGTCTCCATCGCCAAATTGGACTGATCAAGACGATCTCCGAGAGATTGCATCACCGTCGGCAGGTATGCCTCCCACGAGAGAATCCCCGGCAAGCTCACCGTAGCGCGTGGGTAGACGGGCTGTTCGCCAAAGAGGAACAGCGAGCGGTAGGCGAATTGGTGGCACATTGGGCTGTAGGCGCTGTAGATCAGCGAGGCGGGGGCGGTCAACCCGACGCGCATCAGGATCGGCGCGGCAACGGGCAGCGCGGCGAAAATGAAGATCACCGTCAAAAGGAAGGTGAGATAGCGCCGTGAAAGCACCATCATCCAGCGGTTAAGCCGCACGGCAAGCGATCTATCAGCAGGGGGTGGTTTCGTTATTTGGTGTGTCATCTTAGAGCAGAATGAGGATTGCCGCAAAGAGGTATTCGGAAACGACGCTGATCACGTTCGAGGGGGATTTATCTTTCTCGAACTGGGCAATGGAGAGCGTCCGCGTGAGGGCGATAGCAAGGTACGAAATGCCCAACACACGGTAACCTTGAAGGGGAAAAAGAATCGCCGCCACACCCACGCCAATAAATGCCCCGCCGAGGATCGAGCGCACTTCGGCAACACCACGCATGTTGTCGTTCGAGGCGCTCAACCCGACGAATTTTGCCGCCATTTTTGGAAACACCGCTGCGTATGCGCCAAAGCCAATGGTAATAAGCGCCACAATGAGTTTCAGAACGTCTGCCACACCCATAAAATGCCCACCTTTCCCGTAGTCATGAGGATTGTAGCACAACAGGGGGTGGATCGTCGCTTGGAATTTTGAGGGGGGAGTTTTGAACGGTGACTCCCCTTAGCAAAACATGCTTAGGTGCGTTTCATCACCACAACCGTTTCCTGCGTCATGGTCACCTCGGTGCTGCCCGCTACGTTGGAGGGGCTGTTTTTAGCGGGCATTCGTTTATTGGGAATGTGCCGATAGTGGGTGGCGATGTGGGTGAAGCCCTGCGCCTCAAAGAAATGACGAATGGCGAGATCGGTGGGCAGCAGGACGCCCTTCACCTTCCGATTGCCAACCACATAGCGGCGAATGGCGGTTAGGGGATGCATTTTCCAGACGGCTCGATTGAAAGTGAAAAGAGTGATCAAAGATTGTGTCCCCACCCGATGGGCTTTTAGTTCAATCGCTCCCAAATCGGGGATAGCAACATTCGTCTCCGTTAAACCAAGCGCGGTTTCGAGTGTAAAACCGATTCCGGTGGGTCCTTGACGCCGTGAAGGAATCCACCCTTGTTTTTTTATTGCATTAAAGCGTTGAACAAACGTTTGCTCATCCATTCTCTTATTATAGAACACATTTATAGATGTTACGTCCTCACCCCCGCAAGGGGAGAGAGGGCAGCGAGTTTTTGAGGGGGAAGCCCCCTCAAACTACCCCTTTGCCACCCACTATAGGGGAAACAACCCGACCCGCATGGGTAATTCATCCTCACAAGAAATGCTGCCTCAATAGCCAGAAAAGCCACGCTACAATTCTGCCCTATGTCTACAATGTTGTTTCGGATGCGATCCCGATACGGACTTCCCGTGATCCTTGCGGCGCTGCTTGCCTACACGCTGGTGGGGGTGTTTGCCGTCCCCTTTCATGGCGATGAGGCAACGATCATCACCTTAGGTGGGGATTACTCTCGCTTGTCTTTCTGACCCTTGCAGCGTCTGGCAGACTATCTGGCAGAAGAGACCGGGATCCAGGTGGATGTTGAGACAGTGGTGCAAGCGGCAGCCAGGCGATTGGTCGTATTGTATCTACCCACGTATAGCCCCTGACTCAATCCGATTGAGCATCTGTGGCGGCAGTTCCGTCGGGAAGTGACCCATCGTGAATTGTTTGAAACCGTCAAAGCCTTACTGTCAGCAGCACAGGATTTCTTTGCCGGATGCAATGCTCAATATTGGGTCGCATCCGTAAGTTTCATTTTGGATGTATTTAGGGTGAAAAATCGACCCGATCAAATCTGCTGTGAGTTTGTCAGCAAACAAGCAGACGCGGTAAAGTCACCTCGAATATGCTTTTCCAAGGAATCTACCCATGCCCAAAATGAACTACCCCAACCCAAAGACCATCATCGAACCATTTCGTACCCGTTCGGTCGAGCCAATCGCCATGATCAGCCCAGACGAACGTGAAGCCGCGCTGCAGAAGGCTTTTTACAACCCGTTCTTGCTGCGGGGTGATCAGGTGCTGATCGACCTGCTGACCGACAGCGGAACTGGCGCACTATCTGCACAGCAGTGGGCCGCAATGATCGCCAGCGATGAATCGTATGCAGGGGCGCGTTCGTTCTTCAAATTACAAAGTGCCGTACAAGATATTTTCGGTTTCAAGCACTTTATCCCGACACACCAAGGTCGTGCCGCTGAACGTCTGCTATGTCAGGTGGCGGTGAAACCGGGTGACGTAATTCCGAATAATTCGCACTTCGATACAACCCGTGCCAATATCGAATACGTTGGTGCGAATGCACGCGATTTGGTCATCGCTGAAGGCCGCCAACCGGCGCTTGTCCATCCCTTTAAGGGCAATATGGATATCCATGCCCTGCGCGACACAATCCGCGAAGTGGGTCGTGAGCGCATCCCCTTCATCATGATCACTATCACCAACAATTCCGGCGGCGGTCAGCCAGTCAGCCTAGAAAATGTGCGGGCGGTGAGCGACGTGGCGCGCGAACACAGCATCCCCTTTCTTATTGATGCCTGTCGTTTTGCTGAAAACAGCTACTTTATTCACGAACGTGAGACCGGCTACCACGATAAGACGCCCATCGATATCGCACGGGAAATGTTCGCCCTAGCCGATGGCTGTACCATGAGCGCAAAAAAAGATGGTATGGCCAATATCGGGGGCTTCCTCGCCCTAAATGATAGTGTCTGGGCTGAGAAAGCACGCAACTTGCTGATCTTGACCGAAGGCTTCCCGACTTACGGCGGCATGGCGGGCTATGATATGGAGGCTGTCGCGGTCGGTCTGTACGAGGCGTTGGACTTGAACTACCTGCGCTACCGAATTCGCTCCATCGAATACCTAGCGGAAAAACTGAGTGCGGGCGGGGTACCAACCGTACAGCCGCCCGGCGGTCATGCCGTGTTCATCGATGCACGCGCCACATTGAGCCATCTTTCGGATGCGCAATATCCGGGTTGGGCACTTAGCAATGCGCTGTATCTGGCCGGTGGCATTCGCAGCGTAGAAATAGGATCGGTCATGTTTGGACGTAAACCGGATGGCTCTGAGCAGCCTGCTGCGATGGATTTGGTGCGGCTTGCTTTCCCGCGCCGAGTGTACATGCAGAGTCATGTGGACTATCTGGCCGAGGTAATATTAAGCGTCGGCGCAGCGCGGGAGAATGTGCCCGGCTATCGGATTGTCTGGCAGCCGTCCTTCCTACGGCACTTCACGGCCCGTTTCGAGCCGATCTGAGTTTGGGGGCATGCTGGAACTGTGCAGCTACACCGGCGGCTAACGGTTGATCGCTGCCTCAAGGTTAACCCGGCTCTGCGTCAGCATGATAATAGATCGATTTGTTGGATGCCGGCTAGCTATCGGCAAGCTGAAGGGCTAGAACATTATCTGAACATTGAGCTGGGCAACCCCTCAACTTGTGGGGCGTCGGATAAAAATTGCCACACCGAAGATGGACATGAATCTGGAACACGTACTGTGGAGATGCCGTCTACTGTGTTAAACACTTAAACACTAGGGCGGTTGAAGATGGAGATGTCTTTAAAGTAGCACACTCATGATCCCAAGAGTCAACTCCTACCTGTTACGCTACAATTCTGCCCTATGTCTATGATCCTGCGGAGACTTCGCTTTCGAGATAGCATCCCCTTGATCCTCACCGCACTGCTCACCTATGCGTTAATGGGGGTTTTTACCGCTCCCTTTCATGGCGATGAGGCAACGATCATCAGCATGGGCGGGGATTACTACCGTTTCCGCGACGACCCTGACTCGCTGCGCCTGCGTCTCCCCCCGCCGGATGCCGAGTATGCCGCCGCACAAGATTTGCGACTGCTGAATGGGGTCATTGCCAAATACCTGATCGGCGGGGCATGGTCGTTCGTCGGCGTGCCGGCTGACCTGAACAAACAATGGTTGTGGGGGGCGGATTGGGACTTCAACCGTGCGAACGGGCATATCCCCTCCGAACGGTTGTTGATTCTCGCCCGCCTGACCTCGGCGCTGTGCCTTGCCCTGAGTATCCTGATTGTTTATGCCTGTGGGCAGCGGTGTGGTGGGGAATGGGCAGGTGTGGGCGCCGCACTCGTCTATACGCTGATGCCCGCCGTGCTGCTCAACGGGCGGCGTGCCATGCACGAAGGGTCATTCCTATTGGGGATCAGCCTTGTGATCCTCGCCACATTGATCGTCCTTGCCCGTCAGGGGGAGGGTCGCCGCCTGTGGCGGGCATGGCTTTACCTCGGTATGGCGGGGGGATTCGCCCTAGCCACGAAACACACAGCAGCCTTGCTTCTGATGACCGTGTACCCACTCCTCGTCTGGGGCGGACGACGCACGATCTGGCGCACACTCGTTCAGGTGGGCGCGGCGGCGGGAATCACGGTGGTGATCTTTTTTGCCCTCAACCCCACATGGTGGGATGATCCGATCCGCGCCGCGCAAACCGTCCTCACCCGCCGCGATGAGTTGATGCGCGGGCAAGTGGCGGCGTTCGGGGGTTTTCAGGATGGACTTGAGCGCCTCACGGCGTTGGTCGGTCAGCCCTTTGGGGGGGCGCAGTATTTTGAGATCGCAGAAGGGTGGCGGGATTGGCTGGCAGAGCCTATTCAGCGCTACGAGGGAGTCCTTCTCGGTGGGCTAGGGATGGGGCTAGGGGGTGGGATGATCTTGCTTGGGGTGGGCGTCTTCGGCGTAATCCGGGTGCGCTTTGCGGGGGCATTGGCGCTGCTGTGGATAGCAGCGGGGACAGCCATCCTCTTGTTAGCGACAAACCCACTGGCATGGCAGCGCTATTACCTTCCCCTAAGCGTCCCCTACGCGCTGCTGATCGGGGTGGGCTGGCGTGGGGAGATCGTCAGGCTGGCGCGGCGAAAAGGCGGTTAAGATTAAGAGTGCGTGGGGCTAAAGCCCTTGCGCTAGGAATGATCACCCCGTTGGGGTAGTCAACTACATCTACGGCTTTAGCGGCGGGCAAGGGCGCGGAGATAACGGACAGTTACGAAAAAATCGCCTTAGACGGGATTGGCAAAAGAAAGAGACGAACCATCACGATGCGAACGACTTTGATCGTGTTCCGAAACCTTCTGATTCCGCTCATCTTGGCGGGGCTGCTGATGCTTGGCTTACTGGTTGGCTTGGTTTTTCTGATCGGGCGATCTGCGCCGCACCTGAATCCCCTCGATGCTTTTGCCTTGCGGCTCTCGCTGGCGCTGCGCAGCGCTGATCTGGACACCCCCGCTGGCATTGATGGGACAGTCGCCTGTTTCACCGTCATAGAGGGCGACACGGCGGCGACAATCGCCAACCGTTTGGTAGCCCAGGGGTTTGAGATCAACCCCGAAGTGTTTCGTGCCTATGTGCGCTTTTTTGCCATTGATTCAAAATTGCAAGCGGGATCGTTTGTCCTCAAAAAGACGATGACGATCCCGCAGATTGCCACGAAATTGACGAATGCTGGCGCAGATTCAGTCACCTTTCGGGTGATTGAGGGCTGGCGTCTGGAAGAAATTGCGGCGACGATTGACCAAACGCCCGATCTCACCTTTCGGGGGGCAGAATTTCTGACGCTTGTGGGGGCGGGCTTTGGCGGGGTGGGCGGCTACCTTCCCGAATTCGCAGCGCGGGCGGGCATTCCACCTGGGCACTCGTTAGAAGGGTTTCTGTTTCCCGATACCTATCAACTTCCGGCGTGCGGGACGGCAGCCGATCTGGTGGTGCGGATGCTGCAAAACTTTGATGTGCGTATCCCGCAGCAGCTGCGCGATGATTCGGTCAAGGGGGGCTTGACACTCTATGAGGCAGTGACCCTCGCCTCGATCATCCAGCGCGAGGCAGTTTTGGATGAAGAACGGGCGGTCATTGCTGGCGTCTATTTAAACCGCCTGAAGAACTCGCGGGCGGGGACGCCCGATGCCGCCACCCCGCGCACGCTGGACGCCGATCCGACGATCCAGTATGCATTGGGAAACACGCGAGACCCCAACACATGGTGGGCGGCACTGACTCTCGCTGACTATCGGGGGGTGAATTCGCCGTTCAACACGTATTTGAATCCAGGACTTCCGCCAACGCCGATTGCCAATCCCGGGCTGGCGTCCATCCGCGCCGCGATCTACCCACAGACGACGGATTACATCTACTTTCGGGCGTGCGGTGGCGAAGGGGGGCGGCATCGCTTTAGCCGGACATTTGCCGAACACAACGCGGCGTGCAGCAATTGACATGATATGCTCACCCCTTGATCTCGGTCTGGCAAGGGTTAGGGGATGCAGGCGACTTTCTTCGATACCTTTGTGTTCCCCCTCGGTTATGGCGCTGGCGGCAGCACGGGCATGATCCATGTGCGGGCAGCCCCCGCCCCCCGCAGGGCGGCGACGATGCCCACTGCCGCACCCTCGTCGGGGGCAAGGGCGATGATGTTTCCGCCGCGCCCCCCACCAGAAAGTTTCGCCCCTAGCGCCCCGCTTTCACGTGCCGCCTCGCAAAGCCGATCCAGCAGCGGTGAGGACACTGTAAGGCGCTGCAAGGTGCTGTGATTCTCATTTAAGAGTGTCCCAATGGTGGGGGCATCCCCTGCCTCTAGGCTTATCCGCGCCGCCCTGACCAACGTCCCAATGTTCTCAAGGAGAGGTTGGTAGGTTGCTGGCTCTGATTCAACGAGGGTGCGCACCGCGCTGACCGTCTCCCGCGTGGAGGCAGCCACCCCCGAATAGGCGACGACGAAAGTCAGTGGTAGCCCAACACTGAAGGGTTCTAACGCCGCGCCGCGCACAAAATAAACGGGGCGCTCATAGACAATGACCGTGTTGTCGATGCCGCTTGGCGTGCCGTGATGATGTTTTTCCACCTCGTAGACAAGGCTGTTCAACGTCTCGTTATCTAGCGTTCGGCGGAACGCCTTCAACAGCACCCGCATGATCGCCGTGCTGACCGCCGCCCCGCTGCCAAAGCCCCCCCCAATTGGGATGGTGGAGGTCACTTCAAGGGTCAAATCGGGTTTCGGCAGTTTCAGATGCCGCAGCAGGAGTTGGGCGGCAAGGGTCAGGGCGTTATCCGGCGATTCATCGTCAAGGTGGACGGGTAACACGCGCCGAACATCACGGGCAAGGATGGTAAAGCCCGTTCCCACCGGGGCAAACGCCGCCCGTGCCGTCGCCCGTACTGCCGGAAAAGGGAGAGCGACAGCAGGCTGCCCATAAACAACGGCGTGTTCGCCAAAAAGGATCACTTTTCCCATTGCGGCAGCCGCGATCATCGCTGTCATACTGCCCCCGCTATGGGAAATAGGCGCGGAAAAACATAAATCACCAGCCCCACCATGAGGACAAACACCATCACGGCAATCAGCAGGGGGCGATCTTTGAAAAGCAGTTCATCGGGGGCGCCACCCTCGCCCCTGACGTGGATCAAGTAGAGGTAGCGGAAAATGCCGTAAATGGCAATCGGGATGGTGAGCATCATCCACCGCCCGCCGAGGTTGGTGGGCGCTTCAATGGTGTAGAGTGTGTATGCCATGATGCTGCCAGTAGTCACCATCCGCAGCATGTCATCCAAAAGGGGGAGGGTGTATTCTTTATAGGTAGTGCGCACCTCTTTTGCTCCCTCTGCTAAAAGGATCAATTCTTGGCGGCGTTTGCCCACTGCTAGAAAGAGCGCCAACATGCCCGCTACAAGATAGAGCCAGGGCGAAAACGAGGTGATCGTGATGACCACCGTCCCCCCAATGACGCGCAGAATGAACCCCGCCGCCACAACCAATACATCGATGAGGACGATGTTTTTCAGGGCGAACGAGTAGGCGATGTTTTTCAGGTAATAGATACCGATTACAAGGGCAAGCGCCGGGCTAAAAAGAACTGCCCCGCCAAGCGCCACCAGCGGCAAAAGTGCGGCGGCTGCTTGTGCCAGCCGGATGGGAAGCTGCCCAGAGGGAATGGCACGCAGTTTCTTCTTGGGGTGAAGGCGATCTTTTTCCACGTCCACAAGGTCGTTCAGAACATACACCGCGCTGGAGATCAGGCAAAACAGGAAAAACGCCAGAAGCACCCGAACGAACGATTCGGGGCGGGTGATCTGTCGATCAAATAAAATGGGGATGAATACAAAGCCATTTTTCGTCCATTGGGTCAGGCGCATCGTTCGGATCAAGCCGCGCCACGAGGGAGGTATAACCCGCCAGAGGGCGAATAAGGAGGATAGCTTCAAAACAAAACCTCGGCATTCGTTTGAGACACTCGGTGGGGATTGTACCCAACAGTGGACACAGAAGGGAGAAACGGCTACAATTCAAATGTTCTAACGATAGGAATTTCACATGGAAATTGCGTGGTACGGGCATAGCTGTTTCAAGCTTTCTGAGCGCGGGAAGGCGACCATTGTCACTGACCCCTTTAATGACGCCATTGGGTATGCACTCCCTAAACTGAAGGCGGATGTCGTCACGGCGAGTCATGACGCGCCGGGGCATAGCAGTTACGAAACGGTGAAAGGCACACGCCGCATCGTGGATCGCCCCGGTGAATATGAGATCGGTGGGGTGTTCATCGCTGGTGTTGCCCTTCATAATCTAGAGGTGGATCCGCCCAAACGCAACATTGCCTACATCTTCGATTTTGACGGGCTAAGCGTCGCCCATCTTGGCGATCTCGATCATATCCCTCCCCAATCCCTTATGGAGATGCTTGGGACGGTACATGTTGCCCTTGTTCCGGTGGGCGGTGGGCGCGGCTTGAACGCCACCCAAGCCGTCGAATTGATCAATCTGATTGAGCCGAATATCGTGATTCCGATGCACTTCAAGGCAACGGAACACGGTTTGGCGCACCTTGACCCACTGGAACGCTTTTTGAAAGAGATGGGAATGAGCCGCATTCATCAAGAGCAGACCTTCAAGATTACGGCATCAGGGCTGCCCGAACAGACTCAGATCGTCGTCTTGGAGATTGCTAGTTAAGGAACGCTGCTATGCAAATTCGCTTACTCCTGCTCTATGACATTCTTCCCGGACGGGATCAGGACTACTTTGAATTCCTTGTGCGGGAATTAGCGCCCGGCTTGGCGCGGTTGGGGATTCAACCAAACGAGAATTGGTACACCCAATTTGGTAGCGATCCTCAAATCTTATTAGGGGGGATTGCCGAAGATGCGGCGACCTTGCAAAAAGCGCTGACCAGCAAAGATTGGGACGCCCTGAAAGGACGGCTCAGCGACTATGTGACGAACATCCAAGAGCGGATCGTGCGCATGTCGCCCTATTTTCCGCTGGTGAAGTAGGGTGCATGATGTGTGCCCGCCGCGAAAGCAGCGGGCTAAAGCTGACCACCCCTGCGGGGCTTGAAATACGCCCGTCGTTTGCCTTTAAGCCTCAACGGGGTGGTTACTCCTAGCGTTTTGCTGAATGCCTAATTCACCGCGCTCAGTTCGGTGATTGTCTTTTCGATCAAGCTCACCAACTCCCCAATCATCCCCGCGTCAAAGGCAAAGGTTGCCCCCGCCGCCTGAAAGAGTGCCGGAAGGGAGGCTGCCCCGCCAAGCGCCAAGCCCTTTCGATAGCTGGCAACCGCACCCGCCTGATCGCGCAGCGAATTCCGCCAGACTTGCGCCGCCCCAAGCTGCGCCAACCCATACTCTACATAGTAAAAGGGAATCTGGTGAATGTGCAGTTTGCGATGCCAGCCCGTCTTCATTTCCTCGTCCAGCCCGCTCCAATCAATACCCTTGATGTAACGCCCCCACAGTTCCGCCCACTTTGCGTCACACTTCGCCGGGTCTTTGGCGTCGGCAATATTGCTGTAGACCCACAGTTGGAAGGCATCCACCGTCGCCATGTAGGGCCAGAAGGTCAGCATCCCCTCAAAGTGGCTGATGCGGGCGCGGGCAGCGTCGGCATCGCTATAGAAGCCGCCA
Organism: Anaerolineales bacterium; assembly: GCA_015075625.1. Lineage (NCBI taxonomy): Bacteria > Bacillati > Chloroflexota > Anaerolineae > Anaerolineales > Anaerolineales bacterium. Next base: position 564,949 of record JABTTZ010000001.1, on the reverse strand, counting down.
TAGGCTTGGCTCAGGTATGGCGCGGCGAGCAGTTCCATGCTCATCGAGGCAACTTCGGCAAACTCAATGGGGTACTCACGCATTTGGGTGTAGGGCAGGTTAGCACACTCAAAGGCGTGGAAGGCGTGACCTGCCTCATGAAGCATCGTCTGCACATCATCGTGAATCCCGACGGCGTTCATGAAGATGAAAGGGCGCTTGATCACCGGATAGGTGGTACAATAGCCGGTCATTGCCTTGTTCATCCGCGAACCGAGATCAAGCAGACTCTCTTTGCGCATCGTTCCCCAGTAAGCCCCTAGTGCGGGATCAACATGGCTGAAGATCGACTCTGCTTTGGATTCCATCTCCTCCACATTTTTGTAGGGGTGGAGGGCGGGCTTGCCTGTGCTGTCAAAAACAATCGCCTGATTGTGGGTGGGGTCAACATTCAAATCCCAGGGGCGAAGCGCCGCCAAGCCCATCTCTTTACGCTTGCGCTCAAACATGCGCTGTGTAGCAGGGACGACCACTTGTTCAATGGCGGCGTGGAATTTGGCGTTATCAGCGGGCGTGTAATCAAAGCGCCCCATCTGCTTCCAACGAAAATCGATGTAGTTATCGAAACCAACGTTTTTCGCCTGCTGAACACGCAGATCAAGGAATTTTCCCCACAGGTCGTTGATCCGTTCGCGGCTGTTGAGGAAGACCTGATGCGCAGCCCGCCAGGCTTTTTCCCGCACGGCGCGGTTGGGGTTTTGCCCCTCTGGTTGGAGTTCCGTCAGCGGTATCTCCTTGCCTTCCCATGTCACCTTCATCCCGCCGAGGATTTCATCAAAGGCGACGCCTAGTTTGCGCTCCTCAATAAAAAGCGGCACATTCGCTTCGCGGAAGATTTCCGCCTCCACGCGCATATTCCGTAGGGGAATCTCAAACCCTTTCGGCTCTAAGCCGCTTTTCAGCAGTTTCTTTTTCAGTTCGTTTTCAATCGGTTGGAAGTACGGCGCCATGACTTCAAGGAAGGTAATAAAACGTTTCTTGGCGTCCTCATCGGCGGTGTTTTGGGTGGTCGCTACATTCAGGCGGCTAAATGCCTCGCCCAAGAGGTCATTCACTTTTGTCCAATCGGCAAGGAACTGCTCCACCGTCGCTGCGCTTAGGTCGCGCCCTAACAGATCGTCCATAAACGGTTTTAAATGCTCTGGCGTCCAAGTCATAATCGCTTGGGCATTGGTGGGGAGGGAATCAAACAGCATCGAAGTTTCTCCTAAGATCGTTTATCAAACTTATGCGATTTTACGCATAAACTCCCCGTTTGTCGAATCATGAATCATCCCAATCCCCCGTATGTATCCGAACCTATAGCGGGCTTGATCTGGCTCAGGGCGGGTTGCCTTCAACACGGGGTTGGACGTTGGTGCGGGCGGTTTTACCAGCCAACTTCGGCTGACAAGTGATCCCACCGCGAAAGCAGCGGGCTGAAAGTAGCCACCTCTTCGGGGCTTGGAAACCCTAACCCCCACCCCTTACCCCTTTACATGGTAAACACATTCAACTCCATCCGTCCTATCTTGATACGTTAGGGTGGACTCAATAGCATGAATTGATGCAGTTCCCGTTCTGCCAACGGCTAATCTCGCTGAGCGCCCCATCCGCCAGGGCAAAGAGGTAGATGGTTGTGCTTAGCTGCCCGCGCCCAAACGCCCCCGGACGGTATTCCCCCTGCACACCAGCAAACAAGCCTAAACGAGCGAGATTGGCTTGAATCGTCGCTGGAACAGTGCCGCCCTCGGCAATCACCCGCGCCAGCATATATACACCATCATAGTAGGCAGCCGCATGGCTGTCCGGCGCTTCGCGGAAGGTTTCCGTAAAGCGTTTGGTGAAGTTGGCACTAGCGGTATCCAACGCTGTGGCTGCCCATGTCCCCGTTCCGATCAGGTTTACAGTATCCTCACTGGTGAGCGCGGACAGAAAATCGGGGTTTGTGATCGCGCCGTAGGTGATTAACCCTGTGTAGCCGCCTCCCCGCAGCGCCCGAATCAAGCTGAGGGCGGCATCTGGCGTAGTGTAGAGGGTGATTACCTGTGGTTTGGCGGCGATCAGCAAGCGGGCGTTGGCGCTAAAGTCCGTCTCTGTCACGGGGTGACTGACCGCCGCGACAAGCTCTGCACCGCGCACCGTTTGGACAATCGTGTTGAACGCGCCGATGGAATCTTGGGCATAGTTCGTCGTTGCCCCAGCGGTGGCAAGCCGCGTAAACCCGCGTATATCGGTGAGATAGCGTGCCAATGTTGCCGCTGCGATGGAATCGGCGGGGCGCAGTTGAAAGATGAACGGTTGGGCATCAGTGGCGATGAACGCCGAGGACGAGGCGCTGATCAACTGCGGGACACGCGCTGAGGGGGCAAGGGTTATATTAGGGAGCAGCGGCGTGGCGAGGGTTGGTCCTAAAATGGCGGCAGCGGACGCGCTAACCAACCCTTGCAGAGCAAAACGGAGATCCTCGGAGGTTGCCGCGCTGACATTGCGCAGATCAAGTTTGTAGCGGGTGTTGTTCATCCCCAAGATGCCACCCGCCGTGTTGATCTCGTTCACGGCAAGCTGCGCCCCCGCCAGCGCCCGCCGCCCAACCTCTCCATCCAAGCCGGTTTGGGGGGCGACAAAGCCAATCCGCACAATTTGATCGCGCACCCCGCTGAGGGCGTTAATATCGCGGGGGCGGGTGTCTCCGCAGTTCCGCACGCAGTTCCCCGCACTAAAACGAGATTCTTCGAGCAGGTTGCCATCCTTGAGCCGAAACAAGGTGGTTGTTTCGATCAAGCGCCCGGCGGTGAAAGGGGCGGGATCATAAACACCGATGACCCCGCCAAAGACACCACCAGCATCAATCGCCTCTAAAATATCATCAGGTGTACCGCCAGCGACTTTCACTGCGCCAGCGATGAGCGCTACGCCATCAAAGGCGGTGGCGGCATCGGCGGTGGGCGCTTCCCCATAGCGGGTGCGGTAGGCAGCAGCAAACCGCGCTGAGCCAACATCCTCGGCGGTTTCCCACCACAGCGCGGGAAGGATAACATCGTCTGCTTTCCCCTCGGCACGCGCCAGAAACTCTGCGGGGGGGGCATAAACAACGATTGCCCCTGTGTAGCCTTTCGCCCGCAGGGTGCTGACCATGAGCGCCGCCGTGCGCCCCGTCCCGAAAATGGCGACCACCGGAGGATTTGCCTCGTAAAGGGTCTGGGCGGGGGCGCTTAGATCGGCAGCATCCCGACTGTAGGTGACTGCTGGGTTAAGGGTGGGAGCAGCCGTTCCCTCCGCCCCTGTTTTGAAGGCGTTTAGGGCTTCTGTCGCCTCCGTAGAATCATCGGCAGCAGTGGCGATTTCGCGGTAGTAGCGGGTGCGGATGAGATAGGTTGCCAGATCGCGGGCAAGCGCCGTCGCTCGCGTCCGAATACGGTAGGTGTACCTACCACCTGTCCCGCTTGGATCGGCAGAGGTGGCGAGGAAGTGCGGGATGGCGCTGCGGTTTGCCAAATCGAGATTCCCGTTTGCTTGCGTCGTCAGAAACGGACCGACAATGGCAAGCGGTGAATCCTCAATAGCGGCTTGTAGGGCAGTGCGCATCTCGGCGGCGGTGGGTGCGCTGCGCTCGCTGAGTTCAAAGGTGAAGTAGATCGGGTTTGTTTGGGGGCTGTCGGGATCGAGGATACCGCTCCCCGCGTTGATCACCTCAATGGCAAGCCGCGCCCCTTGCTTGGCATGGCGGGCAGAGTCGGCGTCTTCGCTGCTGCTGCTGGTGAGCAGGGCAATCCGTAGCCGCTTTGTCGTTTGGGCGGCGGCGGGAATAACGCCAATACCAATCAAGGCAAGAATCAGAAACCCTGTGAATAGGCGAGCAAGGCAGTTGGGCATGAAAGTATCCTATACGCTAGGTAGTGGGTTTAAAGGGAGCATCTATGACGTTGCCCTTGCGGGTTACTCGTAACGAAGTGCCTCAATCGGCTGCAAGCTCGCAGCACGGCTGGCGGGGTAAATCCCGAAAAAGAGTCCCACAAAAAAGGAAAAACCAAAGGCAAGCAGGACGGATGAGGCAGTGACCGTCGCCTGAAGAACGCCCGTCGCGCTGATGAGGGTGGCGATGCCGATCCCGATCAAAATACCAATGATCCCGCCGATCACGCTGAGGGTGACGGTTTCGACCAAAAATTGGGTGAGGATGGTGCGCTTCTTTGCCCCCACCGCCTTCCGCAAGCCGATCTCTTTTGTTCGCTCTGTGACGGAGACGAGAGAGATGTTCATGATCCCGATTCCGCCCACAAGCAAGCTAATTCCGGCAATTGCCCCCAAAAAGAGAGTCAAAATACCCGTGATGGCGCCGGCAATGCTCAAGAATTGATCTTGGGTGAGGACGGTGAAATCGTTCGCTTCGTCAGTCTTGATCTTATGCATCGCCCGCACAATTGCCGTTGCTTCGTCGGCAACTGTGGCGAGGTTGGCGCTCTCGGCAGCGGAAATGTAGATCACGCTGACGCGGTTCATGCCCCGATAGGCTGTCCGTGAGCCGAATAAGCTGCGATAACCCGTCGTCAGCGGGATGTAGACACTGGCATCGGGGTTGCCAGCAAACCCGCCCCCCACTTTGACGGTTGTCCCAATGACGGTGAAGGGGACGTTGTTGATCTTGATCTTTTCGCCAATCGCGTTGAGTTCCCCAAAGAGGTTTTTCGCCGCATCTGCGCCCAAGACAACAACCCGCGAGGCGGCAGTCACCTCCCCCGAATCGATCCAGCGCCCTTCGGCAATCGTCTGGTTGCGGACGACGAGGTAATCGGGCGTGACAGAACGCACCGCGACGGAAATGCTCGTCCGTTTGTAACTGACCGTTGTCCCATTGGCGGTGAATTCAGGGGCGACGCCAACGACCTCAATAAGGCGTTCGGCAAGCGCTCTGGCGTCGCTATCGGTGAGCGGCTGACCGTTCACCGCGCCGGCTTGTTGGGGGGGACCTCCGGCGCTCAGGTTCAAAATCCCCGGCACAATGGTGACGAGGTTCGTGCCGATCCCGTTGATCTGGTTGAGGATGCTCGCCTGCGCTCCGTTCCCAACAGCAAGCAGGGAGACGACTGAGCCAACGCCGATGATGATCCCCAACATCGTCAGGGCAGAGCGGAGCTTGTTGGCGCGGAGGGCATCAAGAGCAATGCGAATATTTTGAAGTGGGCGCATCGTCGGCTACGCTCCCAACGCGGCTGCCCCACTGGGGCGTTTGGGGAAGGGGCGAGTCTCATCTTCGGGGATGATCACGCCATCACGCAGCTTGATCACCCGCCCGCATTGGGCGGCGATCTTCGGATCGTGGGTGACGACGATCAAGGTGATCTTTTGTTCCTCGTGGAGTTTGTGAAAGAGTTCGAGGATTTCTTCCCCCGTTTGGCTGTCCAGATTGCCTGTTGGCTCGTCAGCAAGGATGATGGAAGGGGTGTTCACCAGCGCCCGCGCAATGGCGACGCGCTGCTGCTGCCCGCCCGAAAGTTCGTTCGGCTTGTGATCAAGGCGATCCCCTAAGCCAACGAGGGAAAGCACCTCTGCTGCCCGTTTTCGTGCTGCCCGCGCCGGAACACCGGCATAGGTCAGGGGGAGCTCAACGTTGAATTGGGCGGTGTTGCGGGCAAGAAGGTTGAACTTCTGGAACACAAAGCCGATTTTCTCGTTGCGAATGGCGGCCAGCGCATCATCGCTGAGGGTGGCAACCTCTTTGCCATCGAGTTGATAGCTGCCGCTGGAGGGGACATCCAACGCACCAAGAATGGCAAGAAGGGTGCTTTTGCCCGACCCCGACTGCCCCACAATGCCAACCATCTCGCCAGCATAAATATCGAAGCTGACGCCCCGCAAGGCGCGGACTTCGGTTGTTCCCATCTGGTAGATTTTCGTCAGATCGCGTGCCTCAATCAAGGCTGGTGGTAGTGTATCCATGCGCTCCGCTGTGTGTTCGTTCACCCCTTAAACAGTAGCGCAAGGAAGGGTTGAATGGCAACTTCAGAATTAAGAAAGGGGGTATCGCACCCCACCGCAGCGGCAAGGTCGCGGGAAAAGCCATTTCCTTTTGCAAAACGCTACAATTTGGAGATGAATCACTCCCGTAGGGCTTGACGTGACGTAAGGATACACCGTATGACAACGACAACTTATCGATTTTCTATTGGCGAGATACGGCTCATGGTCATTGCCGATGGTGGCGATGTGATGGGGGAAAAACACTTAGGAACAATGCTGAATCCCCTTTCTGAGGATGTTTTACAGGCGTTTCGAGAGGGCGTACAGCCCTATCTATTCAGCCTGAGCGCCGTTTACCTTGAAACAGGGACAGAGCGCATCCTTGTCGATGCGGGGGAAGGGGAAGGGAGTAAGCCGCGCTCTGGGCATTTGATGGATCGTCTGCGCGAGGAAGGGATTGCCCTGGAGTCGATCACAAAAATCATGATTACCCACTGCCACCGCGATCATATTGGAGGACTTCTCACAGCGGAAGGAACGCCCATGTTTCCCCAAGCGGAGGTTTATATCTGTCGTGAGGAATGGGCGTGGTGGGTAGAGAGCGGCAGCGTACCGGCGGAACGCACCGCATTGGTCAAGGCAGCTTTGTCACCCTACGGGGAGCGGCTGCATTATGTCTCTGATGGGGATGTGCTGGCGGAGGGAGTCACTGTGCTGGCGCTGCCCGGGCATACACCCGGTCACTGCGGCTTGATGATCGAATCAAACGGGGAGCGTCTGATCGATATTGTGGATGCCATTCATCTTGTCGTGCAGATGAAATTTCCTCATGTATCGCCCAAATTTGACACAGACCCAACGCTTTCGGCACAGACACGGCGGGCAATTTTAGAGCGGATCGCGGCGGAAGGCGTCCTCACCCTCGCCTATCACCTCCCCTTTCCCAGTTTAGGGCATGTCCGCCAAGAAGAAGAAGGATTTGCGTGGATGCCCGTATGACCCCTAGAAAGAGGGAGATAGATTACGAGATGAGACGCCCATGCCGACCAATGAAGTAGCCATAGTCATCATCACCATTGCCTTGCTGGTGAGCGTTTTGCTTAGTAAGGTGTCCACACGGTTAGGGACTCCTGTGCTGCTCTTGGTGCTGTTCATCGGGATGCTTTTGGGATCGAATGGTGTGGGGGGCATTTATTTCGATGACCTCGGTCTTGCCCAATTGGTAGGGTCGCTCTCCCTTGCCTTCGTCTTGTTCTCTGGCGGGCTGGATACTCACTATCCTTGTTGGGAGTTGCCTTTATGACGCACACTATTGATCTCTATCATCCAGCGGATTTGCCCGCCCTTGCCCTTTGTTGGAACGATGCCTTTGGCGAGGCGTGGCACACCTCCCCCGATCTGCTAAACATCATGCTCAGCGCCGATGGGTCATGTATTGCTCGTGATCATTTTGTCGCCCGCGTCGATGGCCAGATCGTGGGGGCGGTGATCACCCAAACGCAGCGGGAATCAGAGCGAACGCCGCACCCTTCGGGGAGCATTGCCGCGCTCTACGTCCGGCGCGATCAGCAGCGGCGAGGGATCGGACGGGATTTGCTCTCGACTGCCATTGATTATCTGCGCGGGATTGGGATTCGGCGGGTGGTTCTTGGGGGGCGCGTTCCGCGTTTGTTTCCGGGAATCCCGACGAACTTACCCGCCGCCCTCGATTTTTTTCGGACTCAGGGTTGGACAGGCGAAAAACACGTTTACGATCTGGTACGCGATGTGAGCGAGTACGTGACGCCCAAGACGATCAGCGCACGGTTGGCGGCGGACAAGGTGAGCATCCTCCCCGCCGCATCACCCGCTGAGGCGGCGGACGCCCTGACGATGCAGGCGGCGGAATTTCCCGGCTGGTATGATGAATTTGCCTACCCAATCCGCGTTGGGGATTACCGCGATGTGTTGATTGCCCGTGAGGGGGATGGGACGGTAGTTGGCACGCTGCTGATGTGTTCACCGGATGCGCACCCCACGCGGGGCGAGACAATCTGGCGCTCTGTGTTGGGGGCGGGGATGGGCGGGATGAATGCGGTGGGCGTGACGAAAACAGGGCGAGGGCGGGGGATTGGGTTGGCGCTAGTGGCGCGGGGATCAGCCATCTTGCGCTCACGCGGCGCACGAAACGTCCTCATTGGGTGGACAGATTTAGTCGATTTCTATGGGAAACTCGGCTACAAGGCATGGCGTGAGTACCTCGCCGTGTCGGGGGCTGTTTAGGGTTTGCGATTACGTCTGTTCCTTACTGTCCGGGCGTGGGGGTAGCAAACACATTGTTCCCCGCCCCACATGATCGAAGGGCATCACGGAATTGCGCCACCCAATCTGCAGATGACCCCTGCGTTTGGGCGAGATTTAACCCCGCTTGCAATACACTAACCGCCTCGCCGCAGCGCCCATTGTAGGCAAGCGCTGAGCCAGCGACGAGGTATGCCCCCACATCGGTTGTCCCTAATTCAATTGCCCGCAAGCCTAGTTCTGCCGCCCGTTGATAGTTTTCCTGACGAAACATCATCGTCCCTAGCCAGCGCAAACACTTGACCTGATCGGGGTCAAGATCACGGCAGCGCTCTAGGCTGATGATCGCCCGATTGGGATCGCCCGCTTTGATGTAGGTGCGCCCCAAAAGGTAGGCATTGATCGGATCGTCTTTGTCGCGGGCGGTGGCAAGATCAAGGGAATCGGTGATCTTTTGAAAGTCGTTGACGTTGAAGTAGTAACTCCACAGCCATTGGGCAATGTAGCCAATGGGCATTTGGCTATCTTGCTGGGCAACCCGCCACCCCTCCTCAAAGGCGCGGATCGCTTGCTCGCCGCTGGACGCCAAGAGGATTTTCCCCTTCACCACATTGGCGTAGGCGATAACAACGACATTGTTCCCATTCTGGCTGGCGGCTGTAGCCTTTGCCGCTTCCAACGATTCTTCAACCAACCCTAAAGCGCGACTGCCGCGCCCTATGGCGTCATAGGTATCTGCTAAGACCGCCAGCAGCCAGGGATCGCGGGTGTCAAAATCGCGGGCGCGGAGCAGGTAGGGGAGCGCCTCACTTGGGCGATCTAGGGCATTCAGCGCCATCGCCACCATGATCCACCCATCAGCCGCTTCGGGATTGGCGTTCAGAGCGCCCTCTGCGGCGCGGAGTGCCTCCTCACGGGCTTTGGGGCTGTCGTCTCGAAAAAGGATCATTTTCGTCAGACGGGTATAGGCATCAAGATCATTGGGGCGGGCGCTGGCGAGACTGGTCAGTGTGGAGATAGCATTTTTCATGTTCCCCGATTGGATATAACTGACCAGGCGTGTTTGGAGGTCAACAGCGGGGATCGTCGCCGTTGGGGTGGGGGGATTCACGTTGAATTTGATATTTCGTTCTACCCAACGCCCCACATCGCCGCTGATCTGCCCACGAAACTGCCACAAAAGCATCGCTGGAATGATGATCACCGGAAATAAAATATAGAGCCACAGCCAGCGGAAGTTGAACAAACGGCGGCGGGTTTTACGGTAGCGTTTGGGCGTGTTTAGGTACATACGCTTAGCCTCCCGTCCCTAAGACGATGGTGCTGCGCGGGCTGAGATCAGGTTCGGGGGGAAGGGGTTCCGGCGTTGCGGTTGGAGCCAAGGTGACGTTTAGCGGACGTCCGGTGCAGATGCGCAAGCCTTTATTAATTCGTTCGATGGAAGTTGTCCCGCGAATCCAACTGAGCGCTTCGGTGAAGATCAGATTTGCCTTGCGGCAATCGCCCATTTGAACGTAGGACAAGCCGCGAAACACCCAACACTCTGGCTGGCGGGCTTCAACCGCGAACCCCGACTCTAGGGCGAAACAACGCTCAAACGCCTGCGCCGCTGTCTCATACTCCATAGTGAGGTAGCTGATCTCACCCAACCAGCGCCACGCACGGGAATTATCGGGCGCAAGTTCCGTCGCCGTGACACAGTTATCGCGGGCAAGGTTGCGTTCACCAATGGCAAAATAGACCTGACACAAGCCAATATAGGCGCGGACATTGCGCTTGTTGGTGGCAAGGATGGTGTCATAGGCGCCAACGGCAAGGCGAAGTAGGTCGGGATCGCCGCGCCGCAAGCCTACCCCAAAAGCGTTGAGGGCAAGGTTGAAATAGGGGTATTCAAGCTGCTTGTTATATTCGGCTGCCTTCACAAAGTAGGGGATGCCTGCCTCTGGCGTTCGGGAGGTGAGTTGGATCAAGCCGTAAGCGGTGTTCGCCTCTATGCTGGTGGGGTTCAGTTCAAGCGCTTTGCGCCCAATGGTGACCGCCTCGTCGTACCGTCCTAAGTCGTAATAGACTTGGGAGAGAAAAGCAAGGGCGTCGGGGTTCTCCGTATCAAAGCTGAGGGCGCGGTTGCAATATTGCGAGGCGCGTTCGGGTTCGCTGGCACGGGCATATGCTAAACAGGTGATTGCCAATATACGGGCATTGTTAGGATAAACCTCCAAAAGGCGGTTCGCTATGGTCACCGCCTCTTGTCTATCCGCCGCCCCCTGATCGCCGCCCGCATAGCTGCGGTAAACGAGCATCCGAATGACTTCATACCCAATGCCAATCTCGTTGGGGGCAAGGCTGAGCGCAGCGCGATAGGCAGCAATGGCGGTATCCAAATCGCCACGCCAAAAGGCAAGATCGCCGCGACGGGCGTTCTCTAGCAGGGAAAGGGTTGGGGTAGGGCGAATTCCAACAGCATAGAGGGCAATAGGGCGCAATAAGTCGATCTGCCAGATCACCAGCCCTAGCACCCCTAAAGCAAAAACGACCAGTGGGTAGACCCAGAGCATCCGGCGGCGGCGGATGGTGCCACGAAAGAGGTCACCGCTTGTCAGCGCAGAGCGATCCCGACGAACATACATATTGCTTGCAGTACCCTCACTGGTTGGATTGCAACCAGCCTTCTTACAAGAAGGACGGGCGTCGTTCGTTTCCCTTGATCGCCACCGCCTGCCCATCACCAAGTATATCGTGATAAGCGGGGCTGTCAACCACTGAGGGTCAATCTCGTTGAAAAATGCTGTAGGTGTCCCCCTACAAAATCGGTGTTGGGCGCGGGGTGGCGGTGGGGACAGGGGTGGGCGTTTTGTACGTCCCTTGATAGGCAGTGGCGCATTTCAAGAGCGTGCGGTTGGTCTCCCGAATGGCAATATCATCAGTTGTCCACCGCAAAACCTCCTCCAAAAGGGGAATAGCGCGATCACACTGCCCTAAAATGAAGTAGCCGACGCCCTGTAACCACCAACAGGTGGGGTCGCGGGCATCAGTGGGCAAACCGAGGGCGATCTCTTGGCGCTGGCACTCGGCAAAGGCATCGACGGCATCTTCGTAATTGCGACTCTTATGGTAAACCTCTCCCAACCAGCGCCAGGCAGCGGTATAGCCGGGGTCAACTTCTGTCGCTTCCATGCAGTATTGACGGGCGAGTTTCGGCTCACCCTTTGCCAAATAGGTCTGGCACAGACGGGTATAGGCTTTCACGCTCTTGGGGTTGCGTTTTAGAACGGTCTCGTAGGCGTTAATGGCAATTCGGTAGCGGGCTTCGTCGCCGTTATTTCGGTTGGCAAGGTTATAGGCGAAGAATGCCATCTCAAAGTAAGGAAATTCGAGATTCATATTGACCGATGCGGCTGCTTCGTAATGGGTGAGCGCCATGCTTACCCGCCCCTGAAAGGAAAGCGTTCGGGCATAAGCAATGTTTGCGTCAATATTTTTCGGATCAAGGCGAACCGCTTTTTCTGCTTCGTCAAGCGCGGTTGCCGTGCGCCTGAGGTCGAAGGACGCCATCGAAAGGTAAGCGTGGGCATCGGCAGCGTTCGGGTCAAAATCGAGGGCGCGAAGGCACTCCCGCGAGGCATCAGAAGATTTCCCCGCCCGAACGAGGGCAAAACAGTAAATGGCATAGGCGCGGGGGTTTTCAGGGGCAACCTGAATCGCTTTTCCCGCCCAGGTAAGGGCTTCATCTATATCTTGAAAGTTACGCACGTCGCCGTAGCTGCGGTAAATGAGGATGCGGGCAAGTTCGTAGATGATAGAGATGTTATTGGGAATGCTGTTGGCAGCACGACGGTAATTTTCAACAGCGGCATCGAGATCGCCCGCCCAAAATGCCTGATCACCCCGTTGGGCATAACTGATTCCGCCAGGGGTTATCGTGGGGTGTTCGGCAACCATTGCCAGTACCTGCGGTTGGATTGTTTGCATATTGGCAATGACGTAGAGGACGCCTGCCATCGCCATTCCCCAGGCAAGCAAAAAGAGCGGGGAAATGCCCCGCCCTTTTCGCCGCCCAAAGAGATAGCCTTGTGTTAGGGAGGATTGCTCCCGCCGCAGATAGCCGTAATCGCGCATTGCCCTTGCCATACCCCTAAGAGGTCGTTGTTTGTAGGATAGCCGTCTTGAAGGGGTGTGTCAACGGCGGAGCAGCGAACCCTCACGCGGCGCTAAAGCGCGGGGTGAGGGTTCGTTGGTTGGCTGCTACTTGATTTGGAATGCCTGAATCGCAGGGATTAGGTAATTCTGCCGTGCTTTGGCGCTGTCGGCGTTGGGAGCAACCCCAACGATGAGGACATAGGTTGTTCCCTTTTGTTCGGCTAAGGCGAGGGTCAAGGTCAACCCAAAGGACGACCCAAACTCGGTGAGTGTCCAGGTGAGACCATTCGCCTCTTGAACACCTAATTCCGTCAAGTCTGTGTTGACCGCCAAACTGTTCAGAAGGCTTTCCGTGAGCAAATCCTTCCCCACACTGGCAGAGGTGACAAGGAACAGACTTTGCCCGCCATCGCTCGCGAAAACCCCCGGCGAGGATTCCGCCCACCCAACCGGACGCACCGTCCTGAACGCGCCTCCCGGTGCGACATATTCGGTGAGCAGTTCCCCGGTGAAAAATTCAATAGCCATCTGCTCAATGCAGGCGCTGTCTGGTTTCGTTTGCGGCGCTTGCACAAATGCGCTCAGGATTCCGAAGGCACAACTGCTGCTCAGGGCAGCCCCATGCCCTGTGCCGGGGAAAATGAAATGGCTGCCGTTGGGGAGCGTCTCCACCGCCAGCGCACCGTTGGCGGGCGGGGTGATCGGATCAAGCTCCCCGGAGAGAATAAGTGTTGGCAGGGTGCTGGTGACAGGCGTCGTCTCTATCTCAGCGGCTTTTCCAACGCCCCACGAGGCGCAGATCGTTGAGCTATCGGTGAGACCAGGGGCGATCCCCGCAAATTCGGGCGGTAAACTGCGCAGGGATTCTTCAATGGCGGCGCGATCTGCATACGCGCCTTCAGAAGCACAGCCCACCGAATAAAACATGCCAAAGGCGACATCTTCAAACTGGAAAAAGGTCTGGCTGACAATTGATTCAAGGGCGGTGAAGTCCCCTTTGCTGGCTGTGTCAATCATCGCCGGAAGTTGGGGGATAAAACTCGTCACGTAAAGGGCGCTGTAGAGTTGGCTGAGCAGGACATTGCCGGTGACCAAAAGATCATACGTTTTGTTTGTCGTGGGGTGTTTTATGCTGATCGTCGTTGGCGCAGCGTTCAGCGTGGTGATCAGGTCATAGGTTGTCTTTTTGAGCGTTGGGTAAGCATTGGCGCAGGCAGAATTGGCAGCACAAGCAGCGAAAAAACGCTCGAAGGTATCGACCACCGCCGCAATGGGCGCTTCAAACTGATTCCACTGCGGGGGGGCAATGGCATCAATGACCACCGCCCGCAGCACTTCGGGGCGATAGCGCATCACAGACAGAGCTAAGGTAGAGCCATACGAGACGCCGTAGAGGTTAGCGGTGGTGTAGCCCAACGCCGGAATCAGATCAGCGACATCGTTCGCATTTTCAACATTGTTGAACGCGCTCAGGTTGACCCCTTCACCAATCAGGCGATCCCGACAAGCGGCTGCCGCTTCCTGATTGCGCTCCGAGGTTTCTTCGGGGGTCAGTTGAACGGTGAGCGTCGCGTAGGTCATCTCGATGAATTCTTGGCAGCCCAAATTGGGCAAGGAATAGCCTACGCCGCGCTGATCAATGGCAATAAAATCGCGGCGAAGGGTTTGGGCAAAGGTCGCCGCCAAAGCCGTCCCTAATGGTTCGATGCCGGGTCCGCCCGGTCCACCCTGAAGAAGAATGACGGGATCAGCAAGCGGTGTGGTAGCGGGAGAGCGAAACCGCGCAAAGGCGACCTTCACCGTCTTGCCATTATTTGCCCCCCGCACTTCGGGGACAACGAGATACCCACAATCAAGGGTTTTCCCCTCCAAAAAGCCGCTTGGGGCGGGAAACCAACAGGTGACCGATTCAACGGCTGCCAGTGCGCCACTTTGGGCGCGGGCGGGCATCCCCGTGAGCGGGAAGAGGGTGAGGAAAAAGACAACGCTCAGTGTGAGTCGAGCTATCTGCTGCTGCCAACGAACCATGAGTGCAACTCCATAAATTCTATTGCCATTTATAAAGCAATCTTAGCACAGTGGTCATTTGGACACGTGGAAAGGGGAGAAATGCACGCCCTATCCATGTGAGCGGGGCGTAACACCAGACAATGAGAGCCGCATTAGCACAATCTGCCTATGGTATACTTTTTGCTAGAAACAGAGGTGGTATCACGACGTTATGAATGAAGCCAAGCCAATCCGCGTTTTATTCGTCTGTACAGGGAATATTTGCCGCTCGCCAATGGCGGAGGGTATTTTTCGCTATTTAGTCAATCTAGCAGGATTGACCGATCAGTTTGAGATCGATTCGGCTGGCACAAGCGACTATCATGTCGGGGAAGCAACCTACCTTGGCACGGTGACAACGCTGCGCAATCACGGCATTTCCTTTAGCACAACCTCACGTGCGTTCCGCTCTGATGATGTGACAACCTATGATTACATCATAGCGATGGATAGGTCTCATTTTGATCATATTATGCGGGCGAAACAGGCACTGAATGGCACCGCACAGGTTGCCCTGTTGCTTGATTACACGCCGAATTACGCTGACAAAAACGTCCCCGATCCGTATTATGTCACACACCTTTTAGAACCCGTCTATACGATGATCCGCAGCGGGTCAGAGGAACTGTTGAAGGCAATTCGTGCGGAGCGTGACCTGCCATGATTGCTGGCGGACTTAAAGCACGGCTCAGCCAAGTATTGGGGAAAGCCCCGACGAAGATTCACTACATTGGCGGCGGGTCGATCAACCAGGCGGCACGGGTGGAGGTGGGCAAAGAGACCTACTTTGTGAAGTGGAAGTACAACGCCCCCTCCCTCTTTTTTGAACGAGAGGGACGAGGACTTCACCTTCTGCGCGAGGTGGGGGCGATTCGCGTCCCAGAGGTCATTCATCAGGAAGAAGCCGCTCCCGATCACCCTGCCTACCTCATTTTAGAATGGATAGAGGAATCACCACGCGCCGAGCCGCTCACGTTTGCCGTCACCTTTGGGCGGGCGTTGGCGGAACTCCATCGGATTGAATCGCCAGATGCCCTTTTTGGGTTGGATCACGACAATTTTATTGGGGAACTGCCCCAGTCTAACAAAGCAAACCCGTCATGGATTACTTTTTACCGCGAGAGACGCTTGCTCCCTCAGATTGAGATTGCCCGTACACGGAAACGCCTTCCCCTAGCACGCCAGCGGCTTTTGCGCGGTGTGGTTGATACGTTAGAGGACAGCCTTCAAGGGGCAGCCACCACCCCCGCGCTGATTCACGGCGATTTGTGGGGAGGAAATTTCCTTGTCACAGCCGGCAACCAACCTGTGCTTGTTGATCCAGCCGTCTATTACGCGGATCGGGAAATAGAAATTGCCTTCACCGAACTGTTTGGTGGGTTTCCGCCTGGGTTTCTCGCCGCCTATCGGGAGGCATTTCCGCTTACAGGGGGCTATGAACGCCGCCGCCTTGTCTACCAGTTGTACCCGCTCCTTGTCCATTTGAATCTTTTTGGCGAGCGCTACGGCGCACAGATTGATACTCTTTGTGGACGGCTGATGGGGTGATGTGCCTATGCGCCGGGCTGAACGCAGCCACCCCTTCGGGGCTTAAAGGCATCCCAAAACCCTTCTAACGCACCGTCTTCGGTGTGGAGTTTAACCCTCGTGAAAAACACGTTTCTATCCGTATAAAACTCTCTTTTCACCCCTGACATTGACCTCCATCTTAGGCTTGCTTTATCCTTAAAACCATCTATCAAGAACGGAAATTACCACTCACAAGGATCGCCCTATGACAGGTTGGGTTAAGCGTTGGGTTGGCTTGATCGTGGTGGGGGCGTTGTGCCTCCCCATGCTGACACATCGTTTTGTTCGTGCCGAAGACGCTGCCGATTTGGGCGGCATTAAGGCCTATCTTCTTGAAAAAACGAGCGCATTAAAGACGAGTGCCGATGCGCTTCTTCTTGCCAGTATTCGTTATTATGACCTTGCGGAGGCGCAGAACTTCGCCTATCCCACCCTTGCCAAGACAAACCGTGAGGCACTGGCTGAGGCGTTAAAGACGGCGAAAGCGGCATGGATCACTGCCAGCCCTCTTTACGAGCAGATGGAAGGGATTGTGGCGGGCGTGCCGAGTCTTGCCGAATTCGATGTGATCCTTGATGCGGGCGCGTCCGGCGCAGAAGACCCAGCAAACGCTGTTCCCTTTGATCTCACCCTTCCCGATGGGCGCATCCTCCCCCAACCGGGAAATCTGTTCGGCGTGCTGGAATCAACCCTGTGGGGGACGCATGGGGATTATGTGGGCATGGCGGATGTCGATTTGGATGGCGATGGCGTCGTTGGGTTTGGCGAAGTCCTCCCTGAGGCAAACGTTTTGAAAGGGGCGGCTGCTCTCTTTGCCGATTATGTGATCGCCCTTGATGAAGCAGCCTCGGCATGGACACCCAACGAGACGGACGCTTTCACTGCCCTTGTGGTGATGATCCCCACCATGAGCGAGTATTTTGAAAGTTGGAAGCAGTCACGGTTTATTGCCGGAGACGCCAGCGAACAGGCAACCTTTGCTGTTATCTCACGCCTTGCTGATATTCAGGACATTCTCGGCGGGCTGGCAATCGTTTATGAGGGTGTCATGCCGCTGATTAAGGGCGTGGATGCCGTGCGTGCTGATCAGATTGGGGCGGCACTGGCTGACCTCCGCACCTATGTTGCTGAACTGTATAAGCAAGAACAAGCGGGGAAGCGCTTTACGCCTGAGGAAGCCGACTTGTTCGGGAGTGAGGCGCAAGCCCGTGCCGAGGGAATCGTTGGGGAAATCACCCAAATGGCTGCCCTGTTGAAGATTCCCTTGCCAGAATAATTAAGATCGATTGCATCCTGAATAGGACACCTGGGGCGCATCAGTTTGTTGCGCCCCTAGCCGATCTTCATGCTTGGTATAACGAGTAGAAAGACCCTGCTTTATGAAACGTACTGCCATTGTCGTCCTAAGCATCATGCTCGTAATCAGCGCGTGCCTCACCACGCTCCGCCCTGTCCTTGCTGAAGGAGGGCGCACCATTGCCCCTCAGCAATCCGCCGAAACGATGCGTCGGGCGCTGTTCAACGTTCAAGCGGCGCTTATGATGGGAAATGGCAGCGACGCCCAATCCCATCTCGCGGCGGCAGAGGCAATTTATAATGATGACCTGTCCGCGCCCATTCGAGGTGCTGATAAAGCGACTGATAAGCGGATCAGAGCGCTTTTTAAGCAGGTGGAAGCAGGCATTGCAGCGGGCAACGCGGTGCAGGTCGCGGCAGCACGGGGGCAGCTTTGGGGGGAGATTCTTGGCGGCAGCGCGGCGATTATTTTTCAGGCATTGGAACAGGGTGACGCCGCTACCGCCAAATCATGGTTATTGTTGAGAGAATTTCGCACCGCGACGAAGTTTAGCCGCCCGCCTGCCGATGCCACCCTTGCCCTAAGCGCCCTCGAACGGGGGGAAATCACGGCGAAGGTGGCGTTGGAGACGGTGCGGGCGGATTTATGGGATACCTATCAGGCAAAGATGAATGAGGCATTTGCGGAGGCAGCCCTAGCCAATACGCGGCATTTCCTAGCCAAACGCGCCGAGGCTGTGGGTATGGCTGCCGGATATTTTTCCGCCCTGACCGTCCCTTTTGAGGCGCAAAAGGGGGCGGAGGGACTTCTCACCGCACAGGCTGCGTTTATCACCTTGATTGATGCTGCCATAGCCGAGCGCCCCTTTGAGCCGGCTCTGACGGATGTGGAAAACACGCTGAGGGGATTCCGGGCTGTGGCGCTCTCGGCAGCAGCAGCGGCACGGCGGGCAGGGCAGTTCAGCCGATTCATCGCCCTTGTTTCGGTGGAATATGGGCGCGGTGTGCGCGATGGGCAGGTTATCAACGATATTGAAATTCAAGAAGCGCTTACCTTCCGCGATGCGGCGCAAGCGGCATTTGACGATCTCTACTTCTCGCTGGTAGAGCAAGAGACGGCTGCGGCGGACGAGATTCGGGAGCGGCTGCGCCAAATCGATGCCGACATTCGGGCAACGGTCAATCCGGCTCAGGTGGACAATTCGGTGAATCAGGTGGCGGTGCTTTTTAGCGCCCTAATCCCAACCGAATGGGGAGCGCTGAATACGGAATCGGATTTTGATGTTATTGAGGCGGTATTGGATCAGCTTTCCGCCGCGCTGCGGGCGGGTCAGTATGACAAAGCGGAATCGGCACGGGTAGAAGCCTACGCGATCCTTGACTCTGGGATTGAGCAAAAATTGCGCGGGTTTCAACCCGAATTGGGCAACGAGATTGAAATGCTCTTTTGGCATGGAACAGCCGAGCAGCAGGGGTTAGCAACCCTTCTTGGCAGCCATGCGCCGGTTACGGAGGTCATGCGTGGGCTGGGTGTTCTCCGCGCCAAACTAAACGAGGCAGAAAGTTACCTGAGCAGCAAAAGCGCCCCCGCTGCGGTGATTGGAAACTCGGCGGTGATTGTTTTTCGAGAGGGATTGGAGGCAGTGTTGATCCTTGCTTCACTGCTGGCATCGCTGCGGAGCGCGGAAACACGCAAATTCCGCACACCGATTATCGGTGGCGCGATTCTGGCATTAGGGGCATCGGCACTGACATGGGTAATCGCCAACAGTTTGCTCATGGCGCTCATTCGCTATGGGGAACGATTGGAGGCAGTGGTTAGCCTGATCGCTATCGGCGTGCTGCTCTTGATTTTGAACTGGTTTTTCCACAAGGTGTATTGGACGGGCTGGATTGCTGGCTTTCACAGCCGCAAGGGGCGGATTATCGCTGGCGGGCTGGCGGTAGGGCAGATCATCAGCCTGATGGTGTTGGGCTTTAGCAGCATCTACCGCGAAGGCTTCGAGACCGTCCTCTTTTTGCAATCGCTTGTATTGGACGCGGGTATCGGCGTTGTGTTGCAGGGAGTTTTGATTGGCTTGATCGGTGTTGCCATTGTGGGAGTGATCACTTTTGCCCTTCAAGTGCGCTTACCGTACAAGAAAATGCTGATCGTCACCGGAATCATGATTGCCGCTGTTCTGTTCATCATGGTGGGAAACACCGTTCACGTGTTGCAAGCGGTGGGCTGGCTGCCGATCACACCGATCCGAGGCATCTATATGCCCCATTGGGTAGGGCAATGGTTTGGTCTATACGCCACATGGCAGGGAATAGGCTTGCAAGCGGCTGCCCTTGTCTATGTTGTGGGGACGTATTTTTGGGCGGAACGCGCCATATACCACAAGAAACATACACAAGCGAAAGCGAAAAAAGAAACGAAGATCGCTGGTCAGGTTGGTTAGGCATTGTACCTTCCTGCCCGATCTTTACAGTCTAACCTTACTCCGGTGACTTCATTCCCTCGCCCCTTTCCACCATCGGAAAAGGGGCGTTCGTCTTTGGAGGGGAAGCCCCCTCAAACTCCCCCTTAGCAGCACCAAAGGGAAATGAACTCAGCAGCGTAATATCAGTTACAAAAAAACACCTAAATTCGGGCTATAATGGGAGAAATACAGGGGTATTTTCCCAGAAGACATCTGAATTTAGAGGGTTTTTCCAATGACTGAGACAAAAGAACGAAAAATTCGCGTTCTGGTGGCAAAGCCGGGGTTGGATGGGCATGATCGGGGGGCGAAGGTTGTTGCCCGCGCCCTGCGCGATGCTGGCATGGAGGTGATTTATACCGGGCTGCGTCAAACACCAGAAATGATTGTTGAGGCAGCCTTGCAAGAAGATGTGGACGTTATTGGTCTGTCCATTCTTAGTGGGGCGCATATGGCGCTCATCCCCCGCATTATGGAATTGATGAAAGCCAATGACCTGAGTGATGTGAAAGTGATTCTTGGCGGTATTGTCCCTGATGATGATCTGCCCGTGCTGAAAGCGATGGGTGTTAGCGGGGTGTTCGGTCCCGGCGCAAACACCGAAGATATTGCCAAACACATCCGCCAAGTGGTGGGAGCGTCGGCGTGAGTACGAGCTTGACATTGCCCCCTGTGGTAGCAGCTATCCGCGCCAGCCGCCGCGAACTTGCCCGCTTGCTGACGCGCATCGAAAACGGTGAGGCGAACGCTGACTTGGCGGCGCTTTACCCGGCGACGGGGAAGGCGCACATCATTGGGGTAACGGGTGCGCCGGGGACGGGGAAAAGCTCCCTTGTGAACAGCCTTGCCAAACACTATCGGGGCTTGGAGCAAACCGTTGGCATTGTCGCTGTTGACCCCACCAGCCCTTTTAGCGGGGGGGCGGTGTTGGGAGATCGGATTCGGATGCGCGATCTGTCGGGCGATCCGGGTGTTTTCATCCGCAGCATGGCAACACGCGGCAGTTTGGGCGGTCTGGCGCGAACGACGAGCGATGCCGTCCGCGCCCTTGACGCCGCCGGCTTTGAGATAATCCTGATTGAGACCGTTGGGGCGGGGCAAAGCGAGGTGGATATTGCCAGCGCCGCAGCGACAACATTGGTCATTGAAGCGCCCGGATTGGGTGACGATGTGCAGGCGATCAAAGCGGGGATCATGGAGATCGCGGATATTCTCGTGATCAACAAAGCAGACCGCCCCGGTGTAGAAAACACCCAACGGGCGCTGCGGGCAATGCTTGATCTAGGGCATCGGGCAGAGCGAATCGCCCATCACGGACGGCTGCTGACCGTTCCGGCGACGAACCTTGCCGTAGACGAGAGCAGCGCATGGCAGCCCCCAATTGTCCAAACGGTTGCCACGAATGGGACAGGGATCACCGACCTTGTCGCCCAAATTGCCGCCCACCGCGCCTACCTGATTCACACTGGGACGCAGGCACTGCGGGAACGGGCAACCATTGAGGGGGAAATTACCGAACGCCTGCGTGAGGTGCTTCTTGCCCGACTTTTGGCAGGGACAGACCGAGCGGTCTTGGCAGGGCTGGTCGATCAGGTTGTGGCGCGGCAGCTTGATCCGGCGGGGGCGGTAGAGAGCTTGCTTGGGATACGGTAGCCGTTCACCAGACTGATGTTTTGTGTCTCCGGCGCTTTTAGCGTCGGGCTGAGATTCGCCCTCTAGCACTTTTCTTTCTATGAGAAATGAAAGACGTATTCTGTAGATAACGCTTCTAAGAAATTGCCATACCCTACCTGTTTTCGTGCGAAGACGCGCCTAGGTTGACTAATTATGCAAAGATCAGTATATTAAGTGAAAGTGAAGGCTATGGAGGGCGCCTGTTTTGTTATCAATTCCAGATGCCGCACGCCGCCTATCTCTTCTCCTTGAACCACGATTCCACGATCTGAACAGTCAGGAAGCAATTTATAATCTCATTTTTTCAGAAGACGACCCGAAACCCCCCTTTACGTTTGGGGGCATAACGCGTGACACATCGATTAATTTTGTTTTCCTCTGTTCTCGTTATGGCAAGTTAAAAAGTGGACGAGAAGCGATAGAGATTTTGGGTGATCTTATCAGCGAAAGCTATGGGTTGGATCAAAAAGATGCAATCAAAGAGAGTGTGCGCATTCTTTCCGTTTCTACACGGGTTAAATCGGGCAAGACCTATACAGAAAGCCCACCCCAAGCTTTGGCGTTTATTGCACGGTTCAAAGCAGGCGAAATTCTTGAGGCTGCCCATACCATAACCGTTGATTATATTGATCCCATCCCTCTAGACCCCAACAATTTCAGAACAGTTGTCAGCGGCGCAAAGGGTATAATGCGGGTGTTCACTGAGACTGTGATTTGGGGTAAAGACCCATTATGCACCACCCATCGGCAGCACAAGTGCAACCTTCCTTTGCCGTGTGGGGGAGGGTCTTTGTGCTGGTTGGGATCGGCGTGGTGAATGTTCTCGCCGTATGGTTTATCCTCACCTACACAACAACCTACCCGCTCGCCATCGATGAATGGATTCGGAATGTTCCGCTGACAACCTTATGGCTTGATGGACGGCTCACGGTGCAGCACCTAATCAGCTTGCAAAGCCCCGTTGTGGCTGCCCCACCAGGTCCCCAAATGGTTTCGTGGCTGCTCAGCCTTCCCAATGTAATCCTCCTTCATTGGAATCTTCGGCTGGATGCCATGCTGAACTACTTCTTGATTGTGATCAACGCGGTGCTGCTGCTATCCCTCATAGGACGAGAAGGGGGGCGTCGTTGGCTGTTGGGAATCCCCGTCGTTGCCTTGCTGCTCGCTGTTCAGCAGCGCTATACGCTTCTTGTTGGGGCGCACAAATATTTCCACATGCACATCTTGTGCGCCTACCTCATGCTCTATGCCCTCGTTTGCCTTCGCCCCACATGGCGAACGTTATTCATGGCAATGGGTGCGGCGTTCTTCGCCACATTCAGCATCTTTTCAGGGGGAATTGTATGGTTGGTAACGCTCCCTTTTTTGGCGGCGTTGGGCTACCGCCGCGCTATGATCGCCGCGTGGCTGCTTGGTGGGGCGCTCTCGTTGTGGCTTTTTGTCAACCTTCCCGGCTTCACCCTCAACTCAGAATTCTACATGACAGGGGGGGCAAACCCGCTTATACTTAATCGTATTGTGAATGGTTTGCTCTTTGTGGTGACTTACATTGGCGGAGTCTTTGCCGCTGGACCAGAGAGCGCTCTATTGCCAGCAATGACCTTAGGGGCGATGGCGGTGGGGCTTTTTGCCCTGAATCTGTGGGTATTACGGCGTAGTTCTGAGCGCCGCTTGATTCTGCTTTGCAGTGTGTTGGCACTCTACGGGCTGCTGTTCGGCGTTTTGGCTGCCGTTGGGCGGGCTGATGGGTATGGTGTACGGGGGGCGCTTTTAGAACACTATATTCCGTTTTCTGTTCAGATTTGGATTGCCCTCAGTGGTATGATGGCGCTCACCTTTCGCCATATGCTGAGCAGGACAACGCGCCCATCCTTCGTCATGACGGCAAACCTCGTGGTGCTACTCTTGGGGACTGTCTTTTACGGTTCAGCCGCCCTTGAGACGGTGAAATATGCCGAAGCCCATCGCTCGTTTGTGGCTGAGGCTGAGCAATGCATTGTTGAGACAGCCGCTGGACAGCGAGACAACACCAATGGCTGTCTGGTTGTCGGGGGCTATGCCCTCCCCGAATGGATCAAGTCCCTCGCGGGGCATCAGTTGACAGGTTTCGCGCCCAAGCCGTGACCAAAGTAGGATGATCATGACCATCGGCAGCCAATCTTTGATCAACAACCGCTATGTGCTGATGGAACTGCTTGGATCGGGCGGGATGGGGAGCGTTTATCGGGCATCGGATCGCCTTAATGGGCAGGTCGTCGCCTTGAAGCGCGTCTCGGTGGAGACCTCTGCCCTTGTTTTTGGGCTGCACCCTGAGCGGGTCGATCTCCGTCTGGCGCTGGCACGCGAGTTTCAGACTCTTGCCTCGCTGCGCCACCCCAATATCATCAGCGTCTTGGATTACGGCTTTGCCATGGACGGGCAGCCCTACTTCACCATGCCGCTTTTGGAAGGGGCGGTGGATGTCCGTGAGGCGGCGGAGCGCTTCGATTTACGGGGGCGGGTGGGCTTGATCGCCCAAATGTTGGAGGCGCTCCGCTACTTACACCGACAGGGAATCATCCACCGCGATTTGAAGCCGGGCAATGTCCTTGTTACGCCCGATGGCGTGCTGCGCCTGCTCGATTTTGGGCTTGCCATTGAATCCGAAAAGGCGATCGGTGTTGCTGGCACCTTAGCCTACCTTGCCCCTGAAATACTGCATGGGCATCGTCCGGTGATCCCAACGGATTTATATGCCGTCGGCGTTATGTCCTATGAACTTCTAGCGGGGCGCTATCCTTTTGAAACGGGCACGCCACAAGTGATGATGCGCCAAATCATCGCCATGCTTCCAGACCTGACGCCCATTCCAGAGGGACTTGATCCTGATGCCCCTCGGCTTTATACAGGCGGCAGTGCCCACAGCGAAGGAATCACGATCATTCTCCCCGATTCATCCACTCACGCAGGGTCGCTGCCACTTGATGAAGAAACAAAAACATTCGTCGCCGCTGAAGTTCCCAAAACGGCTGATTTGATCAGCGCCACCCGCCCGATTATCCCCCTTGCCGAGGTGAGTGGGACTCCACCCGAAGGACAGCGTAAACCGACCACCCCGCCAAGCCACCTTCGTGCCTTTGTGGGGCGTCTATTGGCGAAAGTTCCTGAAGATCGTTATGGCGATGCGGGCGATGCCCTCCATGATCTTGCCGCCCTTACAGGGCTGCCGGAACTTGCCGAGAACGCCAACGCCCGCGAGAGCTTCTTGGCGGCGGCAAAATTTGTCGGACGGCAGCGCCCGTTGGGAGCGCTTCAAACGGCACTCAATGCCGCCATTCGCGGCGAGGGGTCGGCGTGGCTGGTGGGGGGGGAAAGCGGCGTGGGAAAATCGCGCCTAATCGATGAAATTCGCGGGATGGCGCTCGTCAATGGTGCCCTTGTCCTCACTGGGCAAGCGGTGGATAACGGGGGGCTTGCCTACCAGATTTGGCGTGATCCGGTGCGCCGTTTACTCCTCTCTACCGAGGTGAACGACCTTGACGCTGGAACACTGAAGTCCATCATCCCCGATATAGCCGCCTTGCTAGATCGTCCCATCCCTGATGCGCCAGCGCTCGATGGGCGTTCGGCAGAGCAGCGCCTCGCCGTGACCATCCTTGATCTGTTCCGGCGTTATGCCCGTCCGATACTCTTGATTGCTGAAGATTTACAATGGGTGACGGAAAGCCTTGATCCCTTGAAATTGATGATCAAGACGGTGGGCGACCTGCCGCTGATGATTATTGGGAGTTATCGTGACGACGAACGTCCCGAACTTCCCGCCGAACTCCCGGAAATGCGCTTGCTCACCCTAGAACGCTTTGACACCGCTCAGATCGTTGCGTTCAGCCAGTCCATGCTTGGCGAGGCAGGGACGCAGCCCCGCCTGATCAACCTTCTGGAGCATGAGACAGAAGGCAACGCCCTTTTTATGGTCGAGGTTGTTCGGGCGTTGGCAGAGGAAGCGGGAAGTCTGGGGGCAATCGGGCGGGCGACGCTCCCTGATCATGTCTTGTCGGGCGGCATCAAGTCGATTTTGCTCAGACGTATCGCCCGTGTGCCGCTGATCGCCCAACCCTTGCTGCGTCTAGCCGCAGCGGGCGGACGGTTCGTCGATCTAAACGTGATCGCTCACCTTGATCCCACTCTAAACGTAGAAGGGTGGCTTGCCGCCTGTGTGAACGCCGCCGTTTTAGAGGTGAATGACGGACGCTGGCGATTTGCCCATGAAAAACTGCGTATGACGCTCTTAGAAACCATGGATAGTGCCGAATATGCTCAGGCAAACCGCCGCATCGGTGTGGCAATTGAAAACATCTATGCGGGAGATGACGCCTACGCGCCGCTGCTGATGGATCATTGGAAGGCGGCGGGCGAACGCGATAAAGAAGCGCACTATGCCACCCTGACGGGGGAGCAGCTTGCCCTCCGTTCACTCTTTTCCGAAGCGCGAAAGCTCTTTACGCGGGCGCTGGCGCTGCTGCCGCCAACCGACCACGCCCGCCGCGTTGAGGCGCTGGTGGCGCTTGGCGAAACGGCGGAACGGACAAGCGATTACCCCGAAGCGCAAATGCGCTTTATGGAGGCGCTGGAAAGCGGCGCGGCAACCCCCGCCCTTGAAGTGCGGGCGCACAACGGTTTAAGCGCTGTTGCCCACCGCCGGGGCGATTATGAGCGTGGCGAGGCACAGGCACGCGCCGCCCTTAGCCTAGCGCAGAAGGCGGGGGATCGGCGCGGGATTGCCGCCAGTTTCAGCAATTTGGGCAACATCGCTTACGCACGGGCAGACTACAGCAACGCTGCCCGCCACTATGAGGACAGCCTTTTCATTAGCCGCGAGTTGGCAGACCGTGCAGGGATTGCCGCCGCACTCACTAGCTTGGCAAATGTTGCCTATGCGCGGGGCGATTACCCCCTTGCCCGCGCCCGCTACAGCGAAACCTTTGATATTTGGCACGAGATTGGCAACCGCTTGGGGATGAACATCATCCTGAATAATCTGGGGGCGGTGGCATCCGCGTTAGGGGATTATCAGAATGCCCGCCAACATTACGAGCGCAGTCTGACGCTTCAAAATGAAATTCATGACCGGCGGGGGATTTCCTTTAGCCTGAACAATCTCGGCACAATTGCCTACCGCACGGGCGATTATCCCCGCGCCGCGCAATATTATGAAGAAAGTTTGAACATCAAGCGCGAGATTGGGGATCGCAAAGGGGCTGCCAGCAGTTTGAACAACCTTGGCTTTGTTGCCTATGATCTGGGTGATTATAATCGGGCGAAAGCATACTACGCCGAATGTTTGAGCATCGGGCGGGAGATCGGAGACCGGCGGGCAATTGCCAACGGCTTGGATGGCTTGGGAATCACCGCCGCCGCCCAGAACAACCATGCGGCGGCAGAGACTCATTTCAGCGAGAGTTTGGCGCTTTTCCGTGAGATGGGAGATCGCGCCGGGGCAGCGACAACCTTAATTAACCGAGGATTTTCCCGCTTGCAAGCGGGCGATCTTCCCGGCGCAGGGGATTCCGGGTGGGAGGCGGTCAGTCTCGCGCAGGAAATCGGCGCATCGGGTATAGTGGTAGATGCGTTGATGCTCTTTGCCCAACTCAACTTAATGCGCGGAGCGCCGGGCGATGGCGAACGGGCAGCGGTGTTGTTAGGGGCGGCAGAAGTCCATCCCGCCTTCAGCGGCGGGCAAAAGAGGCGCTTTACAACCCTTTGGGCGGAATTTGAGGAAAATTATCCTGAGGAAGCCCGACCTGCTCCTATTCAAGCAGCGCTTATCCGAGGCAAAACGCTGACCAGCGACGAGGCGATTCAAACCTTAGTCAGTCAACGATAGCCGTTTTAAGGGATTCCAAACAACACTTAGCACGATCTTCATGAATCAAGGCTTTCATCCCTTAGTGCATCATCGTTGGAGTATATGCTATGCTTTTTGCGCGTAATCCGTTCAACATCCGCAACCGCTATTATTTTCTGATCGATCTGGTCATCTTCACCCTCTCGGCGTTTGCCAGCTATGTGCTGCGTCTAGAGGGGCTTGCCTTTGCCTCCGATGCGCTGCGGGGGTTGGTCGTCTTTCTCATGTTTGCCATGCCCATCCGCTTAGCCATCTTTGCCCTGATGGGTATCTACAAGCGCCATTGGCTGAATGCCGGACCCAGCGAACTACTGACAGTGGCGGCTGCCTCCCTCATTTCGGGGGGGATTATTTTCCTGACGGTTGCTATCTTCGCCCAATTGACCACGACGGATCTGAAAATTCCCCGCTTTGTCCCCATCACCGATACACTCATCGTGATGATTGCTGTTGGCGTCTCACGGTTTAGCTCTCGCGCTTATTTTCATCTTCGCGCGCGGTGGCTTATCGGCAAGATTGATCCGCTGAACAAGAAGCGCGTCCTCATTATCGGCGCGGGAAACACTGGCACGCAGATTGTCAGCGCCCTTGAATATGCCCGCCAGCGGGTAAATATCATCGGCTTTTTGGATGATGATGTGGCAAAAGTTGGGGCGCAGGTGCGCGGCTACCGTGTGTTGGGCAAGGTTGCCGATCTCCCTAGCGTTACCAAACGATGGGAGATCAATCAGGCGGTCATTGCCATGCCCGGCGCCCCGGGCAGCGTGATTCGTCAGATTGCCGCCGATGCGGATCGGCTCAAACTGGACTACAAAATCATTCCTGGGATGTACGAATTGATCAGCGGGCGTGTCAGTGTGAATACGCTCCGCCCGCTCGCCATTGATGATCTGCTGCGTCGCGCTCCGGTCAACTTGCGGATGGATGATATTGGAGAGTATATCCAGGGGCGCACAGTCTTAATCACCGGCGCAGGGGGGTCGATTGGCTCAGAGTTGGCGCGGCAGATTGCCCGCTTTATTCCGGCAAAACTGATCCTTTTGGGGCATGGCGAAAACAGCCTCTTTGCCACGGAAGTACGTCTGCGGATGGAAGCGCCCAACTGTCCCGTATCCGTCGTCCTTTGTGATGTGCGCGACAGCCAACGGTTATGCCAAGTCTTTGAGCAGCATCGCCCACAGGTTGTCTTTCATGCCGCTGCTCATAAGCACGTCAACATGTTGGAGACGAACCTGATTGAGGCGGTGACGAATAATATCCTCGGAACGCGCAACATCATTGAGCGTTGCAATGCGGTGAATGTGGAGCGGATGGTTTTGATCTCTACGGATAAAGCAGTTACCCCAACAAGCATCATGGGGACGACAAAACGGGTTGCCGAACTGTTGATCATGGATGCCGCTGCCAAAGCCCCCAACCGCTTTGTCGCCGTGCGCTTTGGGAATGTCCTCGGCAGCCGCGGAAGCGTCGTCCCCTTGTTCCAACAGCAAATTGCCGCTGGCGGTCCGATTACGATCACCGATGAGCGCATGACGCGCTATTTTATGAGCATCCCCGAAGCCGTCCTTCTTGTGCTGAAGGCGGGCAGCCACGTCGATAGCGGTTCGCTTTATGTGCTGAATATGGGCGATCCAGTGCGCATCATCGATCTCGCCCACGATATGATCCGGCTCAGCGGGTTGGAAGTGGGGCGCGATGTGGACATTGTAATCACTGGCGCAAAACCGGGCGAAAAACTCCATGAAGACCTTTTCTGGGAGTATGAACACAGCGAACCGATTGAAGAAGGGGCAATCTACCGCGTGACACTGCCCGATGAGCATCAGCGGGAGCGTGTTCATACCGGAATCACTTTCATTGATGACCTGATCGTCGCCGCCCACAACCATTCTGAGGAAAATGTGCGCCGTTTGCTGCGGGAAATTGTCTTTGATCACGCCCGTACAAAAACATCCTACCCTGTTCATCCTGCGGCATGAGAACAAACAATCGGGGCGCTTTTGTCAGCCGCCGCACCTTTTTACCCTTTTCACCACCCTCCATTGGGGAGGACGAAATTGCCGCTGTGGTGGAAGCGCTCCGCTCCGATTGGCTGACCACCGGTCCCCGCACGGGGGCTTTTGAGAGCGCCTTTGCCGCATGGCATAACCTTCCGGCGCAAGGCGCTTTGGCATTGAATTCCTGTACCGGTGGGCTTCATGTGGCATTGGCGACGTTGGGCATTGGGCAGGGCGATGAGGTGATTCTTCCGCCGCTCACCTTTGCCTCGGTTGCCAATGTGGTCGAACAAATGGGGGCGACGCCCATCCTTGCCGATGTTGACCCCGCCACCTTAACCCTTGATCCAGCGGCGACAGCGCAGGCGATCACCCCGCGCACACGGGCAATTATCCCCGTTCACTACGCCGGACACCCCGCCGAGATGGATGCCTTCCGCACTCTTGCTCAAAACCACAATCTGCGCCTGATCGAAGATGCTGCCCATGCGCTCAGCGCTGAATATCGGAGGCAAAAAATCGGGACGATTGGCGATTTCACTGCCTTCAGCTTTTATCCCACGAAGAACATCACCACCAGCGAAGGTGGGATGCTCACCGGAGCGCCCGATCAGATTGCGGCGGCGCGGTTGTGGAGTCTGCATGGGTTGGATCGGGATGCGTGGAAACGCTACAGCAATGAGGGATCGTGGTATTACGAGGTTGTGGTACCGGGCTTCAAATACAACATGACCGATATTCAGGCGGCGCTTGGGCTTGCCCAACTGAATCGCCTTGCCGAATTTCAAGAACGGCGGCGGGTGGTGGCGGGGCGCTATAACGCCGCCTTCACGAATCACCCTAGCCTTGAACCGCCAACAGTGCGCGATTATGTCGTCCCCTCATGGCATTTATACGTCTTGCGCTTGAATCTAGAGACGCTGAGGATTGATCGGGCGCAGGTGATGGAAGAACTGAAGGCGCGAAACATCGGGGCGAGCGTCCATTTTATCCCCGTTCACCTCCATCCCTACTATCGGGATCGCTATCGTTGGGCGGCGGATGCCTTTCCCATTGCCTACCGCGAATACCAGCGGATGGTGTCGCTGCCGCTTTTTCCCAAAATGACCGATGCCGATGTGGAGGATGTGATCGCCGCCGTCTTTGATGTGGTGGAACGCTTCCGCCGCTAAGCGAGGGGCAACCTCATAAGCCAAAGCGGGCGCGAATCGCATTTTCCAGCGCCTCAAGTGTCTGTGGGTGATTGTCCAGATGGCGCTTCACGAACTCCCGCCCTTGCCCCAACGCCTGCCCGCCAAACTGGTAAAACGCGCCGCGCCGCTCAATGATCCCCACGCGCACGCCCAAATCGATCATATCCCCGCTGCGGCTGATTCCGCGCCCAAACATAATGTCAAATTCCGCCTCGCGGAGGGGAGGGGCAACCTTGCTTTTCGTCACGCGGACGCTGACACGGCTGCCAATATCGTCCAACCCCATCTTTAAGGGGGCAACGCGGCGTACCTCCAAGCGAAGGCTGGCATAGAAGGGGAGCGCCCGCCCGCCTGTTGTCGTCTCTGGGTTGCCGTAGAGCACGCCAATTTTTTCTCGAAGTTGGTTGGTGATGATCACCACCGTCCCAGAGGCGTGGATCGCCCCGGTCAGTTTGCGGAGCGCCTGACCAACCAACCGCGCCTGCGCCCCGACATGATTCTCGCCCATCTCGCCAGCGATCTCGGCGGCTGGCACAAGGGCGGCAAGGCTATCCAAGATGAGAACATCGAACGCCCCCGAACGAATCAGGGTTTCGCTGATTGTCAGGGCATCTTCCCCGCTGTCGGGCTGCGTAAGGTAGAGACGATTCAGGTTCACGCCGACGCCAGCGGCATACCGTGCATCAAGGGCATGTTCCATATCGACAAAGGCGCAAACACCGCCCTCTTTTTGCGCCTCGGCAATGGCGTGCAAACAGAGCGTCGTTTTGCCCGAACTTTCTGCCCCATAAATCTCGGTGATCCGTCCGCGTGGGTAACCGCCTACCCCTAACGCCACATCAAGGGAGAGCGCCCCACTAGGGATAGTTGCTAGGGCAAGGTGTTCGGCGTCTCCCAAGCGCATCACCGTCCCTTCGCCAAAGCGTTTCGTCAGATCACGAATTGCCGCGTCTAGCGCCTGACGTTTCTTGGCGACGCCTTGCCCATCGGTCATTCCCTATCCTCACTGGGTG
This sequence comes from Anaerolineales bacterium, assembly GCA_015075625.1. NCBI lineage: Bacteria > Bacillati > Chloroflexota > Anaerolineae > Anaerolineales > Anaerolineales bacterium. The sequence continues at coordinate 533,413 of JABTTZ010000001.1, read as the reverse complement.
TTGGTGGGGGTGTCGGTGGGGAAGTCATTGCTGGCGTTTCAAAGCCGGGCGGCGTCTTTTTCTGGTGGCTAGGGAATTCGAGGGTTGTCTGCTTATGGATTGAGTCGGGGTCTTGCGGAAGGACGACTTGGCGATTACGGGGGATGATAGCGGGTTCAATGACCACTTCGGGATCGCTGCCCGCCTGTGCCGACCATTCCTCAATAAACGTTCGCAGCCATGCCAATTCCGCTTTGATCAAGGTGATTCGGTGGGAAAAGAGCGCCCCTGCCTGAAAGGAATCGGCAACTTTACCCGCCCCAACCATCGTTTCTAAGCGCCCCAACTGGACGGTGAGGTCTTGCTCACGGCTTGCCAGCGCCCCGCGAACATGGGAGGGCTTTAAGACATGGAGGTTTGCCAAGCCAAGCTCAAAACTTTTGTCGTAGGCACGGGGGCTGCTCAGAAGGTCGGTTACGGCGGTTTGTAAAACACCTGTCCCCGCCGCTGTGATCTCGTATTTGCGGCGCGGATCGTCGGTTACGACACGGGCGATCAAGCCTTGTCGTTCCAGTTTATCGAGGATGTAATAAAGGGAGGAATTCCCAATTGCCGTCCAACGGCGCAGCCCTCGCGCCTCGATCAATTCATTCAAGCGGTGATCGTAATTGGGTGATTCAGAAAGCAAACTGAGAACAGCGAGTTCGGCGTCGGTCATGGGCGCACCTCAACGGGCAAGCATCCGATATATTCAGTGTAGTCCTATGCGGGGTAGGCGTCAACTGGTTTAATCGCGGCAGGAACGCTTGGGGTGACTCCCTACCCGCCGATGAGGAGGGGAGGGGAAGGATGAGGGGCGACCCCATGTGGTCGCCCCTACGGGGGTGGAGGGCGAACGCGCTGTAAGCACGTCGCTACTTGTTATTGGGCGGGTTTGCTCTCGCCCTTCATGCCTTCCAAAAGCTGTGGCAAATACCATACTTGCTCATCGGTGGCAACCTCGCCCTCCTTCAGGAAAACCGTCCCATCTTGGTAGTTCAGCGGTCCCTTAAAGAGAACAACCGAGCCATCCCCCAAGCCGGCAATGAAGGTATCAAGGCTGACAGCATTATCGTCGCCTAAGGCATCGCCCTTCACAAAACCAACGGCGGAGGTATCCCGATCATTGATGTCTTCCCAATCGGGTCCAACCCAATCCCACGAGGGCTGCCATGTTCCATCCTTGATCGCTTGGATGATCTTGACATAGCTGGGACCCCAATTGAAGAAGGGTGTTCCCAAACAGACCTCTGGGGCAATCTCACAGGCACCTTCGTAATCATAAGGGACGGCGTAGACCTTCTCGCCTTTATCGGCACGTTGTTTTGTGACGACGATTCCCTCGGTGGTGTCAATCCCTGAAATAATCACGTCTGCCCCACCGTTGAAGAAGCCATTTGCCACTTCGGTTGGATCAAGGGTGACGCCGGGCAGGTTGAACCAGAAGCCGATCCACTTCACCTCAAAGCTGAGATCGGCGGCTGCCCCACCGCGATAGGTTTCAAAGCAGTAGCGTGCGCCCAAATAGGCGGATACCACCAGACGACGGGTTTCGTCGTTGATCAGTGGACCTAAGTAGGCAATCGAATTCGTCTCTGTTTTCAACGCCGCTGCACAGCCCGCTGCCATTTTCATATATTCCATACGTCCCATGACATTCCCCACGTTCTTCGGAGCAACGCCCTTCAGGACGCCATCGCCAGAGACATGGATAAAAATGACATCGGGAAAGGCTTCTGCCGCCTTAAGCGTGTCGGGACCGAATTCATCGGAGGTGGTGAAAATGATCTTTGCGCCTTGCTCGACCATGCTCTCAACCACCTGCTCAAGAGTCACATTGGGACGATCCCCTGGATTGAGCTTGTCGAGAACGATCTTCTTGACGCCTGGGATCATGTTTTCGGCGTAGACCGCCCCATCAAAATGAGCCTGACTCCAGCCCCGATCATTTTCGGGACCGACCAAGACAACCCCAACAATGAGTTCGTCTTGCGCCGCAATAGACCGAGGGGCGTTTGCTGCGCCAAGCAGCAACGCCGTAACAACCATCACCGATAGCAGCCATCGCATCGTTTTCATTACCACGCTCCTTCACCCTGTCTTGTTCAGACACGTTTTACCAACAAGATAACTCTAACCTCCCACCGTTCACCCGTCAACGTCCGTATGCTATACTTTGCGCACAAGGGCGGGATTAGCGCTGCCAAAGATAGCCACGAAAGACAGGACACGTCATGTCGCTGCACGAATTAGAACGTCTCTATGATGAGGCAAAGATGGCACTCCCCACCATCCGAGATGCCGCCGCGTTGGAGGCTTGGGAAAAACACTACATCGGGCGCGGGGGAGCGGTCACGCTCTTGCTGCGCTCTGTTGGGACACTCCCCAAAGAGGAACGCGCTGCCTTTGGCGCACGGGCAAATGCTGTCAAACTCGACTTGGAGACACTTTATAACGCACGGGCAGAGGTCATTCGTCAGCATGATCTTGCCAAAAGTCTTGAAGAAGATGAACTTGATGTGACGCTCCCCGGACGTCCCACCCCAACGGGGGGAATTCATCCGGCGACGCAAACACTGCGGGAAATTTACGCGATCTGGGCGGAGATGGGCTTTCAGGTCTTTCGCACCCGCGAGGTGGAAGACGACGAGACGAATTTTGAGCTATTGAACATCCCGCCGCACCACCCCGCCCGCGATATGTGGGATACCTTCCATACGACGACGCCGGGGGTCATCCTGCGCACACACACTTCGCCGGGGCAGATTCATGCCATGCGTCGCTATGCGCCGGGTCCGATCCGCGTCATTTTGCCCGGCATGTGCTTCCGCTATGAGCAAATCTCGACCCGGAAGGAAGTTCAGTTCAACCAAGTAGAAGGGCTGGCGGTGGGCAAGAACATTCGCCTAAGCGACCTCAAAGGGACGATCACTGCCTTTGCCCACCGGATGTTCGGCGCGGATCGGAAAGTGCGCTTTCGGGCGTCTTACTTCCCCTTCACCGAGCCGAGCATGGAAGTCGATGTGGAGTGTATCCTCTGCGAAGGGGAGGGCTGTTCGGTATGCAGCGGGACGGGATGGCTGGAGATTGCCGGCTGCGGGATGGTCCATCCAACGGTGCTGACGAACGGCGGCTACGATCCGACAGAATTCAGCGGCTTTGCCTTTGGGATGGGTCCCGAACGGATCACCATGTTGAAACATGGGATCACCGACATTCGCTACTTCTGGGGGAATGATCTGCGCTTTTTAGAGCAGTTCTAGAAGAACCCCTATCCCCCCCACCCTCGTATACAGGGGAAGGGGACACGACGGGCGACCACAAGGGGTCGCCCCTACGGGACGCGCCGAAGGGGGATGTTTCACCCCCAATCCATTACGCCCCTACCGACTCGGCTTGCCACGACTCGGCATTATAGGCGGGCATTTCGCAGCGCAAGGGGCGGTCTTGGCGGAAACCAAGCGCGTATTCTGCTTGCATCAATTGGTGAATTTCGCTTGTCCCCTCGTAGATGGTCGCCCCCTTGCTGTTGCGGAGGTAACGTTCCACGTCGTATTCATCGCTGAAGCCATAGGCGCCGTGCAGTTGGATTGCCTCCAGCGCAGCTTGAACGCTGTGATCAGTAGCGTACCACTTCGCCATGCCCGTTTCGCGGGTGTTGCGCAGTCCGCGATTTTTCATGAAGCCCGCCTTCAGATAGAGCAAGCGAGCAGCATCATACCACTGCTGCATAAACCCGATCTTCTGCTGGATCAGTTGGTGGCGGGCGATCTCTTTGCCAAAGGTGGAGCGGCTCATCGAATAGGCGAGGCTGTCTTCAAGACACGCCCGAATCAGCCCCGTTGCGCCGGCAGCGACGGTGTAGCGCCCATTATCCAAACAGGACATAGCAATATAGAAACCTTCACCTTCCTCACCGAGGCGATTTTCGGCGGGAACTTCCACATCCTGCATGGCAACCCACCCCGTAGAGCCAGCACGCACGCCTAACTTCCCATGAATATCGCCCGTCGTCACGCCCTTCATGTCGCGGGTGACGATGAACGCCGTCATGCCTTTGTGTCCAGCGGCGGGGTCGGTCTTGGCGACGACAAGGAAGTGATGGGCTTTCGTAGCGAGGCTGATCCACATTTTCTCGCCGTTTAGGATGTATGTATCGCCCTGCCGTTTGGCACTCGTGCGCATGTTGACCACATCGCTTCCGACACCGGGTTCGGTCAGGCAAAAGCCCGCGTATTTCTCGCCCCGCGCTTGGGGAGCAAGGAAGGTTTGTTTTTGCGCTTCAGTCCCCCATTGAAGAAGGGCGAGGCTGTTCAAGCCCATGTGGACAGACATGATCACGCGCAGGGTGGTATCGACGCGCTCTAGTTCTTCGCAGACCAAGCCAAGCGTCACATAGTCATAGCCCTGACCGCCGTAGCGGGCGGGGATGCTGATCCCCAAAATCCCCAGTTCGCCCATGCGCGGCAGCACAGCGGGATTTAGCTCTTGTTTGCGATCCCAATCTTTGATGGTGGGGCGAATTTCTTTGTGGGCGAAGTCGCGGGCGACCTTCTGTGCCATAAGATGATCGTCATTGAGGAGGAAATCCATAATTTAGCAGCCTTTTTTACTTGTTTCCCCATTGTTTTCGAGGAAAGTACCGAATTTTTCTATCGAATACGCTATCCCTATGATTATATCGGAAATCGGCGCGGCGTCTGTGGTCAGTTCTCGATTTGGGGGGTAGCAAAGCCCTTAATGAGATTAAATACTTACATCTCATATGATATTAGAAGGCAGTGAGGTTTGGGGTTCAGGGAACGATGCGGTGCTTGCCAAAGGTATCGTTCCCAACACGATCCTGATCACAAGCCAACCCCGAAGTTACGGATACCTTCTGAGGGGCATCATCGGGCATATCAGGTTATCCTTAGAGGACGCAATTCAGAATCGCAACCCGTATCATGGTAGGTGAATGACCCGTATGACCACCACACACATTCTCTTGATTCGGCACGGCGAAACCGATTGGAATAGATCGGGGCGCTGGCAGGGACTCGCCCCAATCCCACTTAACGAGGATGGACGGGAACAGGCGCGGCGCTTGGCGGCATATCTCGCCGCCTGTGAGGTCATGGCAAGCGCCATTTACAGCAGCGATCTTTCCCGCTGCCGCGAGACGGCAGCGATCATCGCCTCGCGCTTGAACAAAGCCCTTCACCTTGATCCGCGCCTCCGCGAGATTGATCTAGGGCAGTGGCAAGGGTTAACGGCTGAGGAAATTCGCTTTTGGGATGGCACCGCACACAGCTACCGCGAGGCAGACCGCCACCACCGCCCTTTCCCCGGCGGGGAAAGCCCGCATGAATTAGCGGTGCGTGCCTGTGCCGCCCTTGACCATGCACGGGTGAACCACGCCGGCGGCGAAATTGTGATCGTCACACACGGCGGGGTGATTCGGAACATTGTCCGCCACTTAGGGCTGCTGGCGGAGCCGCCCCCCCCCGCCAATACATCCCTATGGAAACTGGCATACAACGACGATGGCTGGCAGTTGGTCTATAGCAACCGCATCGATCATCTTGCCCCCGATGCGCATCTTGCGAAGGGGGGTGAGGGTTAATATAGGGGCAGACAGCGGCGGGTGTCACCGCGCACAATTGACTATCCAATAACCTTAGTTTCTTTTACGGCGTTTGATAGTGCAAAATTTCACGAGGAATGTCACCCACGTTTCATGCCATTCAGCCGTACTTCCCTCAGACGGTGCATGATAGGCTTTTAGGCAGGTAAACATACAGATAACGACACACAGGAGAGAGAATCATGGAATTTCCGAGCTACATTCGGCACGGAAAAGCGAAGGATTGGATCACGCGCATGGTGAAGCTTTGCCAGCCAGCGCATGTTCATTTCTGCGACGGTTCACAAGACGAATATGACACGCTCTGCGAAGAACTTGTTCAAGCAGGGACGTTTATCCGCCTGAATCAGGCGCTCCGTCCGAACAGTTTCCTCGCCCGCAGCGACGCAAGTGACGTGGCACGGATGGAAGACCGCACCTTCATTTGCAGTCTCAGCAAAAACGAGGCGGGTCCGACGAATAACTGGGTAAACCCCCGCGAGATGCACGCCACCTTGAATACGCTCTTTGATGGCTGTATGAAGGGGCGGACGCTCTACGTCATTCCCTTCAGCATGGGTCCGTTAGGATCGCACATTGCCTACAGCGGGATTCAGATCACCGACTCAGCCTATGTTGTGGTGAATATGCGGATCATGACCCGCATGGGGAAAGCCGTGTACGACTATCTCGGCGAAGATGGGGCATTTGTCCCCTGTATGCATTCCGTTGGGATGCCGCTTGAGCCGGGGCAAGCGGATATTCCATGGCCCTGCCAAAAGGACGCTGAAAACAAGTATGTCGTTCACTTTCCCGAAGAACGTTCGATCTGGTCGTATGGGAGCGGGTACGGCGGGAACGCGCTGCTGGGCAAGAAGTGTTTCGCCCTGCGTATTGCCTCCAACATTGCCCGTGATGAGGGCTGGCTGGCAGAACACATGTTGATTATGGGCGTTGAGTCGCCGGAAGGCAGCAAAACCTATGTGGCTGCCGCCTTCCCAAGCGCCTGCGGCAAAACGAACTTTGCCATGCTCATCCCGCCAGATGCCTTTGAGGGATGGAAGGTGACCACCGTTGGCGATGACATTGCTTGGATCAAGCTAGGATCGGATGGCAAACTTCACGCCGTTAACCCAGAGGCGGGGTTCTTTGGGGTTGCGCCGGGGACGAACGTCAAGACGAACCCGAATGCGATGGCAACCATTGTCTCGAACACCATTTTCACAAACGTTGCCCTGACGCCGGAAGGGGATGTGTGGTGGGAAGGGATGACCGATACGCCCCCCGCCCGCCTGATCGATTGGCAAGGGAACGAATGGACACCAGAAAACGGCAAGGCGGGCAAAAAAGCGGCGCACCCCAACGCCCGTTTCACTGCGCCGGCTGCCCAATGCCCAAGTATCGACACCGAATGGGAAAACCCCGATGGTGTACCGATTAGCGCCTTCATCTTCGGCGGACGGCGGAATTCTGTTGTGCCGCTCGTTTTCCAAGCCTTCAATTGGGTCTATGGCGTTTACTACGCGGCGACGATGGGTTCGGAAATGACCGCCGCCGCCTTTGGGAAGATGGGCGAGGTACGCCGCGATCCCTTCGCCATGCTCCCTTTTGCTGGCTACCACATGGCAAGTTACATCAACCACTGGCTCAGTTTCGGGCGCTATATTCCTGAGCCACCACTCATGTTCTTTGTGAATTGGTTCCGTAAAGATGCCCAGGGGAACTTCCTGTGGGCAGGCTATGGGGAGAACATGCGTGTCCTGAAATGGGTTGTGGATCGGACGCGGGCACGGGCGCGGAGCAAGGAAATTGCTTTAGGACGTGCGCCGCGTTACACGGATATGGATTGGCGCGGGATGGAAAACTTCACCGAGGCGGACTTTGAGCGCGTCATGTCTATTGATAAGGAACTGTGGAAGGCGGAAATTCTGAGCCATGAAGAACTGTTCATCAAGCTCTATGACCGCCTGCCAAAGGAACTGATCGCCGTGCGTGAGCTGCTGCTTTCCAGTTTGTGGCGCGAACCCGAATGGTTAAACGTCGCGGAGACAAACGGCGAGGGTGCGTAGGGACAGTTACGCCCGCTGCTTTAGCAGCGGGCTAAAAGGCTGACCACCCCGTCGGGGCTTGAAGGCAACTACATCAGGTGGTTTGTCTTTCCAAGTTCCACAGGGGTGGCTATTCTTAGCTCGGGCGTCTCACCCCCGCGCTGGTGTATTTGTCTCACGCCCTTCTTCCAAAAGAAGGGCAGCATATTCGGACAACAAAGGGTTATTGGTTACCCCCCCAGAGTGAAACTCTCCTCCCGCCAAATTGCCCCCTTCTGCATCATATTGCGTCAGATTGCGTCAGATTCAAAATGGTGTGGTAGAATCGCACCATAGTTTCGGAGATATGCCAATTGCGGAGTCGTCTGTGGACACCACCCAACCTCCCATGCTCATCCTCGGCAGTGCAGAGAATGATCTCTCCCTCGACTCCCCACATTATGGTCAAGTGAACCAATGGATCGTGATGCAGCAGTCGAACACCTGGCGTCCACCAACGGATGTTTTCGAGTTGGAAGACCGCCTCATTGTCATGGTTGAAATTGCGGGGATGCGTGATAGCGAATTTAACGTCGTTTTGCAGGATCGCCGTTTAATCATTAGCGGCGTTCGGCGGCGGGTAGGGCAAGACCGCATGGCGTTTCACCAAATGGAAGTTCGCTATGGCGAGTTTCGCACGGCAATTAGCCTCCCCTGGTCCATCGAACGAGAGCGCGTCGCCGCGACCTATAAAGATGGCTTTTTGCGCGTTGAGCTTCCACGCGCTACAAATCAACAAGTGCATATTGTCAACGTCGATGTCGAGCGCGACGAGGCAGCCAAGACGGACGAACGTTAGGAATCCATGTCCGACCAACCCAAAAAACGCCCCCAAGACACGGACGAATTGCTCTCTGTGACGGTCAGCGACGACGAACGCGGCGTCGAACTGAAAGAAGATGAACCACCCGCCCCCGAAAACGGCTTGCCCGTTGTTCCGGCGGTTTTGCCCATCTTGCCCTTGCGAGGGTTGGTGGTCTATCCCCAAACGGCAATGCCCCTCAACATTGGGCAGCCGCGCTCCAAACGCCTTGTTGATGAGGTGGTTGCGGGCGAGCGGTTGATCGGCTTGGTCGCCTCCAAAAACCCCGAATTGGAGACGCCCGGACCGAATGATGTTCATACTATTGGGACAATGGCGCAGGTGCTGCGCTTGTTCCGCGCCCCCGATGACACGATCCGCCTTTTGGTGCAGGGCATTGCCCGTATCCGCATTGGCGAGTATGTCACCACAGAGCCGTACCTGAAGGCGATGGTCACCCCGATCCCCGAAACGGTGGAAAAGGGAATCGAGGTTGAGGCGCTCATGCGCAACGTGATCGATCAGTTCACGCGCCTTGCCGATCTCGTCCCTAATATCCCGGGTGAGTTGATCAACTCCGCGCTGAATGTGGAAGACCCGCTCCAGCTTGTCTATGCCATTGCCACCTACATCCGCCTGAGCATCGACAACTACCAACGCATCCTTGAACTTGATAGCGTCGTTGAAAAACTTCGCCTGCTGATGACCATTCTCAGCAAAGAAATCGAGGTCTTGGAGTTAGGTCGAAAAATCCAAACCGAGGCGCAGTCGGAAATTGAGCATGTTCAGCGTGATTACTTCCTGCGCGAGCAGTTGAAGGCAATCCGCCGCGAACTGGGCGAAGAAGATGATCAGGCTGCCGAAGTAGAGGAATTCCGCCTCCGTGTGGAGAAGGCGGGGATGCCCGAAGAAGCGTTGAAAGAGGCAAATCGCGAACTGGATCGTATGGCGCGACTCTCCCCTGCCAGCGCTGAATATGGGGTGATTCGCACCTACCTTGATTGGATCACCACCGTCCCCTGGCAAACGCGCACCGAGGACAGCCTGAACATCGGGAGCGCACGGCGTATCCTTGACGAAGACCACTACGGCTTGAAGGACATCAAAGAGCGCATTTTGGAATTTCTTGCCGTGCGCCGCCTTCGGCAAGAGCGGTTCGGCACGCCCGACGAACGCCGCGCCAAAGCAGAGGGCAAAGCCAAGACGGGCGATCCCGTCCGCCGTGACCGCGAAGGGGCGATTCTGTGCTTTGTTGGACCGCCCGGCGTGGGGAAAACCTCGCTAGGGGCATCCATTGCGCGGGCGATGGGGCGTAAGTTCATCCGGCTGAGTCTTGGTGGGGTGCGTGACGAGGCGGAAATACGCGGCTTTCGCCGGACGTATATCGGGGCGCTGCCCGGGCGGGTGATTCAAACCTTGCGTCGCGTCGAGACGATCAATCCGGTGATTATGCTTGATGAGATCGACAAGCTAGGGCGTGATTTTCGGGGCGACCCGGCGTCTGCGCTGTTGGAAGTGCTTGACCCAGAGCAGAACTTTGAATTCCGCGATCACTACTTGGATGTTCCCGTTGATCTCTCGCAAGTCATGTTTATCACCACCGCCAATGAACTTGACCCGATCCCCGGACCGCTCCGTGATCGGATGGAGATCATTGCCCTATCGGGATACACCGAACGGGAAAAACTGGAGATTGCCAAACGTTACCTTGTCCCCCGCCAAATCAAGGAAAACGGGTTGCGTCGCAATGAGGTCAGTTTCACCGATGATGCCCTTCATACCCTGATCCGCGATTATACGCGGGAAGCGGGCGTGCGCAGTTTGGAGCGCTCTATTGGTGGGGTGGTGCGCAAAATTGCCACGCAGATTGCCGAGGGGATCAAGAAAAAAGCGCGGATTAGCGAAAAGCAACTTCGCGACCTGTTGGGAAAACCGCGTTTTGGCTACCAAGATGAGCTTGCCCAACGGACGACTCTGCCGGGTGTGGCAACAGGGCTGGCGGCAACCGCCTTTGGGGGAGATGTCCTGTTCATTGAGGCAACGGCGATGCCCGGCGCGAAGGGCTTTCAATATACAGGGCAGCTAGGGGAAGTGATGCAAGAGAGCGCCCGCACCGCGCTCAGCTACATCCGCAGCCGTGCCGGGGAACTGAATATCCCGAAGGATTTCTTCGAGAAAAACGATATTCACCTGCACGTCCCTGCCGGAGCCGTTCCCAAAGATGGTCCCTCCGCCGGGGTGACCATGGCAACCGCCCTTGCCTCGTTAATTACGGGGCGGGTTGTCCATCACAACGTTGCCATGACGGGGGAAATCACCCTTCGCGGGCAAGTTCTCCCTGTTGGTGGGATCAAAGATAAAGTCCTTGCCGCCAACCGCTTTGGTGTGGATACCGTCATTTTGCCTAGCCGCAACGAACCCGATTTAGAGGATATTCCGTCCGATATTCGGGAGGCGATGACCTTTATCCTTGCTGAGCGCGTCGAAGATGTCTTAGATGCCGCCTTAGAGGATGCCCCACCCGCCAAGAAAACCGCCAGAGCCGCAAAGAACGGCAAAAGCGGAACGTAAGTAACTGACGTACCCACAAAGGAAAAATGCCTTGGCTAAAGTAATGATCGTTGACGATGACCGCATCACCGTGACGCTGCTTCAAACGCTGCTCAGTTTAGACGGGTTCGAGGTGGTGGTCGTGTCGCGTGGGGGAGAAGTATTGGCTGCTGCCCAACGCGAACGCCCTGACATTTTCATGATCGATTACAACCTCATCGATATTACCGGAATACAGGTGATCAAGGAACTTCGCGCTCAGACGGAGTTTGCCAAGACGCCGATTCTTATGGTTTCTGGGATGAATGTTGAGGATGAGGCATTAAAAGTTGGTGCGTCGGTTTTCCTTGTCAAACCCTTTGAACCCGCCAAACTTGCAGGGCTATTTACCCAACTGTTGAGCGGGAGATGATTCACATGAATTGAACATGAACGGATACTATGAGTAACAAACCGACTACACAAAAATCCAAGAAGATGCAGTGGTATCGTATGGATTTGCATCTTCATACGCCCGGCTCGCTCGATTATCAAGAGCCGAACGTGACCATCCTTGATATTTTACGCCGTGCCGAAATGCGCGGGCTGGATATTATCGCTTTCACCGATCACAACACCGTGCGCGGCTATGCGGCTATGCTCGATGAAATTCATGAGCTAAAGATGCTCACCAAACGGGAACGGGCGCTCCCCGAAGAAAAGCGCCGCCTTGCCGAATACCAACGCCTGCTGGATAAAATCCTCGTCTTGCCGGGGTTCGAGTTCACCGCGACCTTTGGCTTTCACATTTTGGGGCTTTTTTCGCCCAGTGTCCCCGTTCGGCAGATTGAGCATGTGCTGCTTAGCCTGCGTGTCCCCCCCGCCATTTTGGATGAAGGCAATCCAGCAGTGGGGGCATCTTCCGATGTGCTGACCGCATACCGTATCATCAATGATGCCGGCGGGATGGTCATTGCTGCCCACGCAAATTCAACACACGGGGTTGCTATGCGCGGCTTCGATTTCGGCGGGCAAACACGCATTGCCTACACCCAAGATGCCCACCTTCATGCCCTTGAAGTGACCGATTTGGATCGGCGCGGACGCAGCACCACCGCCCGCTTCTTCGATGGCACAAAACCCGAATACCCCCGTCGGATGCGCTGTATTCAAGGCTCAGATGCCCATCGCCTCGTCCGCGACCAGCGCGGAGACCGCAACCCCGGTGTGGGTGACCGCATCACCGAGATTTTCCTGCCCGAACGCACCTTTGAGGCAATTTTTGAGGTGATCCGGGGGAACGATTTCGCCCGCACACGCCCCTATCGCGGCACAGGGACAGAGGTCTACGATCACATTCAATCAGCGCGTGAGGCAGGACCGAGCATCGTTCAATCTTTCCACGATTCGATGGCGCGGCAGGGTGGGCGACTTTACGGCGTCCTTGCCGATGTGTGCGCCTTTGCCAACACAAATGGGGGGACAGTTTACATTGGTGTCTCGCATGATTTAACGATCCCGCCCGTTGGCGTCTCCAACGTTGGCGAGAGCATCGAAACACTTCAAACGGAGATCAGCCACCGCATTAACCCCACCCTAGAGGTGGAGATTGACGCCCAAGAGACGGGCAGCAAAACGGTGATTCGCCTTCGCATCCCACGCGGAGACGATCCGCCCTATGCGATTGATGACAACAAAATCTACGTCCGCGAGGAGACGGAAACCAGCCTCGCCGTGCGCGACGAGATCGTTGGTTTGGTGCAGAAAAAGTACGCCGCCAATGCCGCCGCGCTCATCACTCAGGGTCAATCTTCCCCACCGCGTCAAGCACAGCGCCAAGAGACGCCTCCAGAGCAGAGCGAACGTCCCGCGCAAGGGGAAAGTGGGCGCGGGCGGCGAGGACAATCCACCGCGCCCGTTGAGGTTGCGCCGCCAGTAGTGGCGGTTGCCGCCGAAGCGCCGGCTGAGGATGGCACAGCACCAGCCCGCCGCCGCCGAGGGCGTGGCGGAAAAGGACAGCCAGAGGCATCCCCCGCCGCCAGCCCCCTTGCCAACGAAAACGATTCCGCCGCTGATGATGCACCCTTGCCGCCCGCCCCCCCGATGATGGGCAACACCGCTCCCCGCACAGGCGTAGAGATTGTGGGAACGGAAACACGCAAAGGCGAACAATACCACGTCATGCGTGACCTCCGAAAGGGAGCCGTTGTGAAGAATGTCACCCGTAGTTCGGCGCGGCGACTGTGGCACTATGCCATTATTGAGCATGAGACAAAGCCCCTCCAAGCGAAAGCTGTTCAATGGGAGGGCGATTATGGCTTGCGCAAACGTTATCGACGTAGCGGTATGATCCGCTATGACCTTGTGCTGCGTGATCAGGGGAAACTGCGCATCTTCTATGGTGTCACTGAGGATGGGATGCACGGGAAATGGGCATCCTTTATCAGCGATGAAGAACCCACCATTAACGAGGATGCCCCTGACGAATCCGGTGAGGAATAAACCTTCTCCGGTAGCCTCGCTGAGGGCTTAGCAAAACGCCTCTTTGCTTGCCCCCTTTCCTTGCCTGCAAGGAAAGGGGGCGGGGGATAGGGGCAGGGTGGGGACAACATAGAGGTGATCCCGCCGCTAAAGCAGCAGGCTAAACCCAGCCACCCCTTCGGGGCTTAGAAACCTTTCCCCCCGCCCCGTAAACAGTGCTGAGGGGGTGACAGTAGGGTGTACAGGCATTGGTTACCCTCATCCCTCTGCGATCCACTTTCGGCGTGTACCCGCTTCTTCCACATACGGGCAAAGGGTGAATCGCAATTCGGAGGGGTAGACCGCTCCCATGCCCCACTCTGGGGGGTGTGGGGGGACGCCCCCACACGATAATCCCCCTTCTCTCCCACATCGTGGGAGAGAAGGGGGCAAGGGGGATGAGAGGGCTGTTATCCTCATCGATCCGAAAGTGTCGCCCCCTCAGCCCGTAAACAGCGAGAGGGACTCTCTCCCCCTTTCCCTCTATTCTTCGGCTTGATCTGAGGCAACAAACTAGGTTCTGTTGACATTCTAATCCGCGTAGGGACGCAAGCTCTTGCGCCCATCGCCGCCTGTGAGCGCCCGCCGCTAAAGCAGCGGGCTAGGAGTAACCACCCCTTCGGGGCTTGGAAACCCTACCCCGTAAACAAAGAGAGGGACTCTCTCCCCCTTTCCCTGTGTACGGGAAAAGGTGACTGCTGCGCAGTAACCGGGGGGATAGGGGTTCTGACCCAAAACGTCAACACAGCCTAGCGGTGAATCCGCAGATTTCTAACGTGCCGCCGATGCTGATCTAACAGAAATCCGCTATAACCATACCGTAGGGCGAGTGTGATTCGCCTGCGGAAAGGCACACCGGATCCATGGACTATAAAGATTACTACAGCATTCTCGGCGTAAAAAAAGATGCTGATGCTGAGACGATTCGCAAGGCGTTTCGTAACTTAGCACGCCAACACCACCCTGATGTGAACCCGGGTGATGCAGCGGCGGAGGCGAAATTCAAAGAAATTTCTGAAGCCTATGAAGTTCTCAGCGACCCTGAAAAGCGGAAGAAATACGACCAACTCGGCAGCGATTGGGCGCGGTATGGGGCGGCGGGGAATGGCTCGCCCAATAGCTACACCTATACGGGCGACCTCGGTGAGATGTTCCGGGGGTTCAACAACGGCGGTTTCTCGGATTTCTTTGAGCAGATGTTCGGACGCAACGCAGGTGCGGGCGGGGGAAGCGCTCCGCAGCGCGGGCGGGATATAGAAACACCCGTGACGATTACCCTTGAGGAAGCGGCACGCGGCGCAGCGCGGATGCTCGTTGCCGAAGGGCGTGAGGTTCAAGTGAAAATCCCGGCGGGCGTCGATACGGGGTCGCGGGTGCGCATCAGCGGACAGGGGCAGCCCGCCCGCGCTGGTGGGAGCGCGGGAGATATGTACCTCGTTATTGAGGTGATACCCCATGAGCGCTTTGAACGCGAGGGTGACAACCTCTACACGGATGTTGAAATTCCCCTTTATACGGCAATTTTGGGCGGAAAAGCCGATGTGTCTACCCTTGATGGGGTTGTTCAGATCGCCATCCCAGAGGGGACGCAAAATGGACGCTTGATTCGCCTGAAAGGGCGTGGAATGCCAAACATGCGCCAAAAAGATGTGCGGGGCGATCTGTTTGCCCGTGTTCGGGTGATCTTGCCCAGTGGGCTGACCGCAGAAGAACGGCGGTTGTTTGAAGACCTGCGTTCCTTGCGGCGCTAACGCATCACCCTTCTATTGGGGCGCATGACGATGCGCCCACAAAAAGGCTGTGTTTCTCTTTAGTCCCCCGCTGCTGCCTCGCCTGCCTCGGCTTGTTGATGCCCCACCCTCTCGTTCACCCGCGTCAGCAGCAGACCCCCTAACACAAAGAAAATGACTACCGAGAGAATCGACGGGCGCAGATTGCCGCTCAAGCCGACCACCCCAAAGAGCAAAGGACCTAAAATTCCGGCGAATTTATCGCTGAAGCCATAAAACCCGAAGAATTCCCCCGATTTGCTGCGTGGCGAAAGTTTTGAATAGAGCGAACGACTCATCGCCTGTGTGCCGCCCTGCACCGTCCCCACAAGGAACGCCAGCATCCAAAATTCCGCCGCCGTGTAGAGGAAAAAGCCCCAGATGGCAATGACTGTGTAAATCCCCAAGCCAAAAAGAATTGAGGTTTTCGTGGTCAGCCTAGTGGCAAGGGGTCTTACAAGGGTGCGTCCCACAAACCACGAGAAGGCAATGCCCACCACCTGATTCACCCCAATCAAGAGGAAGGTCGTGTTTGTGCTGATATTGCCAGCAGCCGCAAAAACGCCCATGATTGGGAAGGTGATCGCCGTCCAGCAGATGAGTGCCACAAAAAATGTCCGCTGTTTGTTTTGTTCTTCGGGGAAGCGTCCATACATCAATGCATAGGGGAAAGCAACGAATTGGGTCAGCAGCAGTGCGCCGATCAAGGTTGTGTCGTCCAGCCCGACTTGTTGGCGTCCGTAGGTGGTTGCCAGTTGGATGATCGTCCCAATGCCTTCGCTGTAAACGAGGAAGGCGATCAGCATTTTAAACAGTTCGCTGTAGCCACGAATCTCACCAAATGTCTTTCGCAGGCGGGTAAAGGTGTCGCTAATGGCATTTCGTGAGGTACCCTCTTTAAGTGGGGTGGCAGGGGGTTCGGGGACAAGTAGGAAAAGCGGCAGGGCAAACAGCAGCCACCAAACGCCAGACATGATGAGCGTCACCCGTGTGGCATCCCCTCGGCTGGCGAACCCCAGTTTTTCCCACATGAGGATGATCACAACGCTGATCGCCAGTTGCAGCCCGCCACCGAAATATCCCAAACTGTAGCCAAGCGCCGAGAGGCGATCCCGTTGATTTTCGGGAGCGACATGCGAGAGCAGCGAATCGTACAGCCCTAATGAGATGTTCAAGAAAAGCTGCGTCCCAATAAAGAGGATGGACGCCCACTGCCATGCGCCATCTTGAATAGTGACCATGAGGGCAACGGCAATGGCGCCCATGGTCGTTGCGACAATCAGGTTAAACTTTCGCCGTCCGGTGATGTCGGAGAGTGTCCCAATAATCGGACCCGCCACCGCCGAGAGCAGCAGCGCTAGCGAAACCGAGAACGAATAAGCGCTGGCAGCCTGATCACCGAGGGCGGTCTGGGCAATGCCGTTGTAAAAGACGGGAAACACGGCGGCGATGATTAACGTCACAACGGCGGAATTCGCCCAATCGTAAAAAGCCCACGCGAGCGCGCGGCGGCGATAGGGCGACTGCCCATTTTCCTCAGTAGGTACAACAACGGCACTCATAAATCCCCCTTACACTTAGGAAATAATGTCCTATTCGCCCGTGATCATACAGCGAATCCGTGAAGGGGGTGTTAAGTGAAGGGAGATACCCCTGACAAGGGAGACCGCACGGTGATCGTTGTCGCAGTCTCCCTCGTTGGGGTGAGGCTTATTTCGCGTAATCGAGGGCGCGCACTTCCCGCAGTACTTGGACTTTGATCTGTCCTGGGTACTGCATTGTTTCTTCGACGCGCCGTGCGATCTCTTTTGCCAAGCGAATGGCGGTGAGGTCGTCAACCTGATCGGGGCGGACGATCACGCGCACCTCGCGCCCGGCTTGAAGGGCGTAACTCTGTTCGACCCCTTCAAAGCCGTTGGCGATCTCCTCCAACTGGCGAACGCGCTTGATGTACGTCTCAAGGCTTTCCCGCCGCGCCCCTGGACGCGCTCCACTGATCGCATCGGCGGCTTCAACGATGATCGCCTCCACACATTCCTGTTCGACCTCGTGGTGGTGCGCGGCGATGCAATTGATCACTTTAGCATTCACCCCGTAGCGCGAACAGAATTCCGCGCCAATGAGAGCGTGCGTCCCTTCCACCTCGTGGTCAATCGCCTTGCCCAAATCGTGCAGCAAACCGCCCATTTTGCAAATGGCGACATCTGCACCGAGTTCGGCGGCGATCATGCCGGCAAGGTGTGCCGTTTCGATGCTGTGGGCGTGCTGGTTCTGCCCAAAACTGGTGCGGAACTTCAGCCGCCCCAAGAGTTTGATGATCTCTGGGTGCAGCCCTGGAACACCCGCTTTGTAGGCGGCGTCCTCGCCTTCCTCGCGGATCACCTTATCTACTTCCTTGCGCGAATCATCGACCAGTTTTTCAATCCGCGCCGGGTGGATGCGCCCATCTTGAACAAGTTTGCCGAGAGCGCGTTTGGCAATCTCCCGCCGGACTGGATCAAAGCTAGATAGGGTGACAGCTTCGGGGGTGTCATCAACAACGACATCGACGCCTGTCGCTTGTTCAAAGGCACGGATGTTTCGCCCATTACGTCCGATGATGCGCCCTTTCATCTCATCGGAGGGAAGGGTAACCACGCTCACCGCCAGTTCGCTGACCTGATCAGACGCCATACGCTGAATGGCAAGGGCGATGATGTCACGGGCGCGGCGTTCGGCGTCCTCTTTCATTTCATCTTCAATTTCGCGCATCCGCCGCGCCATATCGGTGCGCGTTTCAACCTCCACTTGGTTAAGCAAGATCGTCCGCGCTTCATCACGGGTCATCTGCGCAATCTGCGCTAAAATTGCCGCCCGCTCCTCATAGAGTTTGTCAATATCCTGGCGCCGTTTATCCAGCGTGGCTTGACGTTTGTTCAGATCCTTGTCGCGCAGTTCAACGCGCTCAATCCGTTTATCCAATTCTTCGCGCCGCTTGTCCAGCCGCTCAAGCTCACGATCCAGTTCGACTCGGCGCTTTTTGGCTGCCCCTTCTGCCTCGTTTGTCAAACGCAGGGCATCATCGCGGGCGGCAATTTCAACCTCTTTAGCGCGGGCGGTAGCTTCCGAGATAAGGCGGTGAGTCTCCTCTTCGACAAGCCGCCGTTTGCTGGTCAAAAGTTCATCAGTATCGGCGATCACATCCTGACGGATACGTGAACGCATGGCATTAATCGCCACAATCACGACGCCGACAACGACAATCGCATCGACAATGATGATCAAAATCATTACAAGTGGGTCTGGCACAGGTGCTGCTCTCCCCGGTGGCGTTGTCTATCCACCGTCGTCTTAAAACACAACAAGCCGTGAGTGAATCCACATCACGGCGTGCGGGAGAAGCACAACCATTGAACACCGCGCCACAGCGCGAATCGTTATCGGAGGATGCGTATCGAACGCCCCTCGTCCATCACAGGCGGCTGCCTCGTATGGCGATAGTTTTGTGACCCATCAACGTTCTTCGGTGCAGCGCTCTCAGTAACGCCACTACTGTCCGCTGACCAGCGCACGCGAATTGCGGTTGTTCGTTCATGTTCCTCATAGCAAACGGAAGTTGCCGCATCATCCCTATAATCGGGACCTGTCTCAGACACGGAATCCGTTTGGTCTACCACACTGCCGTTGGTTGTAGATTCAAGGCAAAAATTTTAGGGCGACATGGCGGCAAATCCGCTGGATTGTAGAGATGACGAAGATGGTATCTTTTTGCTATCATGTCGTTACTGTCTATTATCGTTGAAAATGATCAATTGATCAACTGAGGGGTGTTTCTGCCCATCAATGCCGCCTACAGCCTATCCTAAGATTACGGTTATCACGCCGTCCTTTAATCAGGGGTGTTACCTTGAACAGATAATCTGTTCGGTGTTAGAGCAAGGGGATCCCAATCTAGAATACATTCTTATTGATGGCAACAGTCATGATGAGAGCCGTTCAATCATTGAGCGCTATGCCGCCCACTTTGCCTATTGGCACAGCGAATTGGATAGGGGGCAGGGGGCAGCGATCAACGCACGGCTGCCGCTGTTTCCCTTTTTAAGCACCTATTTGTGGTCAAAACTTGTCTCTGCCCTTCGGCTTATGGTGGCGCTCTGGGGTGTTTCCCGCCGTACAAGGAGAAGTCAACGGCTCACATAGGACTATTTAGCTTACTCCGCAGCCATGAACGAAAGACCTTAACATCAATGGGTTTTTGAATCAGTTCTAAAAATCCCTCTTCCTGAAGTGCCTTTTTTAAATCTGCCACACCATACCCTGTTAAGGCATAACAAGGCAGGGTAGCCGTTTGGGGATTCTTTTTAATTCTTGAGAACAACTCCCAACCATCAATCCCCGGTTTAAGAGAAAGATCAATCAAGGCAAATGTATAGTGTGTGAGCGCAAGATGCCCTTCGGCGTCTTCTGCGGTTGAAGCCATATCAGCCGAAATGCCCTCTGTCTTAAAAATATACATCAATAGCTCTTGAGCGTCTCGATCATCCTCTACAACTAGAATATCTTTTGATGCCATGATGCCCCCTCGCCATTGCTCCTAACTATTTATCCTAACCGGGCTATGCCCCGTGCGGCATTCTCTCGAAACAGTCCCCCTGCCCGCACAACGACCCGATATGCCTCTACCGCCCCACCTTTTTCCCCAAGTGTTTCCAAAAGAACGCCATAATAGAACCATGCGCGGCTGTTCCCCGGTTCATACGCCAGCGCTTGAGAGAGCATGAGCCGTGCTTCATCGTGACGCCCGCCAGAAAGATACGCCCACCCCAAGGCGGCTAAAACATCCGCACTAGTGGGAAAGCGGGCGGAAAGACGCTGCAATGCGGCCAACCCTTCGCCCGTCAGGTCAACGTTGGCGTCGGCATAGAAGGTCGCTTGGAGCGCCCCATAGGTTGGATTATCAGGGGCGAGAGCGGCGGCATTGGCAAACCATGTTGCCGCCTCTGCGTTCAAGCCCTGATCGCGGTAGAGCGCCCCGATCTCAGCAGGAATGGCAGGGTTTTCCGGGGCGAGTGCCGCCGCCGTCAGAAGCAGCCTCAGAGCCTCACGATAATCGGCACGCAAGCGGAAATATGCCCCCGCTGCATAGCTCACCGTTGGATCGTCTGGGGCTGCTTCTAGCGCCCGACGAATCAGCGCCTCACCCTCACGCCCACTTCGCGCCCGCACCAAGCCGAGAATCGCCCACACGCCTGGGGCATTGTACTCCCCATTAAGAGCAGTAACGAGGGCATATTCCACAAAAGGCAAGGAGTCAATTGAGGAGGGAATCGTATTCAGATAGACAAGGGCAAGGCGATAGGCTTTTATCGGCGGGGGATCATCGCTATAGGTTACCAGTGTTGCCCCAATCACCGTATAGAGGGTGGGGTACCCCTCAGCAGCTTGCGCCATATGGCGCAGCCCTTCGGTGGGGGAGGTGGGCAGCAACAACAAACCAAGTTGGAGATGCGCGGTTTGATCGGTGGGGACAAGGCGGATAATCCCCTGTAAGGCGCTTTGGGCAGCCATCCAGTCAAGGCGCTGAAGGGCAGCCTCTGTTAAAAGGCGCAGCGCGGGCAAATCGGCATCTTCGGGTGGTTGCCCTCGCAGGGAACGCTCATAGGCAGCCGCAGCCGCCGTTATGTTCCGCTGCTGCTGGTAGAGATCACCCAAGCGGCGCAGCGTATCGGGCGTCCAGCCTTCATGGGCGGCGATCAAGCTCAGATAGGCTTTGCTAAGCCCAGGGCGCTTCTGTTTTTGGGCGGTAAGGTAATGCACATCTAAGACAGCGCGTTTCACGGTACGATCCGGGCGCGGTTCACCCACCATCCCAAGAATGAGAATCGTGCTGCCTAAAAAGGCGAGCAAAACAACCAGCCGCCCCACACGCCTAAGCATCCCTTGTTGAGGATTATGGTCAGGGTGTGTCATTCTCCCGATCCACCAGCACCTTACGAACAATGTTCAAAATCTGATCGGGCAAGAGCGGCTTCACCAAATATTCATCAACGCCGCGTATCTTTCCTGCCAAGCGGTTTTTTTGGTCGCCAAACGCCGTCAGGACGATTACCGCCGGACGGGGTGGGGCATCGGGGTTTGATTCCTTCAGGGCGTCAAGGACTTCCCACCCGCTCATGTCTGGAAGGTTAATGTCTAACATGATCAAGACAGGATGCAATTCGTTGTATTTGGCAATAGCATCTTGTCCCCGCGCCTCAACAATCGGCTCAAGGTCAAGGCGGCGCAGGGTAGCGCTCATAATCTCACCCTGATCCTCATTATCTTCAATAATCAGGGCGACCCGCCGTTTAGACGAATCAGAATCAGCGGCACTGGCATTGGTGGGTGGGTTTGTGTTACCAGACATGGCATTCTACCCTTCCGAGGGCATCTTTCCTGTTTATCCAACCATGATGAGAACTTACGCAGTTGAACGTGTGTACCCCGTATTGATCGAAAGCAGTAGATTGGGGGGGCTTCCCCCTCAATCCCTCTTTTCCCCTTTCTCCCTGAGAGAGAGCGGGTACACGCCGAAGGCGCATCGCAGGGGGATGAGGGCAAGTGCATAACTCCTAACTATGGTGTGGTTTTGAAAGGTGTTCTTTGCATTTTAAACGTATCCCACGAGTATAGCATATGTCTGGTATAGGAATTACCCTCTTTCAGAATCTCTTAGGGGGCGGCTGTCAGGCGCACCCGTCGGATGATTCCCAAGCCTCCTATCTGGATAAACGCGCTTTCTCCATCCGGCGCAATAGCAAGAATGGTGGGGGGATAAGGCTCAGGGCTAACGCCTGTCTCTAGGCGGATGGTGCGCAGCAGCGTGCCATCCTGCATATCCCACAAACGCAAGGCATTATCAATGGCGCTCGTCAGCATATACCGGCCATCGGGCATAATCCGGTAACTGAGGATCGCTTGCGTATATTGACCAGCGGGGGGGGTGATGGGGTGAGCCAAGACCGCTTGCACCTTCCCCGTATCACTGTTCCAAAGGGATAGCGCCACCCCATTGGCTTGCGTAGTATAGGCGATAAGGGCGGTGTTGTTATCCAGCATCAATGGGGCGCGATTGCGCATGGGGACGCCCCTGAGGACTAGCTCTTTCTGCCCGGTGACGACGTTGTAGATGGTGTAGCTGTTATCGACTATCCGTGTGCCATCGGGGGAAAATACACAAGGGGAGCCCGCTTCTGTTTCTAAAACACGCGCCCCCGTTGTCAGGTCAATGACAACGCACGTTTCCCACGTCGAAACAGCAAAGTAGGGTGTCTTACCCACAGCAGAAGGCAAAAGATAGGTTTCAAAGCCCGGATAGCGCTTCGTGGCGAAGGTGCGGACACGGTAGCGATCTTGAACATCCCACTGTTCAATGTCGTCGCTATCGGTACGGATCAAGGCATAGCGCCCATCAGGGGTGATCTTTGCCCCGCCGAAATAATAGCCGTTCCCTTTTTGCGGTGTCCCTAATTCTTGCAGTTCCTTTCCGCTCTCGCTATCGATAATCTTCACAATGCCGTTCGTGTAGAGCGCTAAGCGTGATCCATCGGGGAACAGGCTAAAATCGCGGATAAGATCCGCCCGATATTCCATGATCGTATTGGGGGGCAGCGCGGGGGGGACAAGCGTCCCTAGCGGGACACTTGGCGGTGCGCTGCGGGTGGGGACGGGCGTCCACGCCGGGGGGAGTCCGGCGGGGTTACTCTCTGTGGGGCAAGTTGCCGCACTATCCGTAATGGCATAGGCAGTCCGTTCCCCCTCGGTAAAATCACGGGCGAGTTGGCGGCAAGCAAAGCGCACGAAATTGAGGTAATCCGTGTCCCACAAACGGAGCAGCCCGTCTGCCCCTGCTGTGACAATGTACGCCCCATCGGGGCTGAAGGCGGCACTAAGAACAGCCCCCGTATGCCCCACCATGCGGCGGATTTCCTCACCCGTTTCGACATTCCACAGCCGCGCTGTGCCGTCTTTGCTGGTCGTCAAGAGGAATCGATCATCGGGGGAAAAGGCAACCTTCAGGATCGAATCGGTGTGACCGCGAAATTCGCGGATCATTTTACTGCGCCCGACCTCAAAAAGCCGTGCCACACGGTCTACACCGCCGGTTGCCACATAGCGATGATCGGCGGTCATTGCCGCACTGTAGACACCCGCCAGTGTCTCCCCAACAAACCAACGAATATCTTTGCCCTGTTCGGGCAGCCACAAGCGGGCAGTGGTGTCGTTTGCCGCACTCAGTACATAGCCGCCATTTGGGGAAAAATTGAGATCAAAAATTTGTGTGTTATTCCAGTATCTACTCCCCCCGCTTAGATTGGCTTGGGAATCAAGGGGCGTATAGAGGAGGTTTCTTGCCCCACTGAGAACATCCCACGCGATGATGTTTCCTTCCTCATCTGCGGTGAGAAGGGTTTTGCCATCAGGGGCGAAGGCGATGCTCCAGATTGTTGAGGACGTAGCCGAATCCCACGTCTCTGGCGGGGGGACTTGCCGCAAGAGCGACCCAGTAGAAGTTTCCCAAATTCGGGTCGCGCCGTCTTTGCCACCCGCCGCCACGTACTTACCATCAGGGGCAAAGGCAACATGGTAGATATCAAAGATACTCCCAGCAAACTGCCGAACTTCCGAGCCGCTGAGCACATCCCACAAACGAACGGTGCGATCCAGCCCCCCGCTGAGGATGTATTTTCCATCAGGGCTAAAGGCGACATGGCTAATGGCATCGCTGTGTCCGATGAATTTTCGGGCAAGGAATGTCCATAAGCGGATTGTCCCATCCCGTCCCCCAGTCAAGATCATCGTTCCGTTGGGGTGAAAGACAACGGCATCCACCGCCCCCGCTTGGCGCGGCTGATCGTCGGCAACACGAATGCTGTAATCGTAACGGGTAAAGTCAATATCGGTTGACTGTCCATGCCCAACGAGCGTTCCTAAGAGCGTCCCATCAGTGACATCCCACAAGCGGGCGAGATTATCCTGCCCGCCGGTGACGGCATAACGCCCATCAGGACTGAAGGCAACCGCCCGCACGGTATCCGTATGCCCAACAAAACGGCGCACCTCTGCCCCTTGAGTCACACTCCACAAGCGGGCGGTATTATCGACGCTGCCTGTAAGGATATAGCGTCCATCAGAACTGAACGCCCCCGCCATCACTTCGAGCGTGTGTCCACTGAAGACGCGGATCACCTCAAAGGTATTGGCGTCCCACAGACGGGCAGTGTAATCGGCACTTGTGGTGAGGATGCTGAAGCCATCAGGCGAGTAATGGATGCTTGTGATGTAATCATTATGCCCCCGCACAGAGCGAATACCTGTGCCAGTTGCCACATCCCAAACATTCAGCAAATTCAAGCGATCTGCCCCACCTGAAAGCAGACGCGATCCATCGGGGGAGAAGGCGACACCCAAAATCTGGTTTGCCTCCCCGTACCACTTTCGGACGACTTCCCCGCTTGCCCGATCCCAAATGAAGATTGTCCCTCGGTATGTTCCGCCAGCGATATAGCGTTCGTCGGGGGAGACAGCTACACAAAGGACGGCTTCATCGGCAAGATAAATTTGGAGTTCGCGCCCTGTTTCTAGCTCCCACAAGCGGGCGGAATTGTCGTAGCCGCCGCTGACGAACGTCTTGCCATCCTTCAGAAGTTCAACGGCGCGGACGCGCTGGATATGCCCGGCTTTGTTCTTGGCGTAGGCATCTCTGTACGGACCAAAGATGCGGATTGTTCCCAAGTTTTCGAGGGCGCGTCCCAACGCCGCATCCGCCTGCACGGAATAGGTATTTTTCAACGCCCGAATACTGAGCAGCGCCACCGTCTCGCTTTGACGAATGTCCGTTTGCAAAATAGCGTCAGCGGCAAGGCGCAGACTCTCCGAGCGGCGCTGATTCTCTGCCGAGACACGGGCGCTGTTCAACGCGACAAGGGCGATCACCGCGATGATCGGCACAGCAAGGGCAAAAATGCCCAACGCGATGCGCGTCCGGCGGCGGGCGCGGCGTTCCAGCCCCTCTTGAAGTTTCTTTTGGCGGGCGGCTTCTTCGGCGCTGGCAGTGATGAAGGCGATCTCATCGTCGCTAGGGGCGTTTTCCGCTTTTGCTGCCCATGTTTGGGCTTCGTAGAGGCGCACCCCGCGATACAAATCGTCTTTGGGTTTGTTCTTGCGCAGCCAATCGGCAACATCAAGGGCAAAACCGCGCTGAAAGCGAAGGTCTTCGCGGGCGCTGTTCAGCCAATCCCCCAAGCGCACCCATTCCCGAATGAGCGCCTCGTGGCTGACCTCAATGGTCTCAATCGTGTCATGTTTGTTCGTCGTCAGCAGGCGGTTTTCCACGAACGCATCGCGCACCTCTGCCAAGAGCGTGCTTTGGGTGGGGTCGGGCAGGCGTAGTTCGCTCAGCGGCGCACGGCGGCGGGTGGTATCTTGTTCGGTGGCGCCGGGTTCAATCAGGCGGAGGAATAAAATTCGCGCCAGCGCTTGGTGGCGCTCGGTAGGTAGCCCCATGTAGGTTGCTTCGGCGTGCCGCGCCAGCGCCCCATGTACCCCGCCAATGGCATCGTAAGAATGCCACGTTAGGCGGCGATCTTCGCGCTTCTCGAAAAGCTGATCGAGGGTGAATTGCAACAGTGGGAGAGCGCCAACTTGTTCGCGCAGTTGAAAGACAAGCTCGCCAACCAACCCCTCGTCAAAGGTCACTTGTACGTCTGGGAGCGCCGCCGGCTTTTCGATGATGTCCCGCAGATCGGTCAGAGACATGGGCAAGATGGGGGATGCGCCGCTGCTGATCAGCCGCCCTAATTCGGGATAATTCATCGGGCGATCATAGAAATCTGCCCGCATGGTGAGGATGACGATTAGCGCCCCGTTGGGTTCGCTTGCCGCCGTCGTAATGAGATCGATGAAGGCGGCGCGTTCACGCTCGTCCGCCGTTTGGGTAAAAAGTTCCTCAAATTGGTCGATCAAGAGGACGGCACGGCGCTCCCCGCGTCCAACATGCTGCGTCGTCAAGAGATGTAGCCCGCGTGTCGAGGGATCGTCAAGCGCCTTTTGGATGTGCGCCGTCGTTTGGTGAAATGCCTCTGAGAGCGCCGTATTCAAGCGATCCAATGGGTGGATACCGGGGACAATCGTCGGCAGAAAGACCCAATCGGGGTGACGGCGTTGGAGCGCGGGGAGGAGTCCCGCCATGGCAACACTCGATTTTCCTGACCCACTCGCGCCGAGGATCGCTACAAGACGACTCTCTGTTGAAGGCTGTTCGATTTTCGCTGTGAGTGCGGCAATGACCTCATCGCGCCCGAAAAAATCAGCCTGATCATCCGCTTTGAACGCCCGCAGCCCTTTGTACGGATTGCGGGGGGGGAAATCGGGCGTTTCTGGCGGCGCTTTTTCGGGGATGGGTAGGGGCGCTCTCCCGGTGAGGACTTCCACCACCTGCGCGAACCCCGCTGCGTAATGATTGCCGCGAAGGTCGGCAAATTGGCGCTTGCCCATCCCCATCGCAATCGAGTCCATCCATGTATCGCCATCTGCCCAGATGGGGATCACCTCACGGTTATACATCTCGGCAATGGCGAGTTCGTCTTGAACATAAACCGAGCGGCGTGAATTGGGGGAGGCGACCAACAAGACGGAGCGGGCGAGGCGGATCGCCTCCCGCAGCGCCTGTTCCCAGTTGCGCGTGCCGGGCTTTAGCCCTAGCGTATCCACCCAGACATCAACCCCGTTTTCCTTTAGATCATTCGTCAGACGATCCACAAAGGGTTTATCGGCGCGGGAATAGGAGATGAACACAGAGGTGAGCAGGGCATCTACCGTCTCTGCGGTCATCGGTAGGGGAATTGCGCTTTCGATAAAGCGCATGGCACTGGCATCGACCCGCCGCGTGATCAGATGTGGCGTCGCAGCGGCAGAAAGATCGCTGAGGGCGAGTTCATTTCGCCCCAAGTCAAATGCCTCGGCAACGCTGCGCCCATAGCCAAGCGCACGGTAAAACCCACCGGCAAAACTGAGCGCGTCGTCGTCGTCAATCTCCCGCGCCATGCCGATCACACAGTCAATCTCGGCGGCAATGCCTTCCGCTTGGGTTTGCGACCAGCAGGCATTCAAAATCACACAGCGCACGTTGTCTTTCAAAATACGAAAGAGATCGCTGAGGACGGCGGCAGGGGCAGTGACGGGGCGTCCTTTGGCATCCTCAAGGACAATCTCGCCCTGTGTGCTGCCATGCCCGGAAAAATGGACGATGTGCGGCTGATGACGCAAGAGCAATTCGGAGAGGTCGGTCAGGCGTACCGCCCAATGTTGAGTCAGTTCAAAACGATCCCGAAATTGGGCGGCACGAAGGCGTTCATCAATGGTGCGCACTTCCTCCCCAAGTTGGAGAGGATCAGTGGCGCGGGGGGTTGCCGCGAGGAATAGGATACGGATTTTGCCATCGGTTGGGCTGGACATACTTATGCCCCTTTATGACAGATCTCAGACAAACGAGATTCTAACCCCCTTCCTAAAGTACCGCCATGAGCGGAGGATTTGGGGAGGGGGGAGGAACAGAGGTGGCGACACACTCTTAAACGGATAAGGAAGGGCGTATACCATACGCCCCTACTGAGGAACGGTGAATTGCTCAGGCGCTTACTCATGCCCGCCGCAGCCCAAGCGCCACTGATGCCCATCACGCGCCATGAGTTCATCCGCCTCGGTGGGACCCCATGTCCCTTTCTCATAGATTGCTAGTGGGGGGGCATCGGGTGTTTCCCACCCCCGCAAGATCGGGTCGATCAGCCGCCATGATGACTCGACCCCGTCGTTGCGGACGAAAAGCGAGGCGTCGCCGCTCATTGCGTCTTGGAGCAAGCGCTCATAGGCTTCAGGAATGGCTTTATCGGCAAATTCATCGCGGTAATGGAATTCCATATCGACAGAGCGCGTCTCTCGGAGGGCATCCGGCACTTTTGCCTCAAACTTCAAATGAATCCCTTCGTCGGGCTGAATGCAAATGGAGAGGGTATTCGGCTCAAAACTTGCCCCCGGCGGAAGTTCAAACATAAGATGGGGAGGGCGGCGAAAACGGATCACAATTTCGCTGTCTTTGCGTTCCAGCGCCTTCCCCGAACGAAGGTAAAAGGGAACATCTTGCCACCGCCAATTATCAATGTAGAGCTTCAGGGCGGCGTAGGTTGGCGTTTGGGAATCGGGCTTCACCCCGGGCGTCTCACGATAGCCGCGATAGTGCGCCCGAACAGTGTTGCTCAGGGTAATGGGGCGGACGGAGTTTAAGACCTTCACCGTCTCGTTTCGGACGAGATCGGCGTCAAAGGAAGGGGGCGGCTCCATCGCCACCAGCGCCATCAATTGCAACAGGTGGTTTTGGAACATATCGCGCAGCACCCCGGCATGATCGTAATAATCACCCCGTGTACCAACATCCACCTGTTCTGCCACCGTCACTTGGATATATTCAACGTAGTTTCGATTCCACACGGGTTCAAAGATGGTGTTGGCAAAGCGCAAAAACAAGAGGTTTTGCGCCGTCTCTTTCCCCAAGTAGTGATCGATGCGGTACACCTGATGCTCGTTGAAAGACATCCGTACCGCAGCGTTCAACTCGCGGGCGCTTTTCAGGTCATAGCCAATCGGTTTTTCAATGACCACCCGCCGCCACCCGTT
This sequence comes from Anaerolineales bacterium, assembly GCA_015075625.1. Classification (NCBI taxonomy): domain Bacteria; kingdom Bacillati; phylum Chloroflexota; class Anaerolineae; order Anaerolineales; species Anaerolineales bacterium. The sequence goes on along the minus strand of JABTTZ010000001.1, from coordinate 504,394 downwards.
CTCCTCGCTGGTCAATCCGGCTGTGCCGAGGTTCGCCGTGATCGGAATGTAAAGCGAGGGGGCGGTAGATAGGTAGTACAAGCGGTTCGCACTTTCCCCTTCGGACGTGGCGAGGAAGTTCTTCAGTGTGGCAACATCCTCCGCCTTTGCCGCATCGCCGGCGAGGTAATGGACGCGCTTGACGAAATCGTCCCACTGTTCGGCGTGCCAGTGAGCGCCTAAGGCTGCCTTTGCCCCTTCGATCAGCGTCGCATGAAACTCCGCATCGCTGTAAACGGTGCGCGACATGCCAATAATTTGGAGGCTTTCGGGCAAACGCCCCTTGCGGCAGAGATTGAACAAAGCGGGAATTAATTTGCGTCGCGTCAGATCGCCCGACGCGCCGAAAATGACAATGCTGTTGGTGACCATGGGCGTTCTCCGCCTATTCGTTTTTCTTCACCGCGTGACCGCCAAATTGATTGCGCATGGCGGCGAGAAGTTTCCCGGCATAGCTATCATCCTGACGGCTGCGGAAGCGCATTTGGAGCGAGAGCGTGATCACCGGTGCGGGAACGTCCTGATCAATCGCCTCAAAGACAGTCCAGCGCCCCTCGCCGCTATCGGCAACATAGCCCTTCAGGTCGCTTAATTCTTGATCCTCTTTCAAGGCGTTGGCGGTGAGATCGAGCAGCCATGAGCGGACGACGCTGCCAAAGCGCCACACCTCGGCAATCTGGTAGAGATCAAGGTTGAATTCCTTCCGCGCCCGCATGATCTCGAACCCCTCGGCATATGCCTGCATCATCCCGTACTCAATTCCGTTATGAACCATCTTGACGTAATGACCTGAGCCACTCGGACCCATATGCCCCCAGCCTTGATCGGGTGCGGGGGCAAGCGTTTCCAACGCTGGACGGAGAATCTCTACGGCTGCTTTCTCCCCGCCAACCATCATGCTGTAGCCCTCTGCCAGCCCCCAAATGCCGCCGCTTGTGCCAACATCTACATAGTAAATATTTTTTTCGCGGAGCATCGCTGCACGGCGCATTGTGTCATGAAAATTGCTGTTGCCCCCATCCACAATCAGATCACCCGGGCTGAGAAGAGTCATCAGCGTGGTGAGGTGTTTTTCCGTCACATCGCCAGCGGGCAACATGAGCCAAACAACGCGAGGGGCGCTTAGCTTGCTGACGGCATCTTCAAGGGACGCCGCCGCGATAGCGCCTGCTGCCGCCGCCTCCTGAACGGGTTCGGGGCTGCGGTTGAAGGCGACTACCTCATGCCCTCCCTTCACCATCCGTTTCACCATATTCAAGCCCATGCGCCCAAGCCCAATGAGTGCCAGTTTCATGATCGCCGTCCTTTTTGCGTTTGCCGTGAATCATTCGTTGGAGGGTTGCCAAGTACGACCACAATGAACAGGCGGGATCGCTGATGATCCCGACGCTAAAGCGCCGGGCTGAAAGCAGCCACCCCTTCGGAGCTTGAAAGGCGTTGTTGCACAGGGTTTTCTGCTTTCCTCACTCCAAACACCTTTTGTGGCGGTACTTAGAATGATCTTACCGAAAAATGCCGCAACGCGCTCAGTCGTTCATCAGCACGATTCCGAAAGAACCCTATCCTCATACACAGGGAAGGGCGGAACGCTGCCGGATGGAGAAGGGGCTAAGCCGATAGATGATTCCATCGCGGCGGGTGAAACGGTGGGTAGACCATGGACAACAACGCGGCGAAAAATCAGAGCGGCTCATCGCCAATAATGCGCGTCCCTGGCTCGCTTTCGCCAAGCAGGGCTTGGGAAATTTGTTCGGGCGTGCCGCCGCCAAAGATGCGAATGTCCAACCCAGGCACTGCCGTTGCTAGGGCGATCATATCGCGCACTTTCGTCGCCATGCCGCCGGTGACATCCACCCCCCCTGATGCGCCAATCTGCGCCGCCACTGCTTCGTAATTGGCGGGGGAAATCAGCGGGATGATCTGCTTGCGCTGATCATAGACCCCTGCCATATCGCCAATGAGGAATATCCGGGAGGGCTTTAGCCTTCCGGCAAGGTAACGAAATATCGTCTCGGTGGAAATGATCGTCCCCCCCCGCACCGAGTCGAAGGCGACATCGCCATAGACAACAGGGACAAGCCCTTCGCTTAGCGCTAAGGTCAGCGGGGTAACCTCCATGGATTCGAGGACACCATCCCGACAGCGTGCCGATGCCGAAGGTTGGAAGGCGAAAATAGGCAGCCCCGCCGACGCCAGAGCGTCAACAACAAGGGTATTTAGCTGGCGGGCGACGAAGGCAACCTCGGCAAAGCCGATCCACTGATCAGCGGTACGCACCCCGTCCATGGTGCCATGTTTGGCGGCGGCGCTATGCCCAAACGATCCGCTGCCATGCCCAACCAAAAGGGGAACGCCTTGTTCAAAAGCATGAACTAACGCGCTGGCAACCTCCGCCATTAGATCGGCGTGAAAAGATTCGGCTTCCTGTTTGTTGGTAATCAGCGATCCGCCCAATTTGACAAAGGTGAGCAAGGTCACACCGCCTTCATAGACCAATAGTTCGTCAAGAAAATTCCTAAAGAACCCCTATCCCCCGCGCCTTTTCCCTGTCTACGGGGAAAGGGGAGAAATGCTGCGGGCGAGGGGGTGAGGGCTGTCTCTTTCTGTGGTTACCTTCCCGATGGACTACTAGAAACTCCCAATTGCTTTCCCAATAAAATGATCGGTAACGCTATTTAAGGTTGATACGGGCATCAGCAGTGGTAAATTGCCAATCAATAACGAGTATGGCACGATTGCCGTTGGCTTGCCATACGGTTGCGCTTGGCTTCGTCGTCGTAACGGGGCGATTGCCCCTTTACGACGTATTCATCGAAAGGGGTAGATTGAAGGGGGTAGGGGGATGAGGACAAGCGTGTAATCCCTACAGGCATTTTTTGAACCAGGATCTACCCTTAAATGTGAAATGTATTGAAATTTCATTGTCTCTCAATGAATTCTTTATGTTTTAGGCGATCTATCAAATTTGCACGAAAATCGATGGTTTTCGGTAAAAATTGGTTGTGCAAAGTGAAAAAGGATGTCATAATCACCCTAACGCACAATAAATACTCGTTCCTTCCGCTTTAAGGCGGGTTTTTCAGGCTTTATTGTGCTGCGCGAAAAAAGTTTGCAATGGAGGATTGATCAGTGGCTAGTGTTTCATTCCGTAATGTTTGGAAGCGTTATGCCGGGGATGTCATCGCCGTGCGCGAGTTGAACATCGAGGTTGCCGATAAAGAATTTCTTGTCCTTGTCGGTCCCTCTGGTTGTGGGAAATCCACCAGCCTGCGTATGTTGGCGGGGCTGGAAGAAATTTCCGATGGCGAAATTCTGATTGGGGATCGCGTTGTGAATAATGTCGCCCCGAAAGACCGCGATATCGCTATGGTCTTTCAGAGCTATGCCCTCTACCCGCACATGACCGTTTACGAGAACATGGCATTCGGTCTGCGCCTGCGCAAGACCCCCAAACAGGTCATTGATCAGCGCGTCCGCGAGGTTGCCAAGAGCCTGCTCATTGAGCAGCTGCTGGATCGCAAACCCCGCCAACTGTCTGGCGGTCAGCGGCAGCGTGTTGCGGTGGGGCGGGCAATCGTCCGCGAACCCGCAGTATTCCTCATGGACGAGCCGCTTTCCAACCTTGATGCAAAGCTGCGCGTTGAGGCGCGGGCGTTCATTAGCAAACTGCACCAACGCTTGGGGACGACATTCATCTACGTGACCCACGACCAAGTAGAAGCCATGACCATGGGGACGCGGATTGCCGTCATGAGTGCTGGTGAACTTCAGCAATTGGATACACCCCAGTTGCTCTATGACAAGCCTTCCAACATCTTTGTGGCTGGCTTTATTGGCAGCCCCTCAATGAATTTCTTTGATAATAGCCGCCTTGTTGAAGAAGGTGGAAAGCTATTCATTGATACGGGCGTGTTCCGTGTTCATGTCCCCGCCGCCAATTATGATCGCTATCGCCCCTACATTGGCAGCGAGGTTATCCTCGGCGTTCGCCCCGAACACATTCACGATGCCCAGCTACCGCCCCCCGGTATCGACCCGGCGCCTGTTGAAGCCAACGTTGATGTCGTTGAGCAGATGGGCAACGAGAAGATCATCTACCTTGAAGAAGGTGGAAAGACCTTCATCGCCCGTCTTGACCCTCGTACCACATCTCTGGTTGGGCAGCGGATGCGCGTCCTGATCGATGTGACCAGCATTCACATCTTTGATCGTAAGACAGAAAAAGCTATTTAAGGCATCTCGTGTGTGGGGACGTTTGTTATTTGAACGTCCCCGCACGCTATAACACGGTCACACCCCTATGCCTACCCTTCTAATCGCCTCCACAAACCCGGGCAAACTGACCGAATATCGCAGCATGGTTGCCGATCTACCTATCACATGGCGGACGCTTGCCGATGTTGGCTTGGCGGGAATGGATGTTCCCGAAACAGGGGTCACTTTTGCCGGAAATGCTCTGATCAAGGCGCGGGCATATGCCGCCGCCGCCGGAGTGATCACCCTTGCCGATGATTCCGGGTTGATGGTCGATGCGCTTGATGGATCACCGGGGATCTATTCCGCCCGCTATGCGCCCACAACAGCCGAACGGAACGCAAAACTGTTGGCAGCCCTAGAGAATATCCCTGCCGAGCGGCGTAGCGCCCGCTTTGTCTGTGCTATTGCCTGTGTCACGCCCAACGGGGTGGAAATCGTCGCTGAGGGGATTTGTGAGGGGCGCATCGGGGATGCCCCACGCGGGACAGGCGGCTTTGGCTATGATCCGCTTTTTGTCCTCCCTAATGGGCGGACAGTGGCGGAACTTTCCGAAGTGGAGAAAAACCGCCTTAGCCACCGGGGACAGGCAATGGCGAAACTAGCCCCCATTCTGCCTTGCATTCTTCACTAAGCGTTGGTGCATTCGCTAGATCAGCACGCCCGACCAAGCGCCGCAGCAAAAATTCCACCTCTGCCGGATGTTTTGGCGAATAGACCTGCGGCAGAAGGTAATCGGGGACGGCAATCCGTAAGAAGTGCGACGAGACGATATCGGGAAACGAACGTGGCGCGGTGGGAAATGCCTCGCAAACAGCCCTGATATTTTTTTCTGCTGTCGCCTTGTCTCCTAAACGCCACGCCCCGTAGCCCCGCCCCAATGCCAGCCATTCCCCATAAAAAGGAATATCCGCTACTGCATAAAAGGCTTTCAGCGTTTCGCTGTAGCGTTCGAGGCGGTTCAACGCCAACTCAACGGAATCAATGTCCGCCCCTGACTCAACCGCAAGGATCACCGAAAGCGCCATGCCCGCCATATCGTTCTGCTCCCGCTGAGGGGCATCTGCCCACACCGCCACTGCCTGCGGAATGGTCTCCTTTTGAAGATGCCGCAGAGTCTCTTGAAAGGCGGTCAGCGGCATCAGCGGGATATAGGTTTCGGCAATCTGACGGCGGAGGGCGCTTTCCTCCCACCCCTGATAGAAGCGACTGCCTGGGTAACGTTCTAATGCCCGCTCGTAAGCCGTCCGCATCCCCGTTTCATCAAAGTCCATCTGCTCAAGATAGACCCCCAGATTGTAGTGAAACTCCCACGCATCAGGGGCAACCTCCCCCGCACGGCGCATGGCACGAATTGCCGCCTGGCGGTCTTCGTCTTTTTGTCCTTCTTGCCCTAGCCACCAGTGCAAGGCGGCATCATTTGCCCACGCTGGCGCGTAATAGGGTTCAAGGGCGAGGAAGGCATCATAAAAGGCGAGACTAGACTCAACCCTTGGGCGTGTCACCTCCGTCCCATCAACCATCGTAAAGTACGCCGCCATGAGCGGGTATACGGGCATGTTTGGATCGCGCTGCTGCGCTGCCGCGCTCCCTTCCGCCACACGGCGATAGTCACCCGTTGGATAGCCGCCCACCAAGGCATCGTAATAAAGGGCATAAGCGTTGTAACTATAAAGCGCCCCGCCAAGCAGGACAGCCAGCAGCAAAAGGGAAACAATCCCTCGCCAATGGTAACGCTCTGCGGGTTTTGCCCCACTAAGGTGAAGCGGCGCTGGCACAATAGCGGCTAAGACGACCAACCCCGCCAGCGGGATCACCGCAGTGACAGCGGTGAAGTCTGTCAGATGGTGGAGGCAAAAGCCGACCACTCCGGCGATTCCACCCGCCAGCAGAATCCGTTCACCAGCATGTTCGGGGCTGTTCAGCGCTCGCCATTGCTTTGATACCCCCCAGACGACGAAGCCCCCAGAGACGGTCAGAGCGATCAACCCCAAAAGACCCAACTCAGCGGCAACAGTGAAGGGGACGCTGTGGGCGTGGCTGTGAACTTGGCGGGGGGGCATGGAGTCAAAGCGAAGCAAGCCCTGCCCATAGGTGTATAGCCCTGTTCCGGTGAGCGGTTTTTCTTGAAAGAGCGCCACTGCCGCCGTGTAGAACATCCCCCGCTGATCTCCCAAACGGGTTTGTGTTGCCGAGATACGAAAGAAAACGAGGACAGCGCCAACGCCAGCGATAAGTATAATCAGCGCCGAAGCGCCAACCAGTGCCTTCGCATGCCCACTTTGTTCCTGCCACCATGCCCTCACACGGGCGGGACTGGTGAACCCGGAATGGAGCAGCAAAAGCGCGGCAAAGGCGATCACCGCCCCTGCTCCGCTCAGCCATCCCCCTCGGCTGAAAGCGAAGATCAGCAGCACCCCGGCCAAAGCGCTGTACCCTGCCCAGAACGCGCCCCCCACCCGCCGATGGGCGCGGAGGGCGTTCACCATCCGCGCCAGCGCAAGCGGAAGCAGCAAGACAAGAAACACGGCTAAGCGATTCGGATTTTCAAGCGTTCCCGACAGCCGCACAAGGTCGCTGAGCGGGGTCATTGCCCCCCGTATATCGCCCGGAATGGCGAGGTAGGCAGTCAAGCGTTGGACGAGTTGAACGGTGGGCAGCACCATGACCACCCCACCCGCCAGAAGTATTCCTTCGGTGAGCGCCGCCGGAGTCAGGGTGCGGTTGGCAAGGGCATCTTGAAGAGCGTACCAGACGAGGATATACAGCCCAACGTACCACATCCCAATAGCAATGCGCCGCCATAGTTCAAGGTTTGCCGCCAGAGAAACGCCAATAGTGACCACCCACAGCCCGATTGCCAGTTCCAGCGGAACAGCGCCCCACCGCCAGCGGGGGACACGCCGCCCATAGCCCCGCCAATGGGCAACAAACCACAGCAATCCTACGGCACTGATGAGAATTAGGTTGACAATTTGGTAGCGTGGGGTGAGCATCCCGCCGCTGAAGGTTGCCCCGCCGAGGACGCTGTAGACACACAGGAAAAAGAGAATTGTTCGCGCCCAAAGGTTGACTCGAATTGGCATGGTTAAGGGTGTGCTGCCTCTGCTGCCTGTAGGCGGCGTTTGTTGATGCGAACAGCGATAGCCACCAGACCAATGCTCGCCACATACAACCCCAATAAAATGACCATGACCACCGACATCGTAACGGGGTCTACCGTTGGGGTGACGAGGGCTGCCACCACCGCCGCTCCCACCACTGCCGCCCGCCAAAATTTGACCATGCTGCGCGGCGTGACCATCCCCATTCGCCCCAAAACATAAAAAATAAGCGGTGTCTCAAAGGCTGCCCCGTGCCAGAACAGCACAGCGGTGACGAAGGTGATGTACGAATCCGCCGTCCAGATGGTGACGAAAATATCACTTTGGAAGGTCGCCAAAAAGGTGATGTAAAGGGGAACGAGGAAAAACCATGTAAAGAGCAAGCCGATCAGGAAAAGTGCTGTTGTGCCGGGGATTGCCCAAAACACCCATCGACGTTCTTTGCGGGTTAACGCGGGGAGGACGAACATCAGCGTTTGGTAGGTGATGATCGGCATGGCAAAGATCGCCCCCAACAGAAGCGCCACCCGGAAGAAGGTCACTACCGAATCAGTCGGTTCGGTGAGGGCAAGGCGCTGCCCATAGCTGCGGGCAAGGTAGGCGATGACCTCGTTCGTGATGAACAGGGAGAGGATCATCCCAATGACTACCGCCACTACGACACGGATGAAGCGAACGCGCAGTTCATCAATATGATCAAAAAAGCCCATCACCTTCCCTTCCACCTCTGGGGTGGTGGCAGGGGGTGTATTCGCCGCTGTGTTTGCCGGCGTGTTCGTAGGGGTTATTGGGGTAGCCATGCGTCGTACTTCTGCCCGTCTCCGTTTGTGGGGGTGGGTGGGTCGCCTTGCTCTGCTAGGGTGGGAGGTGTCTCTGTGTTTGCTGTATTCGTGTTGGCAGCGGGGGCGGTTACGGTGCTTGCCCCAACAAAGGCTGAGCGTGTTGTTTGCGCCACATCGTTCAGTTCACCGCTGATCGTCCGCGCCTCTTTGCCCAGTTCCTTGTCTATGACTTTGTTCGCCTCAGCAAGAACATTAAACCGCCCTTTTGAGCCAAGCAATGGTGGTGTTTGGGGAAGGTCAATCTCCGCGGCTTCAAATTCCTTACGAATCGCACCCCATGTTTCGTCCATCATCTGGCGAAACTTCGCCACATAATGTCCTAATTGGTAAGCCCATGCCACCATCCGTTTTGGTCCTGCGAAGATGAACATAATCACAAGGATCAGAATCAGTTCGGCTGCGCCAATCCCGAAGATATTCACGATACGCTATCCTTCGACTCCGCCTTCCCCATTTGTGCTGCCAATGCGCCCAAGACGCCGTTCACAAAACGGGCGGTACTTTCCGAACCATATTCCTTTGCCAATTCCACCGCCTCATCAATGGCAACCTTCACGGGTGTCATTGTAGTGATCAAGAACTCGTAGAGGGCGATGCGCAGCAAGTTGCGATCAACAATAGCGACTTGCTCTAGTGGAAACTCTGGGGCGTGTTGACGGATAAGCCCATCAAGGGTGGCTTTGTATTCCAAAACGCCATTCACCAATGCATAAGCGAACACCCGCAGTTCATCGGGGAGAACTGTTTCCTCCAACCGCCCTGCCATCACCTCCCCAAGCGAATGCTGCGTACAATCCAATTCGTAAAGTGCTTGCAGGGCGATTGTTCGCGCTGCACGCCGTCCTTTTGTCACCACAACGTCACCGCCCACCAGACGATTTATCCTAGTCGGTATTTCTAAGTATATAGCATCGGACGGTTTTGGGGGCTATCTTCTTCATGTGGCGGCGTTGCTGATGATCTCATGATTGTTACGTCCACCAAGCCCATTTTGGATGTTTCAAGACTATCTTAGCCAATTGTGATCAAGGGTGATCCACTTTCCACTACACCAACCAAATCGTAATTCATCGCGCCGGTGATTCGCACGGGGATGATGGGGCGTCCGGGGGCTGTCTCGCCTTCGACAATCACATAGCCATCCACCTCTGGCGCATCACGGTAACTGCGGGTAATCGTCAGGTTGTTGTCTTGCCCGTCCACGATCACCTCAAGCGTGCGTCCCACCTGATTCTGATTCTTGCGCAGGCTGATTCCCTGTTGCAGCGCCATGAGTGCCTCGCGGCGGGCGTTCTTTTCTGCCTCAGAAAGGTGTCCGGTCTGCTCTGCGGAGGGGGTGTTTTCCTCGTAACTGTAGGTGAACACACCCACGCGATCAAATTCCAGATCGCGGACGAAGGTCATCAGTTCATTGAATTCCGCCTCTGTTTCCCCTGGATAGCCGACGATAAACGTCGTCCGAATGGCGAGATCGGGCATTGCAGAGCGCATTTTGGCAAGCGTCTGGTAGCACCATTCGATATTTGCCGGACGGCGCATCCGCTTCAGAACCTCGCGGCTGCCGTGTTGAAGGGGAATATCAAGGTAGTTTAGGATTTGTGAGCGGGTCGCCATGATCTCGATCAGTTTATCGGTAACTGCCCCCGGATAGGCATACATCAGGCGCAGCCAGGGCATCGCTGTCTCTGTTGTCAGCCGATCCAGCAAGTGTGCCAAGCCGTCTTTGATTCCCAGATCATGCCCATAATCGGTGGAGTCTTGAGCGATTAGGATCAATTCCTGTACGCCCTGTGCCTCAAGGCGCTGCACTTCGCGAACGATGGCATCGGGCGGGCGGCTGACCGCCGTCCCTTTGATCAGCGGAATGGCGCAGAAGGCGCAAGGGCGGCGGCAGCCATCGGCAATTTTTAGATAGGCGCTGTTCCCTTGCCGGGTGGCACGGAGAGCGCCCCGTTCGTCACTGCCAACGGTCTTTGCCTCATCGGGTAGGTGGTAAAGGGGTTCGGGCTGTGTTCGCCCGCGTAGTGCGGTGATTAGTTCAACAATATCCATCCAGCGGCGCGTGCCGATCACACCATCCAGCCCCGGCACGCGATCCACAAGTTCACGTCCATAGCGCTGCGCCATGCAGCCAGCGGCAATGAGAAGCTGATCACGCTTTTTGCCAATGGCAAGTTTGCGCAACGTAGCAACGCTTTCATCCTTCGCCGCGTTGATGAAGCCGCAGGTATTCACAATGAGGACTTCAGCAGCGCCTGCCGCCTCGGTGGGACGCATCCCCGATTCATCAAGAAGCTGCGCCATGCTTTCGGAGTCAACGGTGTTCTTGGAACAACCGAGGGAGACAAGGTAGTAGTGATTCCGTCGTTTTGTTACGCTCATGCCACACATTATTCTACAGGTTGGATGGGGCTAGTGTAGCGGAAGGTGGGGCGGATGTACAGGATAGGTAGGGCGGTGGATATGACACTTATAAAACAAGGGGAATTTTAGGGTGTGTTGTCCTTCTAACCCGCCATCCCCCACCCTCGTAGGGACACCCCCTGGGGTGTCGCGCCTACCCTCACTTCCCCTGTCTACGGTTGAGGGGGCGACAGCAGTTTTTCCGCTCATTCCCCTACGACCTGCCTTTGGCGTGTACCCCCTCAGCCCTCAGGGGGAGAAGGGGGTAGGGGATGAGGGCAAGTGTGTAACCCCTATCTGTATAAAGCGAACGTCCTGCCTTCACCAAGAACATAAACTATCTGCCTATAGCGCGGAAATCATTCCCAAACAACACTCCCTTGCCTATATCTTTCAAGGCAAATTCTGCTACAATGTGGTCATGCGCTGCCCACACATCGCAAACCTATTTTCCCGTGAGGAGGCGTAAAGGCGGATGTCGATTTTGCCCGGTTCGGAGGGGTTTCCCTGGCGCGATGATGGCTTGGACGAACTCACCCGATTGATTGGCGAACTCTACGAACAAGCAGAGGTCAATTTTCTGAAAGTTTTGGCGGCGGGTGCGGTCTTAAACCGCGAACAAGTTTGGAAAGGCTACCACGAAGGTGTGGCGCTGGAACAAGACATGTATACCCTCAGCCGACTCTATGGGCGTATCGGGGTGAACGCCCGCAAAATGCCCCCCCAATAAGGGAGGCAACTCCAAATTCTCATATGGTCTTATCAAACGCCTTGCTGCCCCTCAAGGCGTTTTTTGTCTAGCATCATCCTCGACTCAGCTCTTCACTGTTTTATGCGGACGACCACAGGTATGACAATCCCCCCACGTTCACTTTGCCCCGTCGGGCTAAACCCATCCCGTCCAGACATATCGGCACAGGGCAAAATCGTCCGCGACTCGCACGCCCCAATCCGCACGTAAAGGTAATATTCGCCAGCGGGTGTGTCTGGCGGCAGATGCACCCAAAAGCGATCCCGCACCACCCCCCCTACCGACCATCGTAGTGAGGCAACCCCTCCGGGGTGACGGTGAATACTTTGGGCATAGGGTTGGTCTTCCCCCGGACGCCTCAGCCATACTTCCGATTGCAGCAGCTCCGCCAGCGGGCGCGACGCCACCCAGTAGACATCCAACGTCAGCGGCTCGCCGCGCAAAGGGGTTGCCGTCTCCAGACGGTAGCCTAATAAGTCAACCCCACCTTGAAAAAAACGCGGGAGTGGCGTATAGCGCTCAACCCCTGTGGCGGCGGGGAGGGCGCGGATGAGCGTCACCCCGCCGGCAAAGACACACAGCAGTAGTCCGCCCCCGACAACAACCCCCAACGATGGCTGTGACCCCCGCCATTCCCGCCGCTCATTACCAATCCCTGCCCACCGCCGACGGGTGAGGAAAAGAATCACCCCCCCACCCAAAAAGGTGATCAACCATCCCCAATCACGGGCAGGTGTTCCCCCAAACCGAATTGTCAAAGCCCCGTTCACCGCCGGAAGCCGAAGGCTGATTAATCCCTCCGCCGAAGGGCGCAGTGAGAGCGCTATACCATCAAGCGCTGCCGACCACCCCGGAAAAAATAATACACGGAGTTCGGCGGTTGTCTCTACTTGTGTGTTCAAGATGTATTCGTAGCTTAATGCCCCAGAGGGGACACCGCCTAGCTGTGTCTCTGCGCCAATCCCCGCCACATTCAGGCGCTCCAAACGCCCCTCTCTCAGAGTGGCTAGGTAATCGGGCAAGGGGTCGAGCGGACGAGGAGTCTGGATCGGCAGCAGCACACCCTCACGAAGGGTCCCAAACTGATCGCCGCGCAATTCGGCTGTGGCGGCTTTCAGGGAAAGGCTAAGGGGGTTCTCTGCCCCTAAATCGCTGTTCCATGGCGGCGGGGTAACGACACCCAGGCTTGAGAGTAGGGAAATACCACACAGTCCAATGACCCCAAGGATCTCCCACCGTAAAGGGCGACCCTTCAACCAACGTCCTACTCCGGCACTGGCTACGGCAAAACAAAACAAGGCGACCAAAACCGCATGATAGGGTTGCGGTGCTTGAAACCCTTCCCCTCGCCACAATCCACCAAATGAAGGGAGGGCAAAGATCACAAAAACAATCCCTAGTATGGCACACAGCAGCACATCGCCCCCTTCTCCCCGCCGCTGTTGAAGCACAACACCCGCAAAAGCAAGGAGGGCAAGGATCGGCGCTCCCCACCCTATCCCACGCGGAAAAAGCGGCGTTAAGAGTCTCGGATCGGAAGGGAGCGGTGAGCGGAATATTTCTGGCAGAGAAATTGACCCTCCATACGTTGAATCGCCCGAAGGCAGCCAGTGGATCGCCTCCGTTTCAGCAACAGCGGGCAGCCAGAAAAAGGCAGTCAGACAAATCGCCCCCAAAATTGCCGCCCCTTGCAGTGCCAGCACCGTTTGCCATCCAATACGCTGCCTGCCAGAGTGCAAATGCCGTCCGGTAATGAGCAAGGCAAGTAATACCGGAGTGGCAAAGGCGACGATCCGCGCATCGGTGAGTGCAAATGCCGTTAATGCCAGAAGCGCGGCAAAGAACGCCTCTCGTCCCGGGGTCAGCCGAATGGCATCCAACCCCCACACGGCAAAGGGGAGTGCCGCCATTGCCATGACCAGCGCCAGATCGCCAGAATGATAGGGCAGGGCAGAGAGGAGCGGCGGGGCAAATTGATAGGCAAGAGCGCCAATCAGCCCTCCCCCTGCGCCAAAGCGCCCCCGACAAAAGAGGTACATCCCTACGCCCGCTGCCAACATGCCCATCACCAAGAATGCCTTTACGCTCTCGGTGGGGGTTGCCTCGGTAAGTGCCTGATGCAGAGCGGGCAGCACATGAGGCAGCGGCGGAAGGTAATTGAGCAGCGGCGAACCATAGCCAAAATAAGCCTCTGGCAGCCAACGCGGAAAAAGAACTCCCCCCTTTGCCAATGCCGCCACTTGTGCCGAGCGGTATTCATAAAGGGCAGCATCCGTGTTGGCGGGCAACCCAGGGCGGGTCATCAGCGGGAGTGCTGCCAACAGACCAAAGGCGAGGACGATCAATAAGCAGGGATCAAGCCGGCGCGGTTCACTATGCATCCATGCCGGAAGCGCCTCACGGGGGATCGTATGGACACCCAAATATCGTACCGTCTCTCTCCTCGCCTCACTGTGCATCTCACCGACCACTGAGCAGTTCGGGAATGTAATCGGGATGATCAGCAAGGCGGACATTCGCTGCACGGAGCGCGGCGACTTTTCCGGCGTGTGTCCCAAACGCCCCTTCAATCAACGCTCCAGCGTGACCCATCTGCCGCCCTTCTGGGGCGCTTTTTCCGGCGATGAACGCTACCACTGGCTTCGTCAGGTGGTCGCGGATATAGGCGGCGGCGCGTTCTTCTTCATCCCCGCCAATTTCGCCAATCAAAACAATCTGGTCGGTCTGTGGATCGTCTTCAAAAAGCGCCAAGACCTCGGTAAAGCTCATCCCCACCACTGGATCGCCGCCAATGCCCACACAGGTACTTTGCCCAATGCGGTTTTGGGTCAGGGTATGGAGGACTTCATACATAAGCGTCCCCGAACGGGAGATCACCCCAACATTGCCCGGCATGGCAATTCTACCGGGAATAATCCCCACCTTTGCCGCGCCGGGCGTCAGAAGACCAGGGCTGTTCGGACCTACCAAGCGGGTGTTCGTTCCCGCCAAGCGAGAGCGAACACGCAGCGTATCTCGAATGGGGATTCCTTCCGTAATGCATACAATCAAGGTGATCCCGCCATCAATTGCCTCGTAAATGGCATCGGCAGCATGGCGCGGCGGGACATAAAGAATCGAGGTTGTGGCGTCCGTCGCTTCCCGTGCTTCTCGCACGCTATCGAAAATAGGAACACTCTCAAACCAATCTCCGCCCCGCCCAGGGGTAACACCCCCAACGATGATCGGAGCGTGATGATCTTTGCCATAAGCAATCATTTGGCGTGCATGAAAGCTCCCTTCGCGTCCGGTGATCCCCTGGACAATGACCCGCGTCGATTTATCGACTAAGATGCTCATGGTCGCGCCCCGCCCACCGCGCTAATCGCCCGTTCCGCTGCCTCAATGAGAGTGATCGCTAAATGAAGATGGGCTAACTCCGCCGCACGCAGCAGCGCCCGCCCTTCGTCGGCATTCGTCCCAGCCAGCCGGCAAATGATCGGGATGTTCGGGTCACTTTCTACGGCAACGGTCAAAATGCCTTCCGCCACCTCGTCAGCGCGGGTGATCCCGCCAAAGATATTGATCAAAATTGCCCTCACATTGGGGTCATTGAGGATCACCCGTAAGCCCGCCGCCACTTGGTGCGCCAGCGCCCCACCGCCCAGATCAAGAAAATTAGCCGGAGCGTGCGGCATGATATTCGCATTACTGATGGTGTTGTGCGGTTTTGCAAGGGCGGAGACATAACCAATAGCGTCCATCGTCGTCATAGCCAGACCAGCGCCATTGACCATGCAGCCAATATCACCGCCCAAACCCACATAGCGCAGCCCTGCCTGCCGTGCGCGGCGTTCCAGCGGGTGTTCTGCCAGCCCATCGTACATCTCGGCAAGGTCTGGGTGGCGAAAAAGGGCATTGTCATCAAGGATTAAGTTGCTATCAAGGGCAATCAACCGCCCATCCTCGGTAAGGGCAAGGGGATTAATCTCGGCAAGGGTGCAGTCATTCTCGAAGAAACAGCGCGAGAGCGCCTGGGCAATGCTGATGAAGGCTGACCAGTGTTCCCGTTCCAATTGAATGCTGTTTGCCAACGCCCGCGCCTGAAAATCGTGCAAGCCGAGGTCAGGATCAAGCATCTCACGACTCACCCCGCCGGAACGTGAACGGATCGCTACCCCGCCAGCGGGTGACGCCATGATCACCGGACTGCGAGCGGAGCGATCCAGCACCACCCCGATATAGAGTTCTTGCCGAATACCGATGATCGGTTCGATCAAAAGACGCTGTGCCGTAAACCGCCCAATGGTCATGCCGAGCATCTGCGCGGCAACCTGTCGGGCGTCCTCGGCGCTGTTCACAATCCGAATTCCCCCTGCCTGCCCACGTCCATGAGTGAGAACTTGCGCCTTGAGGACAACCCTTTCCCCAAGCCGTTTGGCGTTGTCATAGGCTTCTTGTGGGGAGGACGCCACCCCCCCCGACAAGACGGGAATCCCATAACGGGCGAGAATGGCTTTTGATTGGTATTCGTGAAGGTTCACCTCACGGGCGCTCCGCCGCGGGTGTTAGCCCAATGAACAGGTCTTGCCCGTTGTGGTCAGTGGGCAGCGGCACCCCCTCGGCAAAGGCGTAAACCTCGGTGGCACGAAATTCCTTCCACTGGTCTTCGCCAATAACCTCAAATGCCCCATTCGGTTGAATCTGGGTGCGGTGTTTCATGAATGAATCGCGCTTCAAATCGACATAGGGCGAGACATTAATGCGGTGGGTGATTTCCTCATCGGGAATACCCATTGTGTTGACATCCACCCCCTGAAAAATGGAGGGTCTTTCCATGTCGCGCAGCATGGCATCAAACATCAGCAAAATGGCTCTGGCTGCACCTGTATAGTACAAGCGCTGCGGCTGAAAAACGCCCCCATAGGACTCCACTGGGTAGCGAGCGACATCTGTCGCCGCACGAAAGGCGTCCGTCGTCCAGCGGTGAGCGGCGAGATGGTCGGGATGCCCATAAACGCCTGTCCGGTCAAAGGTGACTACCACATCAGGCTTAAATGCCCGCATGATGCGGACGATACGCCCCGTTGCCTCGTGCGGGTCGGCGTTGATAAAGGCACGTGGGTCGCTGTTGGAGGGCGATCCCTTCATCCCACTGTCTCGAAAATCCAAAAAGAATACCTCGTGAATCCCCACCACATTGGCGGCATCAACAAGCTCTTGTTCGCGTACCGCCCCCAGTGTTTCCGGTGTGGCAAGGGCAGCGTCGCTAATCTCCCCAACCTCGCCACGAGTGGCGCACACAAGCCCGCTGTAATCACCCTTTCCCACACAGTGACGAAGGTAGCCAGTAATCCCTTGTTCGTCGTCAGGGTGGGCATAGACGGCAAGAATTCGGAACGGTGACATACGTCTAGTTTCCTTCTTTGGTAAAGACGGGCAAATGCCCTAGGGCGATTACATCCGACCACTTTGCCCGATCCCCCTCGGTGAAGATCGCCGCCTGTGCCACGATGTTCCCCCCCGCTTTTTCAACAATCAAGCGCATCCCCTGAAGGGTGCTGCCCGTGCTGATTACATCATCGACCAGCGCCACATAGCGATCCTTGATCAGGGTGCGGTCTTTCTCATCAAGGTAGAGGTCTTGGGGTTTACCCGTCGTAATGGAGAGCGTCTCCGCGTGAAGGGCGTCGCCCATATAGGGTTTATACGATTTGCGCAGGACGATGTAGGGCAAATCCATCACAGAGGACAGGGCATAGATCAGGGGAATGCTTTTTGCCTCCGCCGTCACGAGGACTTCCGCATTATGCTCCGAAAGCTGAAGGGCAAGCTCTTTTGCCGCCGCCTGAACCAGTTCGGTATCCCCCAAAATATTTAGAATGGCGATACGCACCCCCGGCGCCACCTCAAAGAGAGGCAGATCGCGGGTGACACCAGCCACAGTAACGGTATGATGGTCATGATTGTGTGACATAGGTAACATTGTCCTATCGGCGTTGATTCAGACGCATTTTACCCCGCAATGGGATTTGGGGGACGGATTGCCCTGAATAATTGGGTGTGGCGTCTTTGAGATTTGCCCGCAGACCTTCGCCGTAGTAGATTTCATCTAGATGAGCCTGACCGCCCATCCTGAATAAATCACACAAGGAACAGACAATGCCCGCGATCAATCATTTGGCAATTGTTGTTGAAGATATTCAAGCCGCGTTAACCTTTTGGCGAGATGCGCTTGGCTTGCCCTTAGGGAAAATGGAACGCAACGAAGGTGAGGAGGTGGATATTGCCTTCTTACCGCTTGATTCAGGGGAGATTGAACTTCTTGCCCCCATCAACGAAACGAGCGGCGTTGCCAAATATATAACCAAACGGGGGGCAGGACTGCATCACCTTTGTTTAGAGGTTGCCGATCTCGATGCGCTCATCGTCCGCTTGCGCGAACACAGCGTGCAGATGATCAACGACACGCCCAAGACAAACGAAGAAGGTAGGCGCTATGCCTTCATTCACCCTAAAAGCGCCTTTGGCGTTTTGGTTGAGCTATACGAGGCGGCACGGTAAAAAGGCACAGAGGAGTCCCCGATCGTGAATAATCCAGGTGCGTTCACCTTTCTCATTTTATTTGCCCTCACAACGCTGATCACCTACCTTGCCATTCGCCGTCGTTGGACAACGATTCCCCTTGCTGCAACGGTGGGCATTTTCGCCAACGTGATCTTTTTCATATTGTTTTCACTGGCACAGGGCAATGTATTCCTTCATGCCCTTTTGGTGGGGGTTATTTTGGGGGTCGTGTTCACAGGCATGGCGGCGATCATGGCGTCGTTTTTCCGCAACAACAACCCCGCCGGAGCATAAGGCGCTCTCCCCCGGCACAACCTCAATTTTCCCTTCTTCCTGTGGGAGGAGGGTGAGGCGCATTCAAGCCCCAAAGGGGGGCTGTTTTCAGCCCGGTGGTTTAGTGGCGGGCGTAGGCGGACGCGCTGTAGCGCGTCCCTACGGGGATTACAGCGCCGCCCACCGGATGATTTTCCGCCCTTCAAACAGGCTGACGTGCTTTAATCCGGCGGCAAGGGCGCTGTCCCGTGCGGCAATCATCCCTCCCCCAACGCTCTCTGGCTGGTGGGCATCACTGCCAAAGGTCAGCCGTTTCCCGCCCATCTCGGCGTACCATCGCAAGGCGTCTGTTGCCGGATGCAGTTCCGCACAGGGCAGGCGCAAGCTGCGCGTGTTGATCTCCGGCGTGATGTTCGCCTTCAGGCACGCCGACCACACCGCGCACAGCATATCTTGGAACTGGTGTGTATCAAAGGCGCCATACACGCCGAATGAGGTGCGCTTCACCACATCGATATGGGCGGCAATATCAAACCCGCCATGTTCAACCATCCGCGCCATCTCGCTGAAATAGGCGGCGAAGGCGTCCTGTGGTTGGCGGGCGCGATAGTAGTTTGCGTCAAAAACGCTCTCATTGCCTACCCAATGAACACTCCCCAACACGAGATCGTAAGGGTAGCTATCAAGGATAGGCTGAACACGCTTCCAAAAACGGTGCGGCTCACCCACCTCCACTCCGGCGCGGATGGTGAGATCAGGGAACATCGCCCGACAGCGTTCAATATCCTCGAAATAGTGATCTGCATTGTAATACCCCAAATCCATATCCAATGTATGGCTATTGAGGTGATCGGTAAAGGCGAGTTCTTGGATGCCAATGGCGACGGCGGCTTCGCACATTGTTGCCATCGGCGCTTTGCAATCCATACTGTTATCGGTGTGGACGTGATAATCAATACGCATCGGCTTAGTGATAGATGATCTCGATTTGCTGATCCGTCGTCAACTGCATCCGAAATTCCAAGATGGTGTTTTCCACCTGAAAGGTCGTTGTTGGCTCCGGACGAATGGTGAGAACGCTTGCCCCACGTGGCATTTTCACTTGGACGGTGGTCACATCGCCCCGCGTGCCGGGCTGCTTTTGGAGTTGCAATATATAGCGTTTGTACGTCCCAAACTCGCTCACAACGGGCAGCGTTTTGTAGGAAAGTTGGTAACGTTCTGTCGTGTCGTAGGCGACAAGAACGTAAGTCGTAAACGATGTGTAGCGTTCCCATTCGACGGTGGTGATGGGGTCTTCTACATTGTTTGAGCCGGTAAGCTGCGCCCCACGAGGCACAAACACCTGTAAGATGTTCCCATAGTCGATCTGCGTTCGGTAGTGTTCAGGGCGCACCGCCGGATCGCTTTTCGCCCGCTCTGCCGAGTAATCGTAAGCAATGGCAACCCGATTGATTGCCGTCCCGTCCTCTTGCAGTTCGACATCAAGGACAACCTCACGGGCAATGCTGCTGTTCGATTTATTGCCCATGTTCGCATCGGCAACCAAGAGGTAGTCCCCGCGTCCTGGGTTTTGCGCTCCCGACCACCCCAGCAGAGATACAACCTCGTTCAAGCGTTGATCTTGGAAGTAAATCATGATGTGCTTTTCGCGCATGGCACGCAGCGCCGCATTGAGCAGTTTTTCTGAGTCTTGCCCGCTGACCGATTGCCAATTGGTGAGGATTTGTTTGTAAATGGCGGCAAGGAACGTCTTATGTTCCTCCGTTGCCGTGCCAGCCGCACGAACGGCGTAGATCACATCGCGGAAGTTTTTCGCCGTCACCACCTGATCAAAGCCCGGCACTTCAATCGGACCAATCGCCTCCAGCAACATTTCAAAGCCGACTAGATCAATCGAAATCACCCCGTTCACGGGTGAGCGGGGGTTGTTCCCTTTATCGTAGAACCATGCCGCCATCTTCGCTGTACTGGGAAAATCGACATACCAACTGCCATCCCACGCCGTGTAGATCGGGCGCGGGAACTGAATCCACCACGCTGGAATCATTAGTTCGGAGGCAAGCTCATCCGCCGGTGGATTCGGGCTAATATCCGTCGTCGCGCTGTACCCGTAATCGGTGATGCGGAAGCGCCGCACGCGCAGCCACCCATAGGTGCTGATGTAGCCCCCCGATGGGCGCAGTTCGTCGTTGTTTTGGGAGAGGATGAGGTAATTCTGCCCTTCGTTGATCCCAAACGCTTTCGTGATCAAATCCGGCGCATCACGCAAGACTTGGTTCAGCGCCTCAAGCTGCCCATGATATTCAGTGAATTCCTCAATTTGCAAGACCAAGCGCGGCGACACGCCCATCAGAGAGAGGCGATCCAAAATCAACTGCGCTGCCGTCAGGCGATCTCCCGCGCTAATAAAGCGTCCTTGTCCAATCTGGAGCAGTTCGACAATGCGCTCTCCAGCATTGATCTGTGCAGAAATGACGCGCTCATCTTGCCCTTTGGTCAGAAAAAAAAGGGTTGGTTGCAAGCCTGCCAACATGTCTTGGGCGGCAAGGGCGTCCAACTCGGCAACGGTCAGCACCTCGTAGGTCGTCCCCAAATCTTTATTCAAAAACGCCAGATGTCGCAGCAGACTCAACTGGTTTTTGGCGTTTCCCAAACTACGGATCAGTTCCGTGAGGCTGCTGTGAATACGCTCAACATCTTCGCTGGTGAACTGGTTTAGCGTCCGTCCGGCAAGGGAGGTCATCACGCGGCGCACCGCGCTGAGTGATTCCTGAACACGCACCGTTGCGTCGGTGGAAGTCACCGCAAACACGGCGAGGGGAATCACCGTTGCCAAAAGCAAGATCACGGCGATCACTTGCCATTTAATGACCTTCCGTAGTCGCTTGACAACACGTCGCAGGGGGCTTCGGCGACGCTTTTTCCGAATTTGCTCCTGCGCTACCTGAAGATCAGGGTCGGGTGTTTTATCGCCCGCCCGCAGCGCCCCAATATAGGGGTCGTAGACGATACCCGTTTCGGTGTCCAGATTGCGGGCAACCTTCAACAGGCGTACCAGCGCACGTTCGCCCTTCCGCGTGCGAAAATCCTTCGCCGTCAGCCGCGTCACAAGTGCGGAGGTAAATTCCTCTGCACTCGACGTATGAAAATCAACGAGAGTCGCCAACTGGGGGTCATTGGGAAACGCTGTCTCTAGGACAAAGCGACGCTCCGATTCTGTCCCGAAATGCCGCTCCAAAAGACTGATCAAGTTGCGAAACTGCTCATTCGTCAGTGCCATGAGTCGATGTGTTCCAATCAATAGCCATAAACCAGACGTATGGCGTTCCATTATAAATCAGATTGATGGAGTATCAACGGTACTTCGCCTATAAGCACTCTAGAAAGGTTCGCCGCCCTCCAGCCACGCCCGTACCGCGCTCCCCATCCGTTCCGTTGGGGTGGCGGCAATGATATCCTCAGGGGTAAACAGCGCTCTTGGCGTGATGTCTCCCTCCGCACCAGGAATACCTAGCGGACGCCCCAATCTGAACACAGCGCTCACCGCCCGTACTTCCAACCCATCGCGGCGCACCTGCTGAATCAGTGCGGTTTCCGCTGCGCCGTCGGTGAGAACCCCGCTGAGCAGCACCGTCGGCACGTTGTAATCATACGCCCCTTCAATCTGCGTCAGGTTTTCCGGGTTGGGGTAGACCATCGGCAGATCGCGGTGAATGGCAATGACCACCCCTAGCGGAAGGCAAAGAGGCATGGGCAGCAGGCGTGTGACCCCCTCGGCGGGCAGCCCGTCGGCAAGGGCATGGGCAAGGCGTACCAACAATGATGGGTATGAAGGGAGGTAGCCAAGCGTGATCTGGACGGGCTGAAAGACACCCTGTGGGGTGGCAAAGCGCCCATACTGAATCACCCCCACATCACGCAAGGACGCAGCGAGAGCAGCCCGCTCATGGGCATTGGCATCAGGCGTGGGCATAGACGTCAGGTAGATCGGTCAACATGAGTAGGGTATCGCCAGGGGTCAGAATGGTACGGTAAAGCGCCAGCGCGTCCTCTAACGTCGCTACCACATGAAGGCGTTCAGCGGGAAACCCCTTTGCCAACGCCCCAACCCGAATCGGTGCTGCCTGTTTTGCCCCGATTAAAATCACATCGGTGGCACATGCCGCCATGTGTTCGCCAAGCGCTTCGTTGCGGGTGTCACTCTCCGCCCCCAATTCAAACATCCCTGAGGAAATTACAATGCGGTGCGCCCCTTGCCTGTGCAGGTTGAGTACCTCCAACGCCGCCTTTGTCCCCACCGGATTAGCGCTGTAGGCATCATCAAGAATTACCGTTCCATCAGGGAACACGCGCCGCATAAGGCGGTGATCGGCGGGTTGGAGCGTTGCTGCTCGTGTCCCAATATCCCGCAGCGGCAGCCCAACATGATGCGCCACCGCCGCCGCTAGAAGGATGTTCGTGATATTCGTCTCCCCGTAAAGCGGCGCATAGAGCGGGGCGGATTCCCCCGTTGGCGTATGATACAGCGTGAAACGGACACCATCGGCGCTCAGAACAACCTCCCGCGCTTCAAGGGTTGCCCCTGTTGCCCCTTTCTGAGAGATGATCAGGCGCGTTTGAGGGTGTCCCCGTTCTGCCATTTCCCGCACGAGGGGATCATCCCCATTAAAAACCCCAACACCATCGGCGGGCAGCGAATCAATGATCTCGTACTGAGCCGTCGCCACGTTCGCCATGCTCCCCAACCGTTCTAAGTGCATCGGACCCACGCTGACAACAACGCCGATGTGTGGTTCAACCAACCGGCAAATGCTGGCATTCTCGCCCACAAAATAGGCGTCTGCCTCAGCGATAAAATAATCAAGCGGCATGGGTGTGGCAAAGGTATCATTCACATAACGACTGATGCCCATCAGGGTGTTGTAACTCTTGGGTGTCATGGCGGTGTTATAGCGGGCGCTGAGGAAGTGCTGAAGGTAGTGTTTCGTACTCGTCTTGCCATAACTCCCCGTAATGCAGATAACGCACGCCCCTGTCCCTTGTAGGCGCTCTTTGGCAAGGCGCATGTACTTGTGGCGAACCGCCTGTTCTACTGGAAAGAGAAGTACATTGGCGAGAGGGTGTGCGGCATGGGCAAGAATCATCGCCGTCACCCCGCTGGTTGCCCCGAAAAAGGCGAGCATAAGTGGCGTATCGGGTGACCCTCGCCCGCCGTTCACCAGCGCCATAATTCCATAAAAGGCGGGCGGGAAGATGCTCAGCAAACGGGCGACGGCGAGCAAACGAACGGCGCGGGGTGTTCGTACAAAAGGCTGTTTGACCTGTGTATCACGCGGCTGAAGGACGAGAAAGCCAACCGCCAACCCAAACCCCACTGCTAGATAGACAATAAACCCAACATTCAGCAGCGATCCCCAAAAAAGGGCGAGAAATGCGGCAAGTCCGGCGGCAAAAGGGCGATATTCCCGTTTTGTTCGCCGCAACCATTGAACGTAACGGGACGTTTCGTACCCTTCCAGTTGAAAATAGCGTGCTAGGTGGCGTGTGCGCCGCCATGCCCCAACGACCCATAGCGCTGAGAGTATGGCGACAATCAGGGGCGTGACGGAAGCGAAAAGGTCAATCACGGTAGGTGTTCCTACATTTCATCTCATCAGGTCTTTCGTGATGGTGATCATGGTGATATCTAAGATAAACCACGCTCTATCATAGCGAAATGATAGCGAAAAGTGTCACTACAAGTTCTTAACCACTCTTTCACATCCCAATTCCCTAAAGCTCTTGTAGACTATCGCCCAATTCAACACACGGGTTTCACTGGAGTATTCCTCGCATGTCTGCTGCTAAAATTCAAGCCGATTACGATCAACTTGGTCAGATTGCCGCTCAGCTTGCCAAAGAAGCCGGGCAAACCCTGAATCTTTTTCAAGCGCTCAAGGGCATTACCGCAAGCCTGACCGGAGGGGGCTGGGTTGGTGAGGGGGCTGAATCTTACGCCCGCGAGATGGAAGAACTTATCTTTCCTGCACTCAACCGCTTGGGGCATGCCTTGGAAGATGCCGGAAGCGCCAGCAAAAAGATTGCCGATGTGTTCCATCAGGGCGAAGATGAAGCCAGTGGCTTGTTCGGCGGCGAGGGAGCAGGCGTTACCTCTGGTGGGGCGGGCGGCAACCTCATGTCCGAATCGCTCAGTGGGGGGTCAAGCAGCGGGGGCGGGGCGTCTGGTGGGTCGGGCGTATTTGCCGCCCTCGCTGGTTCAAACAACACCTATTTCAAGCCCGGCGGGGCAACCCCCACCAGCCATTGGACGCGCAACGATGCCTACATGGAAATGATGGCAGAGATCAAAAAGCTCCCCGGTCCCGGCGGACAGGTGAAGTTTTTCGATGCCGCCGAACGGGTCACCAGTTCGCGGATGTTGGGCGGAACATCGTGGACGCCGGATTTTGTCATTAGCCAAGAGACCTTCGCCTTCACCAACAAGGTTGGGGAAGACCTCTACACCTTCAATGCCGCCAACGCCGCAAAGGTGATGAACGACCCCTACAACCTAACCGACCCCAACGGGACGGGAAAACCGATGGGGTCAGCGCTTGATCACGATTTGCACTACGTTCACGCCGAGCAATCCCGCGTGGAGAGTTTCATCAAGAGTGAGACGGCAGCCGGACGGCTGAACAGTTCAAACATTGCTGAACTCAACGACGCCATGAACGGCAGCAGTTCCAGCAGCACCGCTCGCAACCTGTTCTACAAAGCGATCAGCCCCGTTGCCGATACCGGCGCAACAGACTGGGCAAAGGGCTTGACGGGCGGCTCAATTGACTTTGGCAACCAATCCCACCGCGAGGCGATTGGCAAAGCGGCGGTCTTTCAAGCGCATGGCTACAGCCAAGCCGATTACATGAACTACATGCGCACCGGAAAAATGCCTTGATCAACGTCTTTCTTAATTTCCCTGATGGGCAGCTTATCGGCTGCCCACCGCTCGCAAGCCTATCTCTACTTCAACTTCGTCTCAAGTTTTTCCAACACAGCCACCAACTTTTCCTCGGTGGTCGGTCCGGGTGGTGCGGCTGGCTCTTTGGGTTCTTCCTTCTTAGCAAAGCGCTCGCCCATCCGGTTCACCGCCCGCACCAGCAAAAAGACGACAAAAGCGACGATCAGGAAGTTCACAATGGCATTGATGAACACCCCGATGTTAATCGTCACCGCCGGATTCTCCCCCACCTTCTCGCGGAGCGTGATCACAATTTGGGAGAAATCCACACCGCCCAAAATCAAGCCGATAGGCGGCATAATCACATCATTCACCAGCGAATTCACCACGCCCGTGAAGGCTGCCCCAATGATGATCCCGATGGCAAGGTCAAGGACATTGCCACGCATGATGAACTTCTGAAATTCTTTTAACATAGCCTCCCCCTTCGCAGAAATACGACGTGATTTGTTACCCTAATCTATTCTATCCTAACTAGCCCTCAAACAGGGGACAGCACAAGCCGATACAAAGCGCTCTCCCACCGTCTCGCCGCTGATTTCTCAGCGCAACATTGCGCGAACGGTCAGCCCCTATGATAATCATGCCTAATTGACCTTCAGCAAGCCATAGATATTTTTTCAAAGCATTCACTCAACGGGTGGAGAGTGGCTTTGCCTAAGGTGTGTGAATCATTTGAGTCTTCATCAGGCAATCTGGATCAGGGGTGGTTTTCGTCATGACGAACCTTCGCACAGCACCGCCAAGCCTAAACCTTCGCACCGTGATCGACAGTTTGGGACAGGGAATTCTTGTCTTTGATGCGGCAGACCGCCTTGTTTTAGATAATAAAGCGGCACGGGCAATTTTGGGTCCCAATTTGACCCTTATCCGCGCCGAGGGATGGGTTGCCTGTGCCATGCTTCTAGATGCTCGCCGGGTGGAGGGTCCAAGTGCGAATGAAATTCGCCAGCAGGCGCTTAAGCAAAATGAACCCGTCCGTTTCCATACGCTGCTCACCGGCGCCTATATTCCCTGTTGGGCAGCGGCGCTGCCGGGTGAGAACAACTCTGTATTCACCCAGATTACACTGGAACAGCCCGATTGGGTTGCTCTCCGCGAATTTATGACCACTTTCCGCAACGAGGCACGTTCGGCGGTGGAGAGTACACGGGGTCATGCCGACCTAATTGCCCAGATCATGCGCAAACGCACGCCTGGAATGAGCCTCGATCAGTTGGCGTCGCGGGCGATGGGCTTTGCCGACATCATCTCTACGAACATGCACCGCTTGGAGATGTTCCTCGACCAACTGCACCGCTTAGAGGTCTTGCGTACCGGAGCGCTCCCCAACGATGTGGCACGGCTGCGGCGCAAGGTCAATCTGTATGGCTTTATCGAAGATTTCCTTGAAGAAACCCAAGATGAATCGCCCCTTGATCCGGTGCGGGCTGAAGACCTACGAGATCGCCTCCAATTGAGCATCCCCAACAACCTGACCATCGTTGCCGCCCCTGAATACATGAAACGTATTCTGCGCGATATGCTCCGCAACGCGATGCTCTACAGCCCCAAAGGGACGCCCATCTCCATCCGTGCCCAACGGCTCATGCCCAGTGATGTCGTCCAGATTGATGTCGCTGACGAAGGCTGCGGAATTCGGGCGAAAGAAGCCGATAAGGTCTTTGCCCCCTTCCAACGGGCGCGTCAGCCGCAAGTTCTCGCAGAATTTGGCTATGGTTTGAGCTTATACCTTGCCAAAGCCGAGCTTGACGCGATGGGGGGGCGAATTTGGTTCGAGAGCGAGGAAAAAGTAGGCACAATCTTCAGCCTGAAACTTCCCGGTGGCTTTACGGAGTAGCGAGGGCACGATGATCTGGCTTATCGACGGGCATAATCTAATCGGGCAACTTCAAGACCTCTCCCTAGAAGACCCTCAGGATGAGGCAAAGCTCACACTGGCGATCAAGCGCTATATTGGGCGTTCCAACGGCAAAGATCGCGCCGTTGTCTATTTTGATAACGGGCTGCCCGGCGGTTTGTCGAAAGAGCTTTCCAGCCACTATGTCGAAGTCCGCTTTGCCCCCCCGCGCACCTCCGCCGATCACCTGATCATGCTGCGGGCGCGAGATTTAGGCAAAAGGCAGCGCTTCATCCTCGTCACCTCCGATGACAAAATGCGCCAGCTTGCCTTTGCCTATGGTGTTGAGTGCCTTGCCTCAGAAGAATTTGCCCTCATGCTTGGCTTTCGCCCCGTCGAAGTCCCCCTTGAAAACCCCGCTGCCGATCCTGAAAAGGCGACAGAGACGCGCACGATCATCATTTTTGAAAAAGACCCTAATCCCATCGTCAGCAAACAGGAAATCGCCTACTGGCTACCGATCTTCCAGCAAAAACTTCACGAAGCGCAGGCGGCAAAAATGGAAGCGGAAATTGCCGCTCGTCACGCCGCCCGCGAAGCGGCAGAGCGCCGTAAGGCGCAGCGTGAGGCAGAAGAACACGCCCAACGTCAGGCAAAAAAGCGGCGAGATTAGGGTGTATCTGCAAAGCGGCGGGCTGAATGTAGATTCCTTGCGGAGTTTCTCTGATTTTCGTCCCATGCTTTAGCGCGGGGAATGGGGCTTGCCCCCCACCAGCCTTTCCGGTGGGGGACGATGCACACTGTGCGGTTATTTATCGACCTCAACAATGACGATGGAAACGAGTTTGTCCCCCTCGAAGTTCGCCCCTTGTGAGGGGTCACGCGGGGTGATCGCCTTCAAAACATCCTCACCTTCCACAAGCTGCCCAAAGATGGAGTATCCCGCACTCTGAGCGCTTGGATTCAGGAAGTCCGTCACCACATAGGTGATGAAGAATTGGCTGCCCGCCGAGTTTGGATCGTTCGTCCGCGCCATGCCGAGGACGCCCACGCGGTCATAGCGAGCGGCTGGATTCATCTCCAACGGAATCAAGTAGCCCGGACCGCCTGATCCAGTGCCGGTGGGGTCGCCTGTTTGCGCCATGAAGTCGGGGATCACGCGGTGCCAGGTGATGCCATTATAAAACCCTTCACGGGCAAGGAAGATGAAACTGTTGACATGCAGAGGGGCAACCTCTGGGTAAAGCTGAAGGACGATTGCGCCCTTTTCAGTGGTGATGATCGCGCAGTAGACTTTATCGGGGTTCAGCGTCATGGCGGGTATGACGTTGAATTTCTTATCCTTCCCATCGATAATTTCCGTCCCCTCTGGCACTTTCACACCAACACATTTCCCTTCGCCTACCTTCACCGGGGTGAAGCCGGCAATCGGGGTGGGGGTTGGGGCGGGGGGCATGGGCGCGGGGAAACTGCTGTCCAAGAGAGCGATTACCTTCGCCACATCGCTCACCTTGATCGACGCCGCCACACGATCCGCAACGCCCGCCATTCGCTCCCAATCCGTTTTCAGGCTGAACGACTGCACAATCAGGTAATGCTGATCATCAAGGGCAAGCAAGACAATATCACGGGTGTAAGCACTGGCTTCGCCGGTTGCCGGATTTGTCCCGTTCACATCGGCGGTAAAGCCAGCGCCCTTAAAGCCACCATAAGTCACGGTGCGGAGGTTGTTTGCCGCCGCTGATCCAAAAATTCCGTTGAGAATTTCCTCAGGTGTTGCTGTCTGAGGTTGACCGTCAAGGTTGAGTTCCCACAACGGCAGCCCAAGAAGGCTCACGCCGAGGGTGTCGTTCCCAGTCACCGCAACCCCATAGCCAAGCGGACCGTTTTGGGGGAACGCCTTCACCTCCCATGTTTCGGGGTACTCGATGGTCAGTAGTTCATCGGGGCTAGTCCATGCTTTATAGGTAGAGAACCCAAAAGGGGTCACTGCCTGCGGTGTCGGCGTGAAGGTGGGAGCAGGCGTCAACTGACTCGCCGCCGCTTGGCTGACAATCTCTGCCACCACTTCGGGGGGAACGCTGCTGTTGAATGTTTCGCCCGTGCTGCTCTCTGGGCGGGTGAACCACTCCAACGTATAGCCCCCATCAAGGGAATACATCAGGGTGGGGGTGAATTCAACGCCAATCGTGTTCGCACGGATCAATGCCTGTTGGACGATCCCACGTGTTTCTCGCCCTGCCAAACACGTTCCTAGCGCATCGGCATCCAACCCTAAGGTCGTTGCCGTCGCTGTGACTAACTCAGGAGTGAAGGCATTCGCCCCTTGCGTCTCGTGAATGGCAAAAAGGGCATCGTGCATGTCCCAAAAGCCGTCTTGCCTATCCGCGCAGAGCGCTCCCATCGCTGCGGTCAACGAGGGGTCTTCGCCAAAGATCATGGGCATGAACAGCAGACGCGCCTTACCCGTCCGCACGTAATCCTCGATGAAGGTCGTGACAGACGGTTTGTAGCCCAGACAGCCGGGGCAAGAGAAATTTGAAAATTCAACAAGGGTAATCGGCGCAGCCGGGCTGCCGAGGATGGGAAAGCCTTCGGCGGTGCGGTCTTGAAGAAGATCGGCATATTGGCTGCCATCTTCCGCCTGCACCTGTGGTGGGGCGCTGATCAAAAAATTCGCCACCAGCGCAAAGACAAGCAGCGTGGCGGGGATGATAAGCCGTGTACGTTGTGACATAGACTGTGGATACCTTTCAAACCCACCGTGAACGCCGGGGGAATGGTGGCGATTATAGCGAATCTTCGTGAGGCAGTGGTGAGCGGGTTGCTCTTGAGTACAGATAAATAAGATAGAAACCGGAGAAATACGGACTCATCGGTATTGAGGACACACAATGGCGATTATCAGCATATTTGCCTGCCGATACTTCAAGCCAATTAAGAAGATCGAAAGTGAGGAATATACACCCCTAAATATTATAGCACAAACGGGTTTAGTAGATTTATAATGATTCACGGAGGGTGTATCATCCTTTTTTCTCTAGAAGTCCAAGGTAGCTTACCCAGCCTCCCTTTTTCAGTCACTAATGCCTAAACCGAGATGAGAGGTGCTTCATGAAGATCCTACTTGCAGGCGCGACGGGTGTCGTCGGGCGTAATTTACTGCCGCTGTTGAGCGCAGCGGGATATGAGGTCACTGGGACAACACGTCGCCCTGATAAACAGGCGCAGATCGCGGCGCTCGGTGGCCAGCCGCTGGTGATGGATGCGTTGGATCGAGATCGTGTATTCGCTGCCCTGGAAACAATTCGTCCAGATATTGTGTTCCACCAACTGACCGATCTTGCCGGGCGCGATTTCTCGGCTAATGTGCGTTTGCGCGTCGAAGGCACACGTCATCTTGTGGATGCGGCACGAGCCGTTGGCGTCAAACGCATGATCGCACAAAGCATTTCATGGGTGTGCGTAGCGGGGGAATCTCCTGCTTGTGAAATTGATCCCCTTGATTTGGATGCACCTCAACCTCGCCGTGAAACGATTCTTGGTGTGCAAGCACTGGAGCAAGCCGTCGCGGAGATGCCTATCGGTGTAGTGCTGCGTTATGGTCTTCTCTATGGTGCGGGGACATGGTATGACCGCGATAGTTTGATGACAGAACAGATACGACGTGGCGAACTTACAGCAACTGATGCAGTGAGTTCATTTCTCCATGTCGAAGATGCGGCACGGGCAGCACTATCAGCAATTGATTGGCCAGCGGGCGTATATCATATCGTTGATGATGAACCGGCCGCTGGAACGCAGTGGCTTCCGGTTTATGCGCGTTTGGTGAATGCGCCGCCGCCGCTAACACGTTTGGGACGACAAGGGTGGAAACGTGGCGAGTCTAATGCTAAGGCGCGGGCAGTAGGTTGGAGTCCCCATTACCGATCATGGCGCGAGGGCTTTGTGCACGTGCTAGCCTAAATCTCCTCCTATCCCGTATGCTGACAGCGAGATAGTATTAGCTAGGGCAATCCATCAAGCAATCTCACACATAAACTCAGTCAAGCGGATTGGATAATCATAAATCCGAATCACGCAGATCTCAGACTATTGGATATTCCTAATCTTATTGTTCGCGTGAACAATACTCCCGAAATTTCACATCTGCTGCGAGAAATATGTAGGTTGCTCAAAACTGGCTTTTTCTATCATACGCTCTATGTGAAATGTAGTTGACAAAAAGAGGTTGTTTGCCAAGATGGGAAGTTACCAAACAAACCATCAAAGGAAAACAACCCATGACCAGTATAGACCTTGAAACGCTGTTGACCATCATCTTTGTGCTGATTGATGATTGGTATCAAGCGAGAGGAGGCAGGATGATGAAGGGGAAAGTGGGACGCAAGCCCAGTTTCAGTGACAGTGAGGTGATGACGCTGATGGTGGCAGAGGATTACATCCCCTATCCTGCTGAGATGCAATATCTGGCGTTCATCCGTGCCAATTACTTGCCCCTGTTTCCGCAGTTGCTTGACCAAAGTCAGTTTAATCGACGGGCACGGGGACTGCGGCATTTGGTGGAAGCGTTGCGTTGGGAGTGGTTGATGGAATTGGGCGTGGGACAAGCCGACAAATACTTGATTGATACCAAGCCCGTGCCGGTGTTGGCTTACAAACGGAGCAAAGCCCGCAGCAACTTTCGAGGCAGTGCAGATGACGGGTATTGCGCCAGTCGCAACTTGCACTATTTCGGCTACAAACTGGTGTTGATTGCGACGCTGGACGGTATTCCTGTCGTCTACGATCTGGTGTCCGCCAACACCGAGGAAAGACAAGCGGCTGAAACGATCCTTGATGAAGTGTCCAACGCTGAAATCTTGGGCGATAAAGGGTTTGTCGGGGTTGAGTGGCAAGCCCAAATTCAGCAGCGAACGGGCAACACTTTGCCGACCCCCAAGCGCAAGAACCAGAAAATCCAACATCCTGACGGCTTTGAGCAGTTGCTCAACCGTGTGCGTGAGCGGATTGAAGGGGTATTTCACGAACTTCAGAATACGGGACGCAACTTGGAGCGTCTGTTGGCGAAGACGGCGCTGGGCTTGACCACCCGCCTGATTGCCAAAGTCACTGCTCACTTGCTCAAATACTTGTTGTGCCTTCGCTATGGCATTCATGTCCAGACTTTTCAATGGTCATCCGTTCATGCTTTTTAATTTCACATAAGACGTAAGATTCCTTAGAGTACCCTTTAGTCGCCACAGATTGTCTCACGCAAGCCGTACAGGATGGAGTCGATCTAAATCCATTTGTGCGATCCAACAACGGCGTTGTGCTCCTCTTTTTTGACTACTTCTTATGGAATGGGGCAGCCGCGTTTGCGCCGTCTCTGGGAATAATGCCCCAAATCTATATCGATGGCTCGCTTTACGCGATAGACCCTATCTTTGTGGGGAATGTTCAGTCGATGATCAATATCCCCTCTCTTCAGGCAACAGTTGCCCACGAGATCGGACATATTCTTGGGTTACTTCACTCCTATTCGCCTTACTATGTCCCAGGGGATGTCTATGGATCGGCATGGGATGTGATGAGCAACGCAGCCGGGACGCATCTTATCTATCCCACACCAAATCCTGTTCCCCCCTTGGCGACACCAACTGCCGCCTTCCTTGTCTCCTGTGGGCAGTGGCAGACGGTTGACCAAGTATGTATTCCCATCAATGCCATTCCTATTCATCGCTATTATGCAGGGTGGGTTCAGCCCGCAGAGGTGGAAACGATTAGCGCACCCACGACCAAAACCATTCGCCTGAAGGTTGTGGACAGTTCTCCGATTGATATCAACCAGAACGAACGGTACATGATTCGCATCGACCTCCCGACGCGAACGGAGGATGCTGACTTTTATACGGTAGAGGCACGCATGAAACGCCCCAACCAACCCAGCTATGATAATGGGCTTCCGATAGATCGTCCGGTGGTGCTTATTCATCGTCTTAAAGAGCCAGATTATGAGAGTCCCATTGCCCATGTTGGGCGACCTGTCATTCTTGACATTGATAAACGAACGCTAAACGCCGAAGGCTACCTAGTAGGATATATCTGCAATGCTGGAGAGGATGAACGAGACAATGCAAATGATGCAGGCGTGGTTTGGACTGTGGGTAGCGAATTCGTCGATCACGAACAAGATATTCGAGTGAGAGTGATGGATTTTGACCTAATAACAGAAAATT
The DNA here is from genome assembly GCA_015075625.1 of Anaerolineales bacterium. NCBI lineage: Bacteria > Bacillati > Chloroflexota > Anaerolineae > Anaerolineales > Anaerolineales bacterium. Next base: position 471,118 of record JABTTZ010000001.1, on the reverse strand, counting down.
TTACTGTTAAAGTAGATATGGGACAAAACCTATCGTTTCCCCCTATGGATAAATGTCAATAACGATCAAGGCAACAGACGCGATCATCATGAAACCAAAAATTGCGACACCCTTTTGGCTAACCATCATTCTATTGATTATGACAGGGGTCATGTTGATCTATGTGAATGTTCAGCGATCCACCCCTCCGATTTACCTCGCCCCTGCCCAGGAAACTATTGATCCGACACGTGCTATACGCTTGATCACCTTAACCGTATTTTATGGCACTGTAGGCACGCCCATGCCCACAGCCCGCCCCTCAAATACCTTTACGTCGGGTCAGCATCTGACCGCCGAGTATTTTCAGAAAACGCTTATTTGGTTTAATGCACAAGCATGGCTTACGAATGATGCTAAATCCACACAAAGGTACTTCAACACTCTCACTGCCCTCGCCCCCACAGCAACCCCAACGCCAAGCCCATCGAAAACCGCAACGGCTACTCCCACACGGACTCCCACGCCGACGGCGACGCCCATCACCGCCCCTCCCCCCGGCGGCGGTGATCCCCTTTGCCCCGATGGGACGGGCGGCGAGTGGATGTGGGTCGATGGGGAGTTGGTCTTCATCTGCGGGGTGAGTTGGGAGTAGGGCGGACGGTGGCGGAGCGCCGATGGGTCGGGGCGCGATGCCCATCCGGGGATGGCGTTCCTCGGTGTCCCCCCGACGTGGTACGTGCCGGCGCAGGGGCAGTCCACGCCGACGCCCGTGCCGACGGCAACGCCGTTGGCGATGAATGTCCTTGTTCTATTCTGCAAATACAGCGATATACCCCCTCCCCCGCCTCCTTATGATGATCCCAACTGGTACCTGCAACAGATTTACTCAACCACATTCCCAAGTGTTACCCATTTTTGGTCTACCCAATCACGCGGTAGTGTCACCTTTCAACAGGTTACTTCTCACCCATATTGGCTAGACATGTACGATACCTATGCCAATTTGGTGAGGACGGATTCACTTTTCCTATTTCAACGCTGCGCAGATCGTGCTTTTTCGGAAGGGATAAACTTTACCAATTACTCAAGGAGCAACAACGGAACAGTTATTATGATATTTAACCATCTTTTAGTGGGTGATTTCACAGGAGTTGGGGCAACGTTCCTCAAATATGCCCCTCCCATAAGGCTTGGCAATACCCTTTATGACGTTGCTCCTATGCTTATTGCTTACGTGGATCGCACCATTTCTCCTCAGCCTTCCATCCAAAGTGGAATTGCCCATGAAATGGGTCATACCTTAGGTCTCTATCATACGGTCTCCCCTTATTACACACCTGAACCCGGTCATTCCTATGGATCCGCATGGGATGTCATGAGTAGTGATACGGGAAGTTACCTGATTTACCCTACCCCTGTATCAGCGAGTACGGCACTACCCACCTTTGTTCCCTGTGGGTAGTGGGATCACCAGACGGGACATACCTACTGTATACCCAATAATGCATCGGCGCTGCATGGTTTGATTTTCAAATGGTTTTGCCTTCACAGATAGAAATTGTCAACGTACCAAGCATGGTTAACCTTGATTTGAAAATTTTGGATAGTTCCTTACCCATAGCTGCCAACGAAAGACTTGTAATTCGCGTCGATATACTGGGAACACGCGAGTTTTATACGGTTGAAGCCAGACGAAAAGGGAAGGAATACGACGACGGACTCCCTGTAGTAGCCCCGGTGGATACACCGTTTGTCCTTATCCATCGCGTTAATCCCGATGATTTGTCTTACGGCACGTATGGCTTTCTTGCCCGAATAATCGATATTGATCGACGAACCATTGGTTCGCAATATACAACTGGGTATCTATGCAACAATGGTAAAGATATTGTCTTAAATGCAAACGATACCGGTGCAATCTGGTTAGTTCGCGAAGAGTTTTTTGATTCTTTAGCAGACATTCGCATTAGAGTGATCAACCATAACCCTTCTACAGAGACGCTGAATATCGATGTGTCACTTGGGCAGAACATCCCTCCCCCATCTCCGAGTGAATGTCAATAGGAGAGAAAATGCCTTCTATGAACGCCAAATCAACAACAACGATTCTGATTTCTCTGATAGCACTGTTGATTATTTTCATCTTGATGATTGGGTACATCAATATCAATCAGCCTGAATTCTTGACCGATAGCCAATTTGATGGAACGTTAACCGACGAGGCAATTTGGCTTCAAGTGACCATTTACTATGCGACTGTTGGAACGATGCCCCCGACAGCCCTCCCATCGAGAACATTTAGCGCGGGGGATCATGCAACAGCTTGGCATTTTCAACAAACTGCTTATTGGTCCGCCACACGATCACGGCTTGCTAATGATGCTTGGTTAACACAAATTTATTTTGAGACAATGACCGCCCTCGCCCCCACAGCAACCTCAACGCCCACCGCCACCCCAACATGGACTCCCCCACCGCCAACCGCGACGCCCCCTCTCCCCACTGCCTACCCTCATCCCACTGGCATTCCCGGCGGACAACCCCTTTGCCCCGGCGGTGGCGGCGAATGGATGTGGGTCGATGGCGAGTTGGTCTTCGTCTGCGGGGTGAGTTGGGAGTAGGGCGGACGGTGGCGGAGCGTCCAGAATAACCGGCGGCGGATCGTGTACACTGCCCGCAGATCGTTAACGGGGACTGCGGGAGTCTGCCCCTCCCGACGGCGACGCCGACACCAACCATGACGCCCACCCCCACCCCAACCCTCCCCCCAGCGGTCTGCCACGTTCTGATCCTGCCGAACTTCGGCACGCCCACGCCCACAGGGACGCTGACCGGCACACCACCGCCTGATCTGCGCCGTGTCTACCACACCCCTGAAGAAGCAGCGACGGAAACAGGCGAAGGGGTGTTCACCGTGCCAGCGGGGTTTGTGCTGGGGCTGTATCAACGGGCTAACCAGTACCCGGCGGTAGCCTTCACCCAAATCGTCCACGAGGGGACACTCTACAGCGGGTGGTTCAACAATGCCTACGGCACGCAGGTCACCAGCGGGGACTGCGGGAGTCTGCCCGTCCCGACGCCGACAGGAACGCCCACCCCTGACACCCTTGCTGATTATGGGATCGAACTGCGTGAAGACCAACAATCATGGACAGCCAGTGAACGTCAGGCGATCTTGACCGGTGCAGCGCGTATTGCCGATGCTTTTACACGCTTTGGCGTCCTCGGTGCAGCGCCACAGGCACGCTTCAAAACGGTGATAGGCAGTTCCCTCGTCTTCTTACGCCTTGCCGAAATCCAACCGACCAACAGTCCCTATGCTATCTACTATGACACCTCCGCCGGCGAATGCCGTGTTCACGATCCGATTCCATCCGTCATCAGCACAATAGTCGTTGCCTGTCGGGGCTTTATGCGTCAGACGAACACTTGGATCACCAATGGCGAGGTCTTGGAAACCGCTGCTGTTCATGAATTGGGGCATGTTCTCGACATTCGCAGCGGGAATCAGTTGCGAACCTATGTCGGTGCGTCCTTTATGCTGCCTGATTGCAGTACCGTTGGGGGGCGCATTATGGGTGTGACATCGGGCGGTACTTGGTTGCGGGGACAGCGTGGTTGGGGTACTGCTACTTTAGTTGATGACGCTCAATCAATCTCACAGTTCCAACAGAATCCGATGAATTCAGATGTTGAAACTGCCGCCGATATGTTCCTTAATTGGGTCTATCGCCGCACCAGTGATGTTGCCCCTACGGGCATTCCAGATAATTTTGTTCCCAATGGGGATGTCGCGACTCAACTTGATCAACTGAGTCCCGCCTGTAGTTACCCCGCTGCTGGTGTATGGCAGGGATTTCGCAACATCACGAAGACCAATTCCCCAGATGATACCCTTCCTGGTAACCGTCGCTATTGGTGGATGGAAGGGACTCTTGCCAGTATCTTTGAGAACTCTCGAAACAAGTGGCGTTAACTTTTATGATAAGGATAACCCCTATGGCACGTCACGTAGTTACCTCCCGCTCTCTTGTAGTTTTGTTGCTGTTTTTGATTGGCGGTATTTCCGTAGTTGCCCAATCTGACTATCCGCCGTTACGGATGACTGGAATTGCTTGGAGTCCAAGTGGGCGATATCTTGCAATGGGTTATGCGGATGGTAGAGTAAAAATAGCGGACACTTCAGTCTCAGATCTATGGGATTTAGGACGTCACCGAGGAAGTGTGCATAATCTTGCTTGGAGCAGTGACGATGTGCGCGTTGCTAGTGTTAGTGCAAGTCCAGATAATAGTTTGATGATTTGGAATGTTCCAAGTAGACAGAGAATTCATGCAATCCCCAATTTAGGAACTGATCTTTACGCAGTTGCATGGGAATCTAATGCAGAGCAGATTTTAGTGATCCCAATTGAAGAAGATGCCTACGTAATTAATGCTGTTTCGGGTTCCACGATTAGGACTCTCCGAATGGGATCGGTGTCAGACGTAATTTGGGATGTATTGGGAAATCAAATTATCATCGGTGGAATTGGCGCTATTGTGGTGTTGGATGCATCAACTTTAGGTGTTCAAAGTGTGATAAGTGAGAATACGAGATTAGAGGGTCAAGTAGTTAGCCTTGCTTGGAGTTCCTCGACACGCGCAATTGCGGCGGGCACAAGTAATGGGTATGTTTACATATGGAGAGAAGACTCTCGCCAGATCATTTTTGAAGGACGCGGAAACACATATCAGGGAGAAGATTGGCTTACAGGTTTTGTGGTAGCCCTATCCTTCTCGCCAAATGGTAGCACCCTTTCCAGTATCAGCGGCGATGGTACCTACCGTGTATGGGACATTGCGACGCAAACTATCCTTGAAAATCGTCAGCTTCCCGCTCCCATTTATGCGGCGGACTGGAGTCCTGATAGGACAAAACTTGCCTATGGTGGTGCAGATGGGGAGGTGCATATCGAGCCAATAATGCCCTCGACACCCCCTTTCCCTACCGCCTACCCTCATCCCACAGGCATTCCCGGCGGACAGCCAGCCTGCCCCGGTGGTGGCGGCGAATGGATGTGGGTCGATGGCGAGTTGGTCTTCGTCTGCGGGGTGAGTTGGGAGTAGGCGGACGGTGGCGGAGCGTCCAGAATAACCGACGGCGGATCGTGTACACTGCCCGCAGATCGTTAGCGGGGATTGCGGGAGTCTGCCCCTCCCGACGGCGACGCCCACACCAACCATGACGCCCACCCCACCCCAACCCTCCCCAGCGGTCTGCCACGTCCTGATCCTGCCGAACTTCGGCACGCCCACGCCGACAGGGACGCTGACCGGCACACCACCGCCTGATCTGCGCCGTGTCTACCACACCCCTGAAGAAGCAGCGACGGAAACAGGTGCTGGGTTGTTCACTGTGCCAGCGGGGTTTGTGCTGGGGCTGTATCAACGGGCTAACCAGTACCCGGCGGTAGCCTTCACCCAAATCGTCCACGAGGGGACGCTCTACAGCGGGTGGTTCAACAATGCCTACGGCACGCAGGTCACCAGCGGGGACTGCGGGAGTCTGCCCCTCCCGACGGCGACGCCCATGCCGACGGTGACACCGATACAAGCGGATTTATCCGCCTATGGAATCACCCTGCAAGGTGCTTGGTCACCAGAGGAAATCGCCGCCATTCACCGCGCCGTGACCGAGACTGCCCGTGCCCTTCATAGTCTCTCTCAACATCGCCTGACACAGACAGAGGCGCAGGTCTTCCAAACTGTGATGGGGTCACTCACACTGGTCAAGGGTGGAACCGCGTTGGGGATTTGCTTCACAGACAATAACACCGCCTCCATCTCCTGTGCCTTGCCCCTCATTGCCCCAGACAATGTAACCTATCTTCCCTTCACCGAGTATGTCATTGTTCATGAGTTTGGGCATGTCTTTGACAGCCGTGCCTCTTTGGGAGGACGCCCCCGCTTTGTGGATAGGATGAGTAGTGGCACTGTCATTTCTGATTGCACACCCAATGAGCCTAAACGGGTCATGGGTGAATATTCTATTGGTAATGTGCTGGAGCGCTCTTGGCTGCGCGGCGAACGCGGATGGGGCAGCGGTCCAGCACGTATTGGATTAGCTACGGTACGACAGGTAACACAATTCCAGCAAAATGCTGTGTTGATCGAGTTTCAAATTGATCCTACCACTGTCGATCATCAATTTCTAGTGCGCGAGGGCATTCCTCCACCAACAAATAATACTGATACTTCCGGTGCAAAGTTAAAGCGCGTGGAAGAAGCCCAAGCGGATATGTTCCTCAATTGGGTTTATCGGCGCAATGTGCAAGGGATATCTCAAAACGAACGAGCTGTATGCGACCAAGCAACTTCACCCCTATGGAATGGTCCTGGATTTCTGAATCAATCGTGGCTAAATGGAATACAGCAACCAGTATTACAACCTGCGGAGCGCCCCGGTGATATTCGATACCAATGGATGGATGCCCAAATGAAAGGTGTTTTCCATGATCAACAATGGTAGAGGAATAAAATTTTCTTGGCATAATATTGTTATTATGCTTGTCATTTTTACCTTCAATTTTAATATGAAAATGAGTGGACAAGCCAATGATGAAATCGTCATGATTAGTATTAGTAATTCGGGAAGTTTTGTTGCCATAGCAACGAATAATGGAGAAGTAAAAATACTCAATACAAGTACTATTCAAATAATAAATAGTATACCCGGACTATTTGGAATAGTAACCCAAATAGCATGGAGTAATAACGATGCTTTTATTGCCTTAGGAGCATCCGAAAATAATTCAAAGAATGGAAAAGTTTATATTTTTGATGCAACGACGGGAAATACGATCCGTGTGTTTTCTGATCTAGAAGGAACCATTTATTCCTTGGCATGGAATACTGAACACACACAAGTGCTTATTGGTTCCGAAATGATTGATGGTGGTGAAACTATCATTGGGGAAGTTGCCTCAGGGTTTTCATCTCAAATCTCACCTGGTCCTGCCACTTCTATAAAAATCAGCCCTGATCAATCTCAATTTGCGTTTGGCAATATAGTCGGAAAAATCAGGATAGTTAACTCTATAACTTTATCAACAGAAGTTCTATCGAACACGAACATATCCAGTGGACAACCAGTAATGCGGCTTCATTGGTCTTCAACTCAGCCATTTATTGCAAGTGGGCATCTTGACGGCATGATCGTCGTGTGGAATACACAATCTGGCACTATCTTACACACATTATCTGCGGCTGCTGCGATTGGCATGGACGCCGAGTACAGCCAAATGGTTTTGGCATTGGCGTTTGATTCAACGGGAATACGGCTGCGCAGCTTCAACCGTGAAGGGCGCATTCGCGTATGGGACACGCAAACATGGGCATTGATCGCCGAACAAATTGTGCCGGGTCCGATTTACGCCGCCGATTGGGACAAGACGGGAACGACTTTATATTACGGCACAGATTCAGCGATACCACGAGTTGTTCGCGCCCCCGATTTGCCTCCACTCCCCACCCCCACCGCCCTCCCGCACCCCATCTTCCCTCCCCCGGGCGGCGGACAGCCAGCCTGCCCCGGTGGTGGCGGCGAATGGATGTGGGTCGATGGGGAGTTGATCTTCGTCTGCGGGGTGAATTGGGAGTAGGGCGGACGGTGGCGGAGCATCCGCACGGTGATCCTCGTCCGTGCCGATGGGTCGGGGCGCGATGTCCATCCGGGGATGGCGTTCCTCGGTGTCCCCCCGACGTGGTACGTGCCGGCGCAGGGGCAGTCCACGCCGACACCCGTGCCGATGGCAACGCCGTTGGCGATGAATGTCCTTGTTCTATTCTGCAAATACAGCGATATACCCCCTCCCCCGCCTCCTTATGATGATCCCAACTGGTACCTGCAACAGATTTACTCAACCACATTCCCAAGTGTTACCCATTTTTGGTCTACCCAATCACGCGGTAGTGCCACCTTTCAACAGGTTACTTCTCACCCATATTGGCTAGACATGTACGATACCTATGCCAATTTGGTGAGGACGGATTCACTTTTCCTATTTCAACGCTGCGCAGATCGTGCTTTTTCGGAAGGGGTAAACTTTACCAATTACTCAAGGAGCAACAACGGAACAGTTATTATGATATTTAACCATCTTTTAGTGGGTGATTTCACAGGTGTTGGAGCAACGTTTCTCAAATATGCCCCTCCCATAAGGCTTGGCAATACCCTTTATGACGTTGCTCCTATGCTTATTGCTTACGTGGATCGCGCCATTTCTCCTCAGCCTTCCATCCAAAGTGGAATTGCCCATGAAATGGGTCATACCTTAGGTCTCTATCATACGGTCTCCCCTTATTACACACCTGAACCCGGTCATTCCTATGGATCGGCATGGGATGTCATGAGTAGTGATACGGGAAGTTACATGATTTACCCTACCCCTGCACCATCGAGTACGGCAATACCCACCTTTGTTCCCTGTGGACAGTGGGATCACCAGACGGGACACACCTACTGTATACCCAATAATGCATCGGCGCTGCATGGTTTGATTTTCAAATGGTTTTTGCCTTCACACATAGAAATTGTCAACGCACCGAGCATGGTTAACCTTGATTTGAAAATTTTGGATAGTTCCTTACCTATAGCTGCCAACGAAAGACGTGTGATCCGCGTCGATATACTGGGAACACGCGAGTTTTATACGGTTGAAGCCAGAAGAAAAGGGAAGGATTACGACGACGGACTTCCTGTGGTTGCACCTGTGGATACACCGTTTGTCCTCATTCATCGCGTTAATCCCGATGATTTGTCTTACAGCATGTATGGCTTCCTTGCCCGAATAATCGATATTGATCGACGAACCATTGGTTCGCAATATCGAACAGGATACCTCTGTAACAACGGTAAAGACACACACCTAAACGCAAATGACTCTGGAGCAATTTGGGTACCTAATGATGAGTTTGTTGATTATTTATCAAATATCCAGATTAGGGTAAATGACTATAACTCTATGACGCAAACATTCAATATAGATGTGTCACTTGGGCAGAACCTACCATTCCCCTCTCCTAATGATTGTCCATAGGAGAGAAAAAGCGTAAGATGAGAACCAAATCCAGACCAACCATTTTGATTTCTATGCTATCCCTATTGATGCTGATTATGGCGATTCTTGGCTATAACAACATCAACTCATCTAAGTTCTTATCCAATAATCAGGTTGATGGAACGTTAACCGACGAGGCAATTTGGCTTCAAGTGACCATTTACTATGCGACTGTTGGAACGATGCCGCCTACAGCCCTTCCCCTCTAGAACGTTTAGCGCAGCCGATCACGCCACTGCTTGGCACTTTCAACAAACTGCCGAGGCTTTTATGATTCGCTCCTGGTTAACTAACGATGCCAGACAGACACAACGGTACTTCAATACCCTCACCGCCCTCGCCCTCACAGCAACCCCAACGCCAAGCCCATCGAAAACCGCAACGGCTACTCCCACCTCAACCCCTACGCGGACTCCCACGCCACCCTTCGGCGGTGGTGGTGATCCCCTTTGCCCCGGCGGTGGCGGCGAGTGGATGTGGGTCGATGGCGAGTTGGTCTTCGTCTGCGGGGTCACGTGGGAGTAGTCTATCCATAGACGACGAACGATGCCCGCACGGTGATTATCGTCCGTGCCGATGGGTCGGGGCGCGATGCCCATCCGGGGATGGCGTTCCTCGGTGTCCCCCGACGTGGTATGTGCCGGCGCAGGCGCAAGCAACGCCGACTCCCGTGCCGACACTAACACCTACTTGGCTACCTACCAAAATAGCGACAGCGAAAACGCTGAACATCCTCACCGTATTTTGCCAATACACACCGGACCCTGTCAACCCACTGCCAACGCCGCCCGTTCCTTACAGCGTCCCCTACCTTGTCAGCCTTGAACTCGCCAAGAGGGTGTTTCCTAGTGTTGTCGATTTCTGGTCGGCGCAATCTCAAGGGAAAATAACGCTCAACATGGTAGCGTTTCACTCTTCTTGGTTGACGATGGACTATACCAGCTATGAAGATTCCTTAGAGTACCCTTTAGTCGCTACAGACTGTCTGACTCAGGCTATACAAGATGGGGTCGATCTAAATCCATTTATGCGATCCAATAACGGCATTGTGATCCTCTTTTTTGACTACTTCTTATGGAATAGGGCAGCCGCGTTTACGCCGTCTCTGGGAATAATGCCCCAAATCTATATCGATGGCTCGCTTTACGCGATAGACCCTATCTTTGTGGGGAATGTTCAGTCGATGATCAATATCCCCTCTCTTCAGGCAACAGTTGCCCACGAGATCGGACATATTCTTGGGTTACTTCACTCCTATTCGCCTTACTATGTCCCAGGGGATGTCTATGGATCGTCATGGGACGTGATGAGCGATGCACTGGGCAATTATTCTATTTACCCAACGTTACCAGCCACAACTACAGGTACCCCATCGCCTGTCCAAAAAACATGCGGGCAATGGGATACTACTGGTGAGTTGTTCTGTATACCGAATAATGCGATAGCTTTTCATCGGTACAGATCAGGTTGGTTTCAACCGACACGTTGAGGAAGTTGGCAGTCCATCGGCACGCATTATCAAGCTTAAGGTGCTAGATAGCGCTCCTATTAATCAGAGTGCGAACGAAAAATATATGATACGAATTGATATACCCCACGTTTCGAGCATGATAACCGATCGTTTTATACGATAGAGGCGAGAAAACTGGGGAATCTTTATGATAAAGGACTGCCCATACTGATCGATAGACCCGTGATTTTGATACACCGCATTGAGGATGCAAGTGGAGTTGCAGTTGTCGTTGATATTGATAAACGGCGTGCAATGGCAGGTTATGAAGTGAGGTATGTCTGCAATTTAGGGAAAGGATCAACGGAAAACCCAAACGATTTGGGAGCAATTTGGCTTACAAATCAGATGTTTATTGATGAGAAGACAGATATTCAGGTGAAAGTAATTGGATATGACCCAATAACGGAAACGTTCACCATTGATATCCAGGTGGGACAAAATGCGCCGCCACCACTACCAGACGAATGTCAATGACAAATAGGGAAAATCTCCAAGTATCATGAAATCAAAATTTGCGACAACCTTCTGGTTTGCTGTGGTTCTTTGGTTTGCTTAGGAATATTAATCAGCAATATGGACATTCCCAAATTGCCTCTGAGAGCGTTTGGTGCGCCAGCACAAGCCTCTATTGATCTTGACGCTACGCATTCCTTAATATTACTCACCGTGACGGTTTATTATGCAACGATGGGTACTCCACCCCCGCCCGCACCTCCTACCGAAACGTTCACTTTGGGCGATCATCTCACCGCCGATCATTTCCAGAAAACTGGTTATTGGTCTGCCACTCAATCACGACTTACGAATGATGCTTGGGTGACGCAAATGTATGGTGAAACTCTCACCGCCCTCGCACCCACAGCAACCCCAACGCCAAGCCCATCGAAAACCCCAACGGCAACTCCCACATGGACTCCCACCCCGACGGCAACGCCCTTCCCCGCAATTATCCCCTACCCTACTGGCTTTCCTCCCGTCTGCCCCGGCGGTGGCGGCGAATGGATGTGGGTCGATGGGGAGTTGATCTTCGTCTGCGGGGTGAGTTGGGAGTAGTCCATCCATAGACGACGAACGATGCCCGCACGGTGATCCTCATCCGCGCCGATGGGTCGGGGCGCGATGCCCATCCGGGGATGGCGTTCCTCGGTGTCCCCCCGACGTGGTACGTGCCGGTGCAGGCGCAGTCCACGCCCACGCCCGTGCCGACGTCTCCGTTGGGCGTGTGTCCATAACCAGCGACGCGAAAGGTACTTTCGATGAAACGACGCCTTAGGTCAGGCTTTGGGCTCACGATGATGCTCCTCACCGTGATTGGTATAGTGGTGATTTTTGTCAATGGACAGCGCATTGCCCCGCCAGCCTATCTTGCCCCTGCACAACAAGCCACCGATCTATGGGTGGCTACGTTACGTGCTAATTCACGGCTGACGATGACCATAATTTACGCTACTGTAGGGACGCCCATCCCTACAGCCCGTCCCTCAAATACCTTTACGTTAGGTCAGCATCTGACCGCCGAGCATTTTCAAAAAACTCGTTATTGGGATTATGTTCATTCTTGGCTTACTAACGATGCCAAAGAAACACAAGATTACTTCAAGACACAAACCGCCCTCGCCCCCACAGCAACCCCAACGCCAAGCCCATCGAAAACAGCAACGGCTACTCCCACACGGACTCCCACGCCACCCTTCGGCGGTGGTGGTGATCCCCTTTGCCCCGATGGTGGCGGCGGCGAATGGATGTGGGTTGATGGCGAGTTGGTCTTCGTCTGCGGGGTCACGTGGGAGTAGTCCATCCGTAGGGGATTCGTACAGCGCGTCCCTTGACACTGTACGGGGGGGGGTAATATTAGTGGCGGTCTAAGATTATACAAACGAGATCGCCGCCCTATGCGCTGTCGGATGCGTTTGTTCATTGCCCTTCTGTTTCGCTACCCCAATGTCGTGATAAATTCACGATAGCCAACTGGGAAAGTGATATTGAGTGTTGCCCCAACGTCCGACACCACTTCCTGCGTAATCGAGTTGAGTTCGCCGCCAACGACCTTTACATTTTCCAGCTTCATGCCCGAATCATCCTCTATTGGCTCAATCATAAACTATGAAGCCAACCAGTGATCAACATATCCTTCAATCCACTGGTAGAATGTCACACGGTTGCCCGGTTCGATGGGGATAGCACGATCATGTTCATCACTCCCCTGTGGGGTAAATGGCTCTGGTGCAACTGAAAAACAGTCCCACCGATCATCCCACCAGACATTACCGCGTTCAGTGCCGGATACGACTAGGATGTAACGAGTCGTACAACCGCCCGAACACAGTGTCAGTGCCCCGCGAACTGTCCCTATTTTCTGGCGCACCTGTTCCAGATAGTCGGCTTCGTCGTCAAATTTATCTTTGCCAAGCCAAGCCGTCGTAAATGGAAATGGCGCAGAAAACAGATCATTGGGAATAGGAGTATCAGAAAAGTAACTAACCGCGTCTTCAACTACCTCATCGAGCGAGAGCAGAAGCGAATAACCATCATTTAGCAGCTTGACATACCCCACGCTGAGCAAGAGCCGACGATAGTTCTCTGGCAGGATAATATTCCAGCGATTCTCGAAACCTGTTACGATTTCTTCTGATACCGGCTGAAACTCGACCTTATTGATTTGGCGAAGCATGTTAAATTTTTCAATGACTCGATCAAAATCATTTTCCATCGCTTATACCTTCCATCGCTGTCCAATGCGTGTTCACTCTGCGCCGTCAGATTTCCAGCTTGATAGTTCTCAAAAGGCTGACCATCAACAAATATTAACCAATGGTGCAAATAAAGGTTAGAGGGTATTCATCGTGTCTGTCACCACGTATCCCAAGCGAGGTGTTTCTCAGAGCGCCCCAAAGAGGCAGATTAAGGGGGAAGCCCCCTCAAAAAGTGACTACTCCCTTCTCCCATTGGGAGAAGGGGGCAAGGGGGGATGAGGGCTTCCGCGTTCTATTGCAGTACCCTCACTGGTTGGACTGCAACCAGCCTTCTTACAAGAAGAGCGGGCGTCGTTCGTTTACCCCTTAGATCACCACCGCCTAGCCCATCGGTAAGTATATTGTGATAAGCGGGGCTGTCAACCACGAAGGGGTCAATCTCCTTGAAAAATGCTGTAGGTTCTGTTGATAGTGTAATTCCCGTAGGGGCGCCATGCCTTGCGCCCAGCGCCGCCCGTAAGCGCCCGCCGCTAAAGCAGCGGGCTAGGAGTAGCCACCCTTTCAGGGCTTGGAAACGCTAATCCCCACCCCGTAAACAAAAAGAGGGAAGCTCTCCCCCTTTCTCCGCGTGCGGGGAAAGGGGGTAGATAGGGATTCTGAACCAAAATGTCAACACACCCTAGTTCGTTTGGGCAGGCAAGCCTTTCTCCTCTCCTGCCCTTTTTTCTAGCTGCTGCTCCCTCAGCCGTTTACGGGGAGGGGGGTGGGGTTGTTGGGTCAGTCTATCTCTACTTAGCTGTGTAGTGGACTACTATCACCAATAGAGCGGGGGGTAACGCAGACGGTAGAGAATTTGCCCCGCCAAAACACTAAGCAGGAGCAGGATTCCGAAGCGGTTTACCGTGATCATCCCTTGTCCAATAGGGATCGCCGCCCGATGCAGCCGAGAGCGGCGAGGAGGCACAGCCAGCGGAAACACGGCGATGCCCATCATTTCGACCAGAAGGCAAAGGTTAAGGGCAGCGATAGCAGCCGACGCCTGCGGTATCCAGAGCGCCGCCGTAAGCAGCGGCACGCCGAGGACAATCACAAGGTTGTAGGTGAAGGTATAGATACTCCCTATTGCCACGAAGATGAGTCGCCGTTCCTGCACGAGGGCAACTATGCTGAGGACAACACCCGGATATAAATAGCGCTCATGGATTTGCGTAGGAAGGGTGAAAAAAACCATGTAGAGCGCCGCCGCCCAGACGAATTCCCGTCGTTCAGCGGGGTCTGTTCTTTTCGCGCCCCGCCATACGGCACACAGGATTAAGAGCGTGCAGACGCCCAAAGCAGCAAGTCCCGCCTGATTCATGCTCAGCGGAAGGGAGGCACTGAGAGGCTGTGAATCAAGCGTGTAATCATAGGGGAAGGGCAGGGCAAATTTATGGGGGGTGACGACATACCATAGATTGAAGGCATTCACGGTGATCACGGGATATTTCCCTACCGCGCCGAAGTAAGGATGGAGCGCTTCGTCAAAACCGCTGCCCATCGCAAAAGGAAACACCGCCGCCGCCACGATGAGCACGGCAATAATCACCCCGCCGAGGGCATTTCGCCAACCATAACGGCGAAAGCAAACGACGACGAGCAGCGGCAAAAGGATCACGCTTTGTATTTTGGCAGTGAGCGCCACGCCGAACAGTCCCCACACCCACCAGCGTTTATCATGGTGAAGCGCGAATAGGGCGGCAACCACAATAAGGACGTAAAGCGAATCGACCTGTCCCCAGAGCGCTGTATTGAGGATGAGTGGTGGGCAGAGGGCGATCACTGAGGGAACAGCCCACCGCCACACCGCCCGCCGTCGCAGCCAAGCATAAGCAAGGGCAATAATTCCAAGTTCCGCCCCAATAGGGACGATTTTGAAGATCGGAATCAGCGCCGGATTATCAGCGAGGAAGGGCGTTTCTCCCCACGAATGAATCGCGCCAATGACCCCCAAGACGGTGATGTAGAGTGGCGGCGCGTCGGTAGGATGCTGGCGGTAGACGCTGAAAAAGCCGAACTGCTTCATGCTCCATGCCCGCCGACTGTACCAACTGAGATCGCTCTCATGTCCGCTGTCGGGAACAAAGCCCATCCGCAGCAGCAGCGCGGCGAGGAGAATCACCGCCAATGGCGACCAGACCCGCAGGCGACTCACGCGGCGTAGGTGCGAATGAAAAAGAGGATCGTGACGAAAAAGGCGATGGCGATCACAATCCGGCGGGCGATCTGTGGATCGAGACGCAGCGCCAGCGATGCGCCGCCATAGCCGCCGAGAACTGCCCCGGCGATGGTGATCAGGGCAATATCCCAATAGACCAAGCCAGAGAGGACAAAAATAACCACCGCCACGCCATTGATCAAACTCGCCAGCAGCACCTTCAGGGCGTTCATGCTATGGATGTTCGTCATGCCCATCAGCGAGAGCAGCGTAAGCATGAGAACACCAATTCCGCCGCCGAAATAGCCGCCATAGGTGGCGATTACCAGTTGGATCACAATGGCAGCGGGCGAGGGGCGGTTATCCTCCCCGATCAGCGGGCGCTTGAACAGCCGATTTACAAACTGAGTGATCCGTTTGCTGAAGGTGAACAGAAGCGTTGCCACCAGCAGCAAGAAGGGCAAAATCTTATCAAAGATTGTCGCCGGCGTTGCCCGCAGCAAAATCGCCCCTAGAATGCCGCCAATCAAGCTGACCGCCATCAAGCCGAGGACGCGCCCCCGATCTTGTTTGGCAAGTTCCTTGCGGTAAGGAGCAATGCTCACCATCGAGCCGGGCCACAGGGCAACAGTATTCGTGGCATTCGCATTGAGCGAGGGGATAGTCCCCCCCAAAAAACGAATGGTTGGAAAAAGAAGGAAACTCCCCCCTCCGGCGATGGAGTTCATCCCTCCGGCAATGACTGCCGCAAGGAAAAGGAGAATAGCTTGCAAGAAGGTCATGTGTATACTTTCTGCAGGACTGAGTATAGGGACGGATGGTAATCATAACTCGTTGCGTGAAAAACATCAGCTACAGCGCACCCCTCGAAATTGAACGACTCTCCGCGTATAATTCCCCCAATTTGCCACCTACAGCATTTTTCAAGGAATTTGACTCCTTAATGGTTGGTAGCCTCGCTTATCACGATATACTTACTGATGGGCTAGGTGGTGGTGATCAAGGGTGTAAACGAACGACGCTCACCCTTCTTGTAAGGAGGCTGGTTGCACCCCAACCAGTGAGAGTACGGCAATAGCAAAAAAGAAAGACCCCAGATGACCTTCGCCTCTAACCTGATCAACGTCCAATCGGCACGCCTCCCCTTTGCCACCCATCACAGCGGGCATTTTAAGGGGCAACATATTCTCTCTGTCTCCCAATTTTCGCTTGACGACCTCGCCTACATCTTTGATGTTGCCGAGGAATTTCGGCTGATTGTCCGCCGCATTGGAATCATGGATTTGCTAAAGGGGCATGTCTTGGCAACGCTCTTTTATGAGCCGTCCACGCGCACCTCGTCGTCATTCATCGCCGCCATTCACCGCCTCGGCGGGACGGTGATCCCGATCAGCGAGGTGCGGTATTCCAGTGTCTCCAAAGGCGAATCGCTGCCGGATACCATCCGTACACTGGAATCCTATGCCGATGTGATCGTCCTCCGCCATCCAGAGGTTGGCTCAGCGGCGTTAGCGGCAAAATATGCTCGCAAACCGGTGATCAACGCCGGAGATGGCATTGGCGAACACCCCACCCAAGCCCTGCTTGACCTATTCACCATTCTCCAAGAGCGGGGCAGCATTGACGGGCTGACGGTAACCATGCTTGGCGACCTGAAATATGGGCGGACGGTTCACTCGCTTGCCAAGCTGCTCAGCCTGTTCAACGTGACCATCCATTACGTCTCGCCAGGGGGCTTGGCAATGCCCCCTGAACTTGTTGCCCAACTGCGGGAGAAGGGTATCACCCAGTACGAACACCGCAATCTGCACGATGTATTGGGGCAGACCGATGTTCTCTACGTCACACGCATCCAAAAAGAGCGCTTCAGCGACCCCGCCGAGTATGAACGCCTTGCCGGAAGTTATGCCATTACGCCGGCGATTATGGGCGAGGCAAAACCGGATATGGCGCTCATGCACCCGCTCCCCCGCGTGGGCGAAATCACCATGGAGGTGGACGATGACCCCCGCGCCGCCTACTTCCGCCAGATGGAGTACGGTCTGTACGTGCGGATGGCGATCCTCGCCCTTGTCTTGGGGAAGGCGTAACCGGATGCCCTCTCTTTTTGACCGCCTAGATGCCCGCGCTCAGCAGATCGACAGCTTGCTGTGCGTGGGGCTTGATCCTCATCCTGCTCTGCTTAAACAGAAGGTGAATCGTCAGGATGCATCGGGGGCACTCGCCTTTTGCAGTGAAATTGTCGACCAGACTGCCGATCTCGCCCTTGCCTATAAACCAAACAGCGCTTTTTTCGAGGCACTGGGAAGCATGGGCATTGAGGCACTTCGGGCGCTGATCGCCCGCATTCGGACGGCGGCGCCGGGGGCGTTGGTCATCCTTGATGCGAAACGGGGCGATATAGCCAGCACAGCGGATGCCTATGCCCGTGCCGCCTTTGATTACCTTGATGCTGATGCACTGACGGTGAATCCCTATTTGGGAAAGGAATCGATCACACCCTTCTTAAATCGTCCCAGACGAGGTGTGTTCGTCCTTGCGCTCACCTCCAACCCCGGCGCCGCTGATTTTCAACACCGCGAGATTGGCGCTGCCCCGCTCTATCAGCATATTGCGGAAACGATGGGCGCTATGGGAGAGGATCACCCCGGACAGGTGGGGTTGGTCGTCGGGGCAACCGACCCCCACTCCGCAGCAAGGGTGCGGCAGGTGAACGCTGAGGCGTGGTATCTTGTCCCTGGGGTGGGGGCGCAAGGTGGCGACCTGAGCGCCACACTGCGGGCGACGCGCCGACCAGACGGAATGGGTGTCCTCATCACTGCCTCGCGTTCGATTGCCGAAGCGGACGATCCCCGCGCCGAAGCGCTCCGTCTGCGGGATGCGATCCGCGCCGTTCAGCCCGTACAAGGCAGTAACACGCTTGCCGCTGCTGAGCGGCGTTTGGCGCTGGCGCTTTACACCACAGGCTGTGTAAAGTTTGGGACGTTCACCTTAAAATCTGGCGCGGAATCCCCCATCTACATGGACTTACGCCGCCTGATTAGTTCGCCCCCCGCCATGCATGAGGTGGTGACAGCCCTTGCCGCGCTGGTGAGGCGGGCAGCGCTCCCCTATGATCACCTTGCCGCCCTTCCTTACGCCGCGTTACCCATTGGGGCTGTGTTGGCTTACACCATCGGCGCATCGCTCATCTACCCGCGCCGCGAGGCAAAAGACTACGGGACAAAGGCTGTGGTGGAGGGGGTTTTCAAAGCGGGCGATAGGGCGCTTGTTGTTGACGATCTCGCCACGACGGGGGAGAGCAAATTTGAGGCGATTGAGAAGTTGACTACGGCAGGGCTGACCGTCAGGGATATTATTGTCGTGTTGGATCGGGAGGGCGGCGCACGAGAAACGCTGGCAAAGGCGGGCTATACCCTCCACAGCCTGATCACCCTTTCCCACCTGACGGCGATTTTAGCGGGGGAGGGGCTGATCACAGCGGCACAACACGAGGCGGTAAAGACATATCTGCGCTAAGTAAGACCACAGTTACATAAGCCCGCTGCTAAAGCAGCGGGCAGAGTTTTATGCGGTGCGACAGAGTCCTAGTTACTGATCTTCGACAGGCGGATTGATGATTTTTGCTGCCGAGACCAGTTCTTCAGCAGTTCCAATGAAGCCTACCATATCGCCTTGCATAAATACCATGTTGGATTTTGGATTCGGCAGTACCTTCTTATCTCGTATTAGTGCAATCACTGACGCGCCAACATTCGCTCGCAGGTTAGTTTCCGCCAGGTTTTTACCAAGAATCGGGCTATTGGCTGACACAATTTGCCAGTCAATTTCCACTCCTCTTACAGCTGAGATAAGCTGATCAAGGACAGGATGGCTTTCGTGATCTGGGCGTATAGCTTTATAGGCATCCTGACGGACAGCATCAACGTAATGTTGAATTTGAGTCATTGGATAATCCAAGATCATCAAGGTGTGACGTACAATCTCCAACCCGCCTTCAAGCTCAGGATGAATCACATGACGTGCCCCGTGCTTTGATAGCCGTTCAATACCTGATTCTGTCCCTGCTCTAGCAATAATTGGCAGTGTAGGAGCCATAGCATGAGCAGCGGCGACAACAAGTTCTGCGGCGGCCTCATCTGGAACAGTAACGATTAATGCACTGGCGTGATCCAACCCGGCATGGGTAATGACTTCCGAGTTGGCGGCATCGCCAAAGAGGATCTGAATGCCTGCCTGCTGCATCTTTTCTGCATGTTCAACATCCTGTTCAACCACTAGGTAGGGTAATTTCAGATGCTCAAGCACGCGGCCAATATGCGTACCAACACGACCATACCCGACAATCACAACATGTCCGGTTAAGCCTTTATGCCCTAAAAGGGGGGTAGGTCCACCTTTTTCCATCCGATTCCAAAGAATTGGTATCTGCTGAAGGATGCGTTCAATCGTTGGAATAGCCCGAAACATGAGCGGGTTAACGACAATGGAAAGCAGCGCGCCAGCCAAGATGAACCCATACTGATCGCGGGTTAGAATACCAAGCGAAACGCCAGTTTGCCCCACAATAAATGAAAATTCACCAATTTGACTCAATCCCGCTGCTACCACAATTAAGGTGCGCCCCGAAGCAGGCAGAATAAAACTCAGAAGGAGGGTCACAATTCCTTTGCCAACAACAATTAAGATGGTGAGAGTAAGAATTGGTCCAATGTTTGCGACAACTGATGTCGGATTAACCAGCATTCCAACCGAAACAAAGAAAAGGACAGTAAAAACGTCGCGGAAAGGGATTATCTCCGCACCTACCTGATGGCTAGTCTTTGATTCGCTAACGACCACCCCTGCCAAAAAAGCGCCCAGTGCTAGTGACACACCGAAAAGTTCGGCTGCGGCAAATGCTGTTCCAAGTGCGAGCGCTACGACGGCAAGGATGAACAATTCACGAGACCGTGTATGGGCAATACGTGTAAGTATCCATGGCATAAAGCGTGCCCCGGCAAAAAGCATGATCACAATAAATAAACCTGTTTTGAGAATGACCAGTCCAACGCTTGCTAGCACGTTATCTGTGCTACCTAGCAAGGCAGGCATGAGTACCAAGATAGCAACTGTTGCCAAATCTTCAAACACAAGCCACCCAATGGCTACTTTACCATGAGATGTATTTAGCAAGCCGCTATCGGCTAATCCTCGTAAAAGGACAACGGTGCTAGCAATCGAGATGGATAATCCAAGAACAAGGCTGGCGTTCATCGACCATCCCCAAAGTTGGGTAAGGATAACGCCAAGGAATGTGGATGCCAGCGTTTGTAACACAGCTCCCGGAATGGCAATGTGTCGCACACTCCATAAATCTTTCAGCGAAAAATGAAGACCAACCCCAAACATCATAAAGATGACACCCATTTCAGCCAGCTGGCTGATGGCGCTGGCATCTCCAACAAAGCCTGGAGTAAAGGGTCCAATGATCAATCCTGCCACGAGATACCCTACTAGGGCAGGCAGACCAAGTCTTCTCGCGACATATCCACCAATAAAGGCGGTAAGTACAGCCATCGTAATTGTGGCAAACAGGGCAAGATCATGAGGCATCTGTCCATCCTTTCCTTAACTACCGATTTCCAATTCTTAAAAATGGGGTGGTATTTATTGAGTGGGCGATAATATACTGGCTTCTGCGATTTGAAGTGTCGACAGAGGCTATTTTATATACCATCAAGAAAGGTCTCTTGATCCCTATACTTCTTAGCTATGCGTTCATCCCCGCACATATACCACCGTATCCGCTGTACCCATCCATGTAAAACTGGCAAGTGCGCTCTGTACAAGTAAGCCGTTCGCGGTGACTTCAAAGACAATACTACTCTGGAATCCAAGCCAGCCACTCCACAGATTGGCCTTCCCTAAGGTTCAGTTGCTGGCACAAAAGTGCTTGGAGAACAGAATGAAACAATCGTCATCCCAACTATATAGCCAATGGTGCAGAGTCCCCTAGAACGCCGCAGCCCTCGTCCCTCTAGCCCCCTTCTCCCATTGGGAGAAGGGGAAGTACTGTTTCTGAGAGGACTCCCCCTCATACTACCCCGTTGGAGTGCTGCGGAAAGTACTTCACAAAGATACAGACTGCGACAATGGCAATGGATACAGCCCTAACATTAATTTACACTATTCACTATATATCCTAGCTTGCCTAAGTATTTGATGCAACACATTCCGAATGAATGTGGGTGCTGCTTAACGAAATCTGATCCATTTAACGATGGGGATATTCCAGTCACGCAACATGCCCATCCGGGACAAGCAGATGCGTATCGTCAAATGCTTTAGGGTGTGAAGCGTCTCCAAGGCACGTGCTGCTGTATTCATGCGCTCATTTAGCATTTTTTGCCACCGTAATACCTATCAGTGAGAACACATACACGCCCCGCAAATGACATGCCTCATCTTTCTTTCACGTAGTTTGTACAAACTGCCTAACGAATTTAGTTTGGGGTCTTGACATGCACTTAAAATCCGTTCTATACTGTGTCCAATGTTTTGGGAACGCTCCCAATTTTCAATGGAGCGGGTTTTTCTAATTTTTTTGTGTAAGGTTTTCTTCATGAACGGGCGAAAGCGGCTTAATCTAGAGGATATAGCGGAAAAAGCGGGCGTTTCCCGATCTACGGTATCGCGTGTCGTGAATAATGACCCGAACGTGAACGAGAAAACCCGCGCCCATGTCCTCATGATTATTGAGCGCGAACGGTATACTCCAAATCCCGCAGCGCGGATCATGGTCACCAAACGCACGAATGTGATCGGCGTTGTATTCCCCCACACCTTTCAGCAGTTCTTCAACGATCCTTACTACTTCCCTGCCTTGTTGGATGGGGTGAACAGCACCGCTCATAAGCAAGATTATGGGATGCTGCTGTGGGTGCGTCACGGTGGCGAGGATGAGGGGATTTTCTACCGGCGCATCCTCCAAAATCGGTTGATGGATGGCGTGTTGATCGCCTCAGCGACAACCGATACACACCTCATTCAACAACTCTTGGATACGAACACCCCCTTAGCGATGGTCGAACGCCCCATTGCCTATGAAGACCGCATCAACTACGTGACGATAGATAACGGCGTGGCGATGCACAAAGTGGTCGCCCATCTGGTAAAACGTGGGCGGCGGCGGATTGGTGTCCTTGCCGGGGCGATGGACAACATGGACGGCAAAGAACGCCTTGTTGGGTTCTTCGAGGCGCTCAAAGAGCATGGCTTGCCCTACGACCCCGATCTGGTGGCGTATGGTGAGTTTAGCCGGACCCGCGCACGGGAGGCAACCCGCCACCTCTTGCGCCGTCCGGGGGTGCGAGATCGGATGGATGCGCTTGTTTCTTGCAGCGACATTATGGCACTTGGTGCTTACGAAGCCTTTGAAGAAGCGGGTGTGAATATTCCCGAAGAAATCGCCGTTGTTGGCTTTGACGATCTGCCAACGGCAACACAACTCAAACCCATGCTGACGACCATCCGGCAGCCAATCCGCCAAAAGGGGGAGAGCGCTACGCGAATGCTCATTGAGCAAATTGAGACGGGGCGGGCAGAGCGCCACCACGACATACTTTCTACCGAACTGATTGTTCGTGATTCATGCGGGAAACGCCGCACAGCAAAACACTAAACCATTTTTTTAAAGGGGGTGATGAGGCGGCATTGACAGGTCTTGGACTACGCAACCGATTTTTGCTGACATCGATCTGGCTTTTCAGATCATAGGTTACAGACTGACGCAGGATTGAGGAGAATCATCATGTCGAAGAAGTTTTTCCGTTCGTTGCTTGTTTTGGCGCTGGTATTGGGAGCGCTCCCATTCTTTACCGCCCGCGCCCAAGAAGTCACCTTGAAATTGTGGATCATGCCCAATGGTCCCGACCCGGCGGGCGCTGTCTCTGCCGAAATCGCCGCCTTTGAAGCCGCAAACCCAGGCTATAAGGTTGAGTATGAAATCCTTGACTGGGGTTCGGCGTGGACGCGCATCACGAACGCCGCCGTGTCCGGTGAAGGTCCCGATGTGACCCAACTGGGGACAACATGGGTTGGCGCGATTGACGCGATGGACGCGCTGCACCACTTCACCGATGAAGAAATTGCGGCAATCGGCGGCAAGGATAACTTCACCGCCGCCTCGTTGAACACGGTTGTCCGTGCTGATACGACCGATGGCGCAGTGGTTTCGCTGCCATGGTTCACCGATGTGCGGGCGATCAACTACCGCGCTGACATTTTTGCCGAATTGGGCATTGATCCGGCGACGGCATTTGCCGATTGGGACAGTTTCACCAAGACGCTTCAGACCATCAAAGATGCAAAGCTGATGGGCAAGGATGCCGAGGGGAAAGAATTCCCCATCTACCCCATTGCCTTCCCTGGCAAGAATGACTGGAACGTGCTGCACAACTTCGCCCCCTGGGTGTGGAGCGCTGGCGGCGACTTGATCTCGGCTGATCTCAAGACAGCCACCTTCAATGACGAAAAGTCTGTGGAAGGCGTGGCGTTCTATGCCAGCTTGTTCACCAGCGGCTTCACCCCCCCCGACACGCTTGAACTGAACAGCGCCCAGGTGGACGGGTTGTTGAGCAGCGGCAAGGCGGCGATGATCGTCAGCGGTCCGTGGAACGTTCCGAACAGCCGTACCTCGATTGATAAGAACGGCTGGTCCGACCCCTCCAAAGAAGGCAACTTGTGGCCCGAGGCGTATGCCGTTGCGGAAATCCCCGCCGGTCCCGCTGGACGTTACACCTTCGTTGGTGGCTCGAACCTCGGTGTGTTCAAGTCCAGTGCAAATCTGGAAGGCGCTGTGAAGTTGGCGCAGTTCCTCGTCAGCGATAGCAGCCAAGCACGCTATACACAGACCATCGGTATGCTGCCGACGGCGAAATCGACCCTTGCCCTTGCCGAATTCGCTGGCGATAAGGACTACTCGGTTTTCATCAGCGCGGTAGAAAATGGTAAGAGCTACCCGGCAATCGCCGCGTGGGGCCCGATTGAAACCATCATGGTGACCAACCTCGGCGCACTGTGGGACGATGTGGCGGGTGTGAATGGCGCGTTTGACGCCGCCAAGATGATCCCGGCACGCCTTGCCGCCGCCGCTGAAGAAGTGACGAAGGCATTGGCGCAGTAGCTATCTCTGCAACGCCCTCTTTCCCACAGGGGAGAGGGCGTTCACTCACCCGCTGGATACCTATCGGGCTGAGATCAGACCATGTAATAAGCACTGTCTTCTCCCATCGAATGAATGATGGGAGGAAACATCGCAACTAGGGTGGGCGCAGGGTTGCTCAGGGCTTTGCGCCCCCGTCGTGAATTCAGCACAGCAAGACAGCGATCACAGGAGGGCGGTTCACCGCACAGGCTATGGCTACTCTCGCAGGGTCTACCTATTTACCCAAAGTGAAACAGATTGGTTTTTGGGGGCGCGTGCGACGCTATCGCTTTGCCTACTTCATGATCGCCCCGACCCTCATCATGATGCTTTTGATTTACGCTTTGCCTATTTTACAGGGGATTCACCTGTCTCTGCTGGATGCCAACGGCGCGGCAAAAATGCGCCTCTTTTTAAGCGCACCCTATCATGAGCTTGAGAATTACGGCGAGTTTTTTGGTGGGCGAACAAGCGCTGGCGCACAGGTGCTGTTGAATGCGGCAAAAAACACCTTTATCTACACAAACGTTGTGAATGTCGCCAACATTGGGATAGGGTTGACCGCCGCGCTGCTGTTGAACCGCCGCTTTAAAGGGCAGCGCCTCGTTCGGACGCTCGTTTTACTGCCATGGATTGTCCCCACCTACGCTGTTGGCATGATGTGGGCGAATATGTGGCTGCGCGAGACAGGGATCATCAACAATATTCTCGTTGATGGCTTGCATTTATTTCCGGCGGATAACCGTCCTTTCTGGCTGATTGGTCCGAATGCCTTTTGGGCGGTGGTTGTTCCCACTGTGTGGCGTTCGATGCCTTTCAATACAGTCATGATGCTGGCAGGCTTGCAAGTGATCCCGGCGGATCTTTATGAGGCGGCAAACGTGGATGGAGCAAGCACCTTCCAAAAATTCCTTTTCATCACCGTGCCTTTGTTAAAGCCTGTCTTGGCAATCATGCTCCTGTGGGGCGTCATTGGAACGGCGTTCGGCTACAACATTGTGGCGATGATGTTCGGCAACGGCGCTGGTTTCCCCGGCGAATCGGCTGACCTATTGATGCCCGCCCTTCAGCGGCAATCGTTCCAACAATACAATTTCGGGTTGGGTGCAGCCATGTCCGTGATCATGATGGGTGTCATGATGATCTTCGTCTTGGCATGGATGCGCACCTTCCGTGAGACACTCACCCAACAAGGAGGCGCACGATGACGCAGGCACTCTTGGGGACGACACTCCCTGTAGACACCGCCCAACCCAAGAAGGCGGAACGTCGCCTACGAATGGGGCAGGAATTCTGGTCAAACCGTTTTGGCGATTTTCTCTTGTTGTTGATCGTGATGTTTGCTCTGTTCCCCATCTTCTGGATGGTGATCACCTCCTTCAAGAGCAACCAAGAGATCGTCAACAACCGCCTGTTTCCAAGCGAACTGCGCTGGCGGAACTATGTGGACTTATGGGATCGTGTCAATTTTGGGACGAGCTTTATCAACAGCATCGTCATCAGCACACTGGCAACGGTGGTCGCCACCTTTTTCTCAACCTGTGCGGGCTATGCATTAGCACGCTTCAAATTTCCCGGTGCGCCGGTGTTTGGGGGGGCGGTCATTGCGACGCAGCTTGTCCCGGGCATTTTGATGATGCTGCCGCTTTATTTGACCTTTGTCAACATAAAACGGACGACGAACATCTCCATCATTGGCACGCCCGGCGGGTTGATCATGCTTTACGTGGCGTTCTACATCCCGCTTAGTTTGTGGATTGTGCGGGGATTTTTCGCGGCGATACCGACAGAATTAGAGGAAGCGGCACAGATTGACGGGGCATCTCAATTTCAATCGTTCTGGATGGTGGCGCTGCCGCTTGCCCGTCCGGGGATTGTGGCAACGGCAATCTACGTCTTTTTGACAGCGTGGGATGAATTGTTCTTCGCTCAGGTGATGAATGTCCAGACGATCCCGCTTGGTATTCGGAACTACATTGGGCAGCAGGCAAACCGTTTTGATTACATGATGGCAGCGTCGGTGATTGTCACCATTCCAGTAGCGATCATCTTCTTTGTCTTGCAGCGGCACATGATCAGCGGGCTAACGGCTGGCGCGGTCAAGGGGTAGTACGTACCCCCTCCCCAAAAAACCGTTAGGGTTGGACAGGTGAATCGTTAAAAGCAACTCGTAAGGCACATTCTGCGCGGGGATTTGCTCTCCGCGCCTAACGAACGATAACAGGGGGCATTCAGCCATGACAGGGCATTTTCCTGAAGGGTTTGTCTGGGGCGCGGCAACGGCAGCGTTCCAAATTGAGGGGGCAGCCAATACAGATGGACGCGGCGTCTCCATTTGGGACACCTTCTGTCGCACACCGGGCAAGGTGTTCAATGGCGATACCGGCGACGTTGCCTGTGACCATTATCACCGCTACGAGAGCGATATTGCGCTGATGACCGACCTTTGTTTGCGGGCATACCGGTTCTCCATTTCGTGGGCGCGGGTTGTTCCCAATGGGACGGGGGCAGTGAACCCCGCAGGTCTTGATTTCTATGATCGGCTGGTGGATACCCTGCTTGCCAAAGGGATTCAACCCTACGCCACACTCTACCATTGGGACATGCCACAGGCGCTTCAAGATCGCGGCGGGTGGGTCTCGCGGGAGGCGCCGACTGCCTTTGCCGCTTATTCCGAGGCGGTGGCGCGGCGCTTGGGAGATCGTGTTAAGGACTGGATGACCATCAACGAGCCATGGGTTATTTCCATGATGGGCTATGGGACGGGCGACCATGCCCCCGGTCTGCACGATTGGAAAGCAGCCCTGCAAGCCTCGCACCATGTTCTTTTGGCGCATGGCGAGGGGATGCGGGCGGTACGGGCAGCCGTCCCCGGCGCACGGGTGGGCATTGTCCTGAACACAACGTGGGTTGATCCCGCCAGTGAGGTAGCGGCGGATAAAGAAGCGGCAGCACGCTTTGATGGGTTTTACACCCGCTGGTTCGCTGATCCCGTGTTCACGGGGGCATATCCAGTGGATATGATGAACTGGTATGGCACCCAAGCGCCGACCATTCACGAAGGGGATATGGCGTCGATCAGCGCCCCAACGGACTTCCTCGGTGTGAACTATTACAGCCGCGTGATTATTGGCGCGGGCGATCACGACTCGCACTTGAAGGTGCGCTATGTGCGTGGGGCGGGCGAACATACGGCGATGGATTGGGAAGTCTATCCCGATGGGCTTTACAACAGCCTGAAGAAATATGCGGCGTACCAACCCAAGAAAATCTTTGTCACCGAAAACGGCGCTGCCTATGACGATCAGCCCAGTGGGACGGGCGCAGTCGAAGACCCCCAACGAGAGGCATACCTGCGCCATC
Organism: Anaerolineales bacterium; assembly: GCA_015075625.1. NCBI lineage: Bacteria > Bacillati > Chloroflexota > Anaerolineae > Anaerolineales > Anaerolineales bacterium. The sequence continues at coordinate 443,088 of JABTTZ010000001.1, read as the reverse complement.
ATCTAGCGGCGGCGGCGCGGGCGATTCAGGATGGAGTCCCGCTGGCGGGCTATTTCGTCTGGTCGCTTTTGGATAATTTCGAGTGGGCGCTTGGCTATTCTAAGCGCTTCGGCATTGTCTATGTCGATTACGCGACGCAAAAACGGACGCCCAAGCGGAGCGCCCTCTACTACCGAGATGTCATTCAACGGAATGCCCTCTAACGACATTCACCATCTTCCATGTGGTCTAGCAGCCCCGACACAGGCTGAGTCTTACTTAGAGCGGACACATACTTAAATACGGAGCGGATCGCAAGGGCGGGGGTGTAACTTCCGCCCTTGCGATTCTAATTGGACGCCCCTTTGTGAGAAATCTGAGAAATCGTCGTGGGCTAGTCGTGGGCTAGTCGTGGGCTAAAGGGGCAAGCGTTCTCCCGCATCAATGGGAAAGGGAAGGGTGTTCTCACGGGGGGGCAAGGGGCAGGTGGCAAAGGGGGTGAAGGCGCAGGGTGGGTGATATGCGCGGTTGAAATCAAGAAGGACACCACCTTGCGCATCCCGTGTGGCGTAAAGAAAACGTCCGGCTTTGTAGGTGAGTGCTTCATTGGTGGCATCTTTAAAGATAAACCACAAGGTATCCTCTCCGGCATCAAATGCTTCTAGGCGGGTATCATGTTCGGCAAGGCGGAAGGTCACCCAGCCGGGGTTCTCCATGGGGACGAGGCTGCCCACCGAATTCATCACAGTGACAGTACGAGGTGTGGGGTGGGGAACGTAACGCCCAAGGACATAATAGGCGGGATCAAGCGGGAACCAATGCCGTCCGCTAAACATTTGGCGTGCGGGGCTGCTGCGCTGGCGGACGCGAATCGCATACTGATCGCCCCGTTTGATCACAAAAAAAGTGAGATCACCCACGTTGACGAGGGTTGCCCCACCCTCGGCATGATCATCGCGGAGCAGGGCGTTTCTGGCGGGCTGCTGATCGATTTGCACAAGATCATCGCCGGTGACGGTGAGCGTTACCTGACCAGCCTGAAGGGTAAGCCATCCTAAGTGGGATGAGGTAGACTTGGCGGGGAGCGGCACAGCACAGGTGGGGTCGCTGCCAATCGCGTTGGATCCTTCACTGAGCCAGTGAAGACCGACCACCGTCAGCCAGCCATCTTCGGCACGCAGACGATCTTCCATCATCTGCCGCCACGCAAGGCTCTCTGGTTCAAAATTGGGCGGCAGCGCCGCCTGTACATCATGAGAAAGGCTCATCGTTCACCTCTAACCCTTGTTTTGCTCTTGATTTGTGCCTTATCGTGAACGATCTTAACGAAACTCACCATACATTGCGCGGCATCTGTATTGATGCTAGACTAGCCGGAGTGACGCGGCGCAAGGACAGGTCTACCCAATGGCGGAAAAAATACTAATCGTTGACGACGACGTGGACAGCCTAAAGCTAATCGGTTTGATGCTCAACCGACAAGGCTATGAGATTATCGCTGCCAACAGCGGCGGGCAAGCCTTCACGAAAGCTGTTGCCGAACGTCCGAATCTGATCATTCTTGATGTGATGATGCCCGATATGGACGGGCTGGAAATTTGCCGCCGTCTGCGTGGTAACGCGGCGACGCAAGGTATTCCAATCATCATGTTCACAGCAAAAACACTCATCGATGATAAAGTCGCAGGGTTTGAGGCAGGTGCGGATGATTATCTGACAAAGCCAACCCATCCAGCGGAATTAGCATCGCGGGTGAAGGCGATCCTTGCCCGAAACGTGGCGCAGCGCAAAACCCCCGGCGCAGGCGGGAGCAGCGGCGGTGCGGTAGTCACCTTTTTAGGGGTGAAGGGCGGCGTTGGGACAACCACGCTCGCTGTGAATACGGCTGCCGCCTTTCAACAAAAAGAGGGGACGATCCTCGCTGATATTCGTCCGGGACAGGGCAGTATGGGCTTATACCTAAACCTTTCTCGTGCGGCGGGAATGGCAAATTTGCTCCCGCGTTCAGCGGCAGAGATCACCCCGCGCATGGTGGAGCAAGACCTTGCCCAACACCCCAGTGGGTTGCGTGTTTTGAACAGCACGACACGCCCCCGCGAGATGGGGCTGCTGCCCAACCCCGACACAGCCAGCGCCATTGTGAAAGTACTGCGCGGGTTGGCGGCGCATGTTGTCATTGACAGTGGTGTAGGGCTGACGCCCCTCAACGCCCGCCTGATCAAGGAATCGAATCAGAGCGTGATCGTTGTTGAGCCAACCCGTCCGGCGCTTCATATGGCGCGGGAAATTCTGAAGGAACTGGAGACGATGGGCGTCGGACGCCCTCGTTTGAATGTCGCCATCGTCAGCCGGACACAGACTCAGGTGCAAGTCCCCTGGCAAGAGGCGGAACAGATTCTTGGGCAAGAGATGGTGGCGCTCATTGGGGCGGCGCCGGAATTGGCGTTCCAAGCGACAGAAGCGGGCTTCCCCGTTGTCTTGTTCCAGCCGGCATCGGTGGCGAGTACGCAATTGAACAAGTTGGCAGAAGAACTACTGGTACTGGTACGCAGCACGGCAGGCTAATCTTCTCCGCGATCTCACGCTTTTCGCTCTAGCGGCGCTCTCTTTGCCTACAAGTCATTTCAAAACCTTGACCCTCCCCTTTATGGGGAGGAGTTGTTTACCCCCTTTCCCCGCTTGCGGGGAAAGGGGTAGGGGGATAGGCGTTTTTGACATACATTCTATTCTTGTGAGCGACAAGAGGGGACGTTTTATTCCCCCAACAGGCGGTGAATCTTCAATGAAAGGTGAACGGCAAGCCGCACGTCGGGCTGGTCAAGGTCGAGACCGGTGATCTCGGCAATGCGGTTCATCCGATAAAAAAGGGTGTTCCGGTGAACGCTAAGCTTTGAGGCGGTTTGGTTGTGGTTTCCGTGCTGCTCAAGGAACATTTCTAGGGTTTGCAGCAGATCAGCCCGCTGTTTCGGGTCGTAACTCAACAGCCGCCCAATCGTCTTGTCCCTCAGGGCGCGGAGTTCCGTTTCTACATCGGGGTTCGTGAGCAGGGCGTAAATATCAATGTCCCCGCTGTAAAGGGCTTCCTCTGCCCCAATGCGTCGGGCGATTTCCGCCGCTTGGTGCGCCCCTCGGTAGCTTTCGCGCCATTCCCAAACCTTTGTCGCTACAACACCAATCCCAACGGCAACCCGTGCTTTTTTTCCCTCACGTCCTACCGCCTCGATAATCTCTTTTCCTAAAGATCGCGCTGAAGCTAAGCCGTCCCCTTCGGGGGCAGCATAAAACAGACGCACCTCATTTTCGTAATATTGGGTCAGCGCCCCTCGTCCGGCGCCGCTCAGCAGCCCATTGACAAGCGTTTCGAGGCGGCGGACAGAGGGCGGGTTTTCCCCATACCAACGGGCAACGATGGCGATATGCGAGGCGTTGACGTTATGCCCCAAGCCTTCAATGGCAGCACTCGCCTCCGCTTCAGAGAGCATCCCCGTCATGAGGCTGTTCAGGAAATGTCCTCGCGCCCGTTTCTCAATATCGCTGATCACTTTTGCCCGCGACATTTCAAGGGCGCAAACGACGGCAGCATGACGGATGATCAACTGATCAACCTCGTCAAAGACGTTCTCATGAGGGGCGACAAGCGAAAGATAGCCACGCCCAACGCCCTGATTGACAATGGGCATGATCAACCGTGCCGCGCCATTTGCCTCCAACTGTTGCAACGATGCCTGAACGCCGCCGCGTGGCAGACGGTGACGATCTCGGATTGGCTCTGGAAGGCTTGTCCGATCTTTCAGCGCGTCACCAAAGGATTCCCACACACGGGCAAGTTCCGGCGAAACAACCTCATGAAGGATGCGCAAGTGTTTATCCTGAACAATCACCCCCCGATGGATTGTCTTGGCAAGGGTTTCGATAATGCGCCCCAAGCCCGCGTTTTCCGAGGCAAGCTGCACCATTTGTTGATAAATACCCGCGCTGAGGCGTTCTAGATGTCCGTTGCGATCTAGAATCAAACCGAGCGCGGTTCGTTCAATCTCCCGCAGATGTGCGCCGCTTGGCAATAACAAGAGCGGGACACCGGCTGATTCTGCTTGGGCAAGGGCAACTGGCGAGAGTGGCGGTGGGGCAGCAAATGCCACTGCGCCGCGTTCGGCACAGGCGCTCATGACTGCCGAAAGCTGATCGGTTTGGGCGGCAAGAAGGATGAATTCACCCCCTTCCATGTAAGGGGGGGTGTCCTCCGCCGTGACCACCCAGCGGACATGGCGATCTACGCTCCCACCGCCCGCTGCAAAGGTGGTATTCAACGGGAGGGCAAAACGCACCAAATCGCTAAGTGTAATGCCGGGATGATGATCGCTCATGGATGGGGAAAATCCGCCTGTGTTGTGGAAACATAATACCCCGAATAGGGCGCAGATTCAACTGAGGGGCAATTCACCGCACGGGATGAGCGGATGGTGAGTCTCTCCGAAATGTCTCGTGGCGAATCAGCCAAGACCCACTAGGGATGAGCCTATAGGGGAGACGCGATGCCTGACATTGTACAATTTTAGTCGTGTGATAGACTCATGGCTCAACCTCATAAACAGTCTGACCGTTGGTGGCATGTACCAGGTTCACGTTCCAACACCCATCTCCCATATGACGGCACATTCCGCTACCAATACCGAACCCATCTAACACATCAGGGAGTCATCACATTGAAACAGGTTCAATCCGTCGCTGAACGGCTCATTGAGAATGTCAATCGGGTCATCATCGGCAAGCGCAATGAAATCCGCCTCACGGTGATCGGGTTGTTGTGTCAGGGGCATTTGCTTCTGGAAGATGTGCCCGGGGTGGGCAAAACGGTTATGGCGAAGGCGCTGGCGAAATCGTTGGGATGTTCCTTCAGCCGTATTCAGTTCACCCCCGATATGCTCCCTTCCGATGTGACTGGCGTTACCATGTTCAACCAAGCCACCCGCGAATTTGAATTCCGTGCCGGTCCAATCTTTGCTCAGGTTGTCCTTTCCGATGAGATCAACCGCGCAACGCCCAAGACCCAAGCAGCGCTTCTGGAGGCAATGGAAGAACGCCAAGTGACCGTTGATGGCGTTACCTATCAGTTGGAAACGCCTTTCCTCGTCCTTGCTACCCAAAACCCGATTGAATATGAAGGGACGTTTCCCCTTCCAGAGGCGCAGTTGGATCGTTTTCTGCTGCGGCTGCGGCTTGGCTACCCCACACCCCAAGAAGAAATGATGATGTTAGAGGCACAGCAAACCCGCCACCCCTTAGAAGGAATCGGGCAGGTCATCACTGCCGAGGAGTTGATCGTCGCCCAACGTGCCGTGCGGAGCATCTATGTTGGGGAGGAGATCAAGAAATACATTGTCGATATTGTGACGGCAACGCGCACCCACCCCGATGTGTATTTGGGGGCGAGTCCGCGTGGGGCGTTGGCGCTTTATCGCGCTTCGCAGGCACGGGCGGCTGTTGCCGGGCGTGATCTGGTCATCCCCGACGATGTAAAAGCCCTGGCAGAGGTAACGTTGGCGCACCGCATTATTGTCGGTCCGATGGCGCGGGTGAAAGAGATCACTGCTCGCAGTATTTTGATCAATCTGCTGAACAGTATTCCTGTTCCAGGGGCTTCGCTCGGTATGCGGACGGCAAACGCAGGGTGAATCGTCCCACCCTCAGGAGAGGTCAAGCGGGGTGATTGCTCCGGCGCTAAGGTCACGAAGGGCGTTTGTAAACGCAGCAACATGGGCAGCGGGGAAGCGAACGATGAGGGTGACTTCCCCGCCGAAGGTTTCTTCATCGATGTGCGCCTCGTAGCTTCCTAGCAAGCGCTTCACCCGCTCATAGAAGGGGTAAGAAAAACTAAGACCTAGCATTTGGAAGGGAATTTTGAGCGTGGTTGGGGTAATCGCCAAAACGGATCGGGCGGCGTCCCCATAGGCACGTACCAAGCCCCCGGTGCCTAGCTTTGTCCCCCCAAAATAGCGCGTCACCACGAGACAAACATCGCCCAATGGCGCCCCACGCAGCACGGCGAGGACAGGAGCGCCTGCCGTTCCCGATGGTTCGCCGTCATCGGAAACACCCTCCGTAAGGCTTCCGCCAAACCCCACCTTAAAGGCATAGACATGGTGCGAGGCAGTGGGCATCTCCGCCCGTATGGAGGCGATGAACGCTCGCGCTGCCTCTGCCGTCTCTACCTGATCTACGGTGGCGATGAAGCGCGAGCGGCTGACCTCTGTTTCGGTTCGTGTTCGCGCCGTGGGAATGGGGTAGGGATCACCTCCCATGACCCTAGCCAAGCCGTTGGTGGATCAAATCGAGCAGTTCTTTGGGGGAGAAGGGTTTGATCAAATAATCATCCGCGCCTGCCCGCATTCCGGCATCCACATCCGATTCCCGTCCCCGTGCCGAGATGATAATTACAGGCGGCGCTCCCGTACCCAAATCGCGTTTGATTTGTTGGCAAATATCCAGCCCTGTACGCCCCGGCAGCATAACATCGAGGAGGACAATCAGCGGTTTTTCGGTGCTGATCATCGCCATGACCTGATCGCCATCGGCAGTGCTGCGCACAGCGAAACTGGCGCCTTCTAATTTGCGGCGCACCATCAACTGAATGTAGGGGTCATCTTCCGCCACAAGTACGTAACTCATCGAAATCCTAAATCCCTTTCACGACGGGTATAGTGAAGTGAAATGACGATCCCGTCCCTTGCTCTGATTGTACCCAAATTCGTCCACCGTGCAGTTCAACAAAGCGTCTAACAATGGTCAACCCCAACCCGCTTCCTTGAATCTGGCGGCGAGAAACTTCCTCTGTGCGGTAGAAACTATCGAAAATACGCTCTTGATCTTTCAGGTTGATGCCCATCCCGTTATCATGGACGCTGATCACAAAGGCGGGAAGGGCTATCCCACGCGGCGGCTCGCCGGGCAGCGCTGCTTCATCCTCGCTAATTCTGGCGTGGATGGCAAGTGCGCCGTGAGGGTCGGTATATTTGCAGGCATTTGCCACAAGATTTGTTAAGACTTGCACAAGGCGATCTCGATCCGCCCAGATAGCGGGGAGATCATTGGCAATCTCCAGACTCAGGGTGTGCTTCTTGTCTTCGATCATCGGGCGTAGCGACTGAACGACAACCTCGACAATCGTTGGCAAGGCATAGCTCTCAGGGTGAATGTCCACATGCCCCGCCTCCAGTTTTGTCAGGTCAAGAATGTCGTCAATGAGGACGCGCAGACGCACGGCATTCAGTTTGATGATCTCCAAAAATTCTTGAACTTCCTCGTTAATCTCACCAGCGTCGCCATCCAAAACCATCTCATTGAAGCCGACAATGGAGGTCAGCGGAGTGCGTAGTTCGTGGGAGACAAGGGAGAGGAACTCCGTTTTCATCCGGTCTAAATCGCGTTCGCGGGTGGCATCGTGAAAGGCATAAAGCCTTCCCATAAGCGCTCCATCGTGCGCATGGACGGGAATCGAATACCAAATGAGAACGCGCCGGTTGGGGCTAGGAATCTCAAAATCGCCTCCAGCGGTACGCTGCATGTCTTTGCCCAGTGTGCTGAAAATGTTACTGAAATCGGGGGGCAAATCGTCGCGCTGACGGACGGCATCCAAAAGGGCATCCACTGGATAACCAAGATGCTGATAACGGGGGACGTTGAAAAACGCCTCGAATTGTGCGTTCATGGTCAGCACACGCCCATCGGGATCGATCATCACCATGGCGTCGGTGGTCGTCTCTAGTACGGCTTCCAATACATCACGTTCTTGTTGGAGTGCTGTCTGGATGGTGAGCGAATCGGTCACATCGATCACGAACAAGCTGACCCCCACCACTGCCCCCAGATCATCGTGAACAGGGGAAAACATGACGCGCACCCCAAGCGCTCGCCCGCCAGAGGCAATGTGTTCCGTTTGCAATTCCACAAAGTGACCTTCGCGGGCGGCAGTATAAACGGCGCGATCATGATCTTGGCGACACGAGGGGTGAACAAGCATGGTGATTTGTGAGCCAACGACGGCATCATTTGTATAGCCATAAAACGCTTCTGCGGCACGATTGAATAGTGTCACCCGCCCGTGAAGGTCTTGGGCAAGCACAGTCACCCCCGCACCCATGACAAGGTTGGCAAGAAAATGGGCTGCCTGCGAAATTTGTTGGCGGGTTTGGGAATCAATGTCATTCGTCATAATCATGCCCTTCGTTTTCGGCTGGCTCAACGGCAAATAAATAGCCATAGCCGCGCTCGGTAAGAATATAGTCGCGCTTCGTTTTCCCTTCTAGTTTTTTCCGTAAGCGGTGGATGTGGACGCGAAGGCTTTCATGCAAGTCGTCTTCTCCCCACACCCGTGCCATGAGTGCCTCATTGCTGACGAGGCGCCCCCGATTGCGGTAGAGGATATATAACAAATTTGTCTCAATTGGGGAAAGCAGCACGGGAGTCTGGTCAACAATCACGCGGTTGTTCACAAAATCAATCGTCAAGGCGCTGTCGATAATTTCTAGCGGGCTGCTACCATCGCCCGACAAGCGGCTGAGAACGCGCTTGATACGTGCCACAACCTCGTCAACATCAAATGGCTTGCGAATGTAATCTTCGGCGTAGTCGTGCAGTCCTTCCGTTGCCGTCTGGGGAGACGTATCGCCCGTGAGGATCATGATAGGGATATCGCCCATCCGCTTCACCCGACGGCAAAGTTCAAAGCCATGCATTGTCGGCAAGCCGAGGTCGATCAAGATTAACTCTGGTAGTCCGCTGCGCTGAAGGTGGGCAAGGGCATCTGGTCCATCCCCGACAGCGTTTGTGTTAAACCCTTCCCGCTCCAAAATTTCCCGAAGGAGGGTCTGGGTGACCAGATCATCTTCCACAATGAGGATTCGCTTGGGGGTCATGGGCTGCCTCACGCTTTCCTAACACGTCGGGGGTTTCTACACTACTTTGGACACGGTGTCCCTTAATTCCATGATACAATAGATGTGCCATGAGTGTCCATTCGATTGAATTTCGCTGGGCGCTGGACGAACACGGTGTCCCTACCCCAATCACCCGCGCATTACGCGGCGCATCCTATCGTTGTCCCTGCTGCCAGCAGTCCATGATTGCACGGATGGGGCAGCATGTACAGCATCATTACGCCCACGAGGTGGAGACGGATTGTACCTTAGAGCGTGTCGAACGTGCGACACTGCGCCGTTTTATTGCCCTTGCCCTCAAAGACGCCCTCGTCAATGGGGAACGCTATCGGTTGAATGTGCCTTGCCCCTATTGTGGGCAGCACCATGCGCTTACCCTTTTAGAGAATGTTTCGGACGTTCGTGAAAATGTTCAAGAGAAGGGGCATGTGTTAGACGTGGCGTTGATTGGCACCGGGAGCGGAGCAGCGGAAGTGATTCATGGCACACTGCAAGCCGGCGTTGTATCACCTTATGCCCACCAAACACCTACCCCGCTGCTCTTTCCAGACCGCCCCGCATGGGAGATCGAACTCTCTGGGCATATTCTAGAGCAGTTGGCTACCTCGCATAAGGGTATTGTCCTTAGAGACGCCCTGCGCGGGTGGCTGACAGACGATCAGATGCGAGCAATTCGTAATACGCCTTGTCCGGTGTGGGCGGCGGCGGGGGGTATTGTTCGGGAGGGGGGCGAGACGCTGCGCATCCTCACCGAGACCGCGCTCAGCGCCCGCCGCTTTCTCGCCCGCGTGGAAACCTTGCAAGGGTTAGCCGATCTCGTCCGTGTGGGCGGAAAAACACTGTGGCTCACAGCGGCGCGGTGGCGAGAGGTTGTTGGTGGGGAAATCAGCCGCATTGGGGGGTTAACCATCTACCACCGCTTGCTTCCGCTCAGCAGTGGGGAAAGCATTTCGCTTTTTTATGTTATGTTGAACGACACCGCCGCCATTGCCGGACGGCGACACGCGCCGGGGGAAAAATCGACCCCTCGTATTGATGAACGTTTCCGCACGCGCCGCGCAACCGCCTATGATATTGCCGCGATGCTTATTGCTACTCAGTGACAACCCTAGCGAAACTAGACCCAACATCAACGACCATGCCTAAGAACAAAACAACCAGTGAGGCACGTATCCTCACGCCACGCCACCTCGTCACACTCCTCGAAGCGTCGCCGGAGGGGTTTTTTCATCGCACAAAACTCAACGATCCCAAGCTGGGCGCCGGCGGGCGGGCAGAGGTGATTGCTGAGGCACTCAACGATGGCTTGATTGGGCAAGAAGGCGATTACCTCTATGCCCTTGACCGCCTGAACGCTGACGAACTTCGGCGGCGCAGCGCTGAATATCCGGGGAGCATCCCCCCGCTGAAATTGGATGGACGCCCTGCCGTGCGGAGCATCCCCGAACGGTTCAGCATCCGTGAAGAACGCCTGACAACGCTTGACGATCCAGCGCTGAACCGCCTCTTGAACCGTTTCGAGGGGACGGAAGGCTATCTCCCCCGTGAGCAGGTGGTTCTTGAAGCAGGTGATGAAACGCACCTCTTGACCCTGATCCAAGCAAATTTGCTCAAATCCTCGGAGGGTATCATTTTTGACCCACTGCGGATTTCCCGCGAGAGCGTCGATCACATCTTGGAACGGCGGGTTGTCCTTCCGGCACGGGAAGCGATGATTGCCCAACTGCGCGAATCACCCGCACAGACGCTCCCCCGCGCCGCCCTTGTCGAGGCTTACGGGTTCAAACTGCTGGAGAAGGCGCTTGCCTATGGCGGGCTGCGCTTGTTCAATGTCCCTTCCCCACGCGGGGAGGTGGCGTGGGTGACGCTCAGTGAGGCGGATGAGGTCACCCCCTACAATTTTGCCGTAGAAGCCGTCCAACCCAAAGATTCCGATTGGGAGGCACTTTTAACGCTTTGCGGAAATCGCCTGAAAGAGGATGCCGTTGAGGGATTGACCTTCCGCGAAAAGGTCATTGCGCGGACGTATATTCTTCCCCATGCGGCAAAGCAGATCGGTGTTAAGGAAAGCACCCTCCAAACGGCGATCACCGAACATAGCTTGAGCAGCATTCTAGACCCTGAGGGGAAACTGCGCGTTGCTGTCGTTGAAGTCAAAGACATCCTTGCTCACCCTGCCCACCAAATCGCTATTGAAGATTTAGAATTGCTCCACCTGCGGGAGGTCAAACTTGCCTTTGGCGAGGCAGAAGCACGCGCCATTCTGGAGCGTATTCGCCGCCGAGGTCATGTAAAACTGCGGTGGGGAGCGCTCCGCGATGTCCTTCATGGGACAGAGTATGCCGAACTGACTCTTGCGGCTTTTCACGAGCGGGTTCAGGGTGGGCGCGACGATTGGAAACAGACGGAAACGCTCCGCAAGGAACAGCAGCGCCGCCAACGCGATGAAGACCGCCGCCGCCGCGACACCGAGCGCCGCCAAAAAGAAGAATTACGGGCGAAATTGTTGGCGGCGTTTCCCACCTGGGCGCACCCAGGACGCGCCGATCAGCGCGTTGTCATTCACGTGGGACCGACGAACAGCGGAAAAACACACCATGCGCTGGAGGCGCTGGTAGCGGCGGGGAGTGGGTGGTATCTCGCCCCGCTGCGCCTGCTTGCCTATGAAATTTTTGACCGGCTCAACCGCCGAGGGGTGTATTGCAACTTGCTGACGGGGGAGGAATACATCCCCGTGCCGGGGGCGCAAATCACTGCCTCTACCATTGAGATGTTCAACCCCCAAAACAGCGGGGAATTGGTGATCATTGACGAAGCCCATATGCTTGCCGATGCAGATCGCGGTTGGGCATGGACGCGGGCATTCATGGAGGCTCGTTCGCCGCTGATTCGGGTGATCACTCCGCCCTTTGCCCGCACGCTTATAGAGCGTCTTGTGAAAGAGGCGGAGATGCAGTGTGAGGTGGTCACCCACGAACGGCTGACCCCGCTGGAAATTGCCCCTCGCCCCTGGTCGTTGGAGCATATGCCTCCCAAGACGATCCTCGTCGCCTTTTCGCGGAAGATGGTCTTGCGGCTGAAAACAGAGCTAGAACGGTATGGACGGCGGGTCTCCGTCATTTATGGCAACCTCCCCCCCGAAGTGCGCCGCCGTCAGGCGGATCGCTTTGCCCAGGGGGAGACAGAAATTTGTGTGGCAACCGACGCGGTGGGCATGGGCTTGAACTTGCCAGCCGATAATGTCTGTTTCTATGAGCTAGAAAAATATGACGGGAAAAATGTCCGCTTGCTCAGCACGATGGAGATTCGGCAGATCGGCGGACGTGCCGGGCGCTTTGGCTATGCGTCGGCGGGGTTGATTGGCGCGGTGGAGCGCGGCGGCTTGAAACTGCTCCGCCAACTCTATGAAACCGAGCCAGACGCACTAGAACATGCCCGTGTTGCCCCCGAAGTCGAAGATTTGGAGATGATCCCCGGCAGTTTGGCGCACCGTTTTGCCCAATGGCGGGAATTGGAATCGATCCCCGATTCCCTACGCGATGTCATTGAACCTGCCGATATTGACGAGCGTATCGCCCTTGCCCAGATGCTCTCTGATTCCGATGTAGAAAAAATTGGGTTGGCGGCAGCCGTCCAGTTGGTGAATGCGCCCACGCGGGAAAACAGCCGTCAATATTGGCTGCGCTGTGCGCGGGCGATCATCAATGGGGAGTCGATGCCCTTCCCACCCGAAGCGCCTTTAGAAATTGAGAGCGATTTCGATCTCGACCAAACGGAGGCGGCAATTTCGTGTTCGGATATTTACCTTTGGCTGTCTGGACGGCGCGAATTTCAGTTGTTCGGACCCGACGAAGCCTGGGTGCGCTCGCTCCGTTCGGAATGGTCGTTGAGCGTTGATGCGGCGCTTTTGCGGAGGCTGGATACGGCGGCACGCTGCATCAACTGCCGGACGAAACTGCCTTTGAATCACCGCTTTCCGCTCTGTGATAACTGCTACCAACGGGGGAGTTACAACAATCACTCCCGCCGGAATCGGTGGTAACCTTTCTTGCGGGGCGACCATTTGTTTTTCCCCCCATCTCTTGGTATTCTTTTCTCTAGATAGATGGGGATAGTCTAAGGCGGAGCGTTTTTTGGGCAAGGTGCGTTATGGGGGCATGATTCGTGTTGTGGGGGCGTTTTTTCTCATCGCCACCCTTGTTGCTGCTTGTTTTCAGCCGGCTGGCAGTGGGATCACCCCCTCTCCAGTAGATGTGGCAGCGCTGACGATGATCCCGCCAACGCTCACCGCAACAGAGTTCCCACTCGAATCGCCCACCGAATTTCCCACCAACCCTCCCCCTCTTGAAACACCAACCCCAGCGCCGTTCATCACGCCGCTGCCGCCGGAAGGGTTCACCCCACCAACAGCAACCTTCACCGTCCCCACCCCTACGGACATTCCGACAGTGGATTTTCCTACTACCGCTCCAGAGGGGTTGCTAACGCCGACTGAGTTTGTCGTGTTTCCAACGCTGACACCGAACGATCTCGGCGTGCTGCCCGCCACCCCGACGGAGACCGCGCCGCTGCTCCCGACCCCAACGGCGCTCCCGACGGATAACCCCTGTGTTCACACTGTCCAGCCGGGCGAATGGCTGCTGAAGATTGCCCGTGAGCGCGGTATTGATGCGCAGGCGCTTCTTGCCGCCAATCCCAGTGTGCGTGGACGGGAGACGAACCTTCAACCCGGCGAAACCTTGATCATTCCCAACTGCAACGCCGCGCCAACACCTATCCCCCCGCCCAACACCGATGGCTTGCCCGCCACGCCGACGGCGCTACCTACCGCCAACCCGTGCGATTACATCGTCCAGCCGGGCGATACGCTTTACCAGATTGCCCGTAAATTTGGGGTGGATGTGCAAGTGATCTTAGCGGCGAACCCGCGCTTGGCGGCAAATCCGAATTCGCTCTCTGTGGGACAGCAAATTGCCATTCCCAACTGCACCGTCCCCACCGTTGCGCCAGCCCAACCCGGACAGCCCGCCGCGCCCACCAATCCCGCCACCCCGATCATCTTGACAGATCGCATCTATACCGTTGTCGAAGGCGATACGATGGGAGCGATTGCCCGCAAGTTTGGGATTACTGTGCAAGCGTTGAAAGCAGCAAACAATCTCGCTAATGATTTCCTCCGTGTTGGACAACAACTGAAGATTCCCGCACCGTGATCGACACCCTGATCGCGGTTTAGGAGGAGGTGGCAGAACCAACGATGAGCAGCGGAAAAGACCACCGGGGAGGAACAATGCGTCAGCTTGTGAGCGAACTCACCAGTCATGCCGAAGAAGCGCTTTATTCTCCCAATGATTGGGCAACCCACCTGACAATGAGCGCCGCCTCACGCAGTTTTCTTGCCGCCTTGCGGGAGGAATGGCTGCCCGCCGAACCCCCCGACTCGTTCTGCCGCGCCATGTCCGATCACGTTCAAACCCATTTGGCATCGGTCTACGCGGGGTGGCATCACCTCTGGGCGCACACCTTGCGGGTGACGGGGATCGCCCTCGCCCTTGCCGAAGAAAGCGATATCGATCCGGCACACGCTTATTTAATGGGCATTTTTCATGACGCGGGCAAGCTCGATGAAATGATTACCGGTGCGGCTCATGAGCGCGTGGGGGCGCTGCTCATCCGCAAAGCGCTGCGGGAGGAATACCATCCGACGGTGATCGAACGCATGGCAAACGTGATTGCCAAACTCGCCCCTCCCACCGATAGCTACATGCATATCCTCTATGATGCCGACAAACTAGATAAAATCGGCGCGGCGGGCATTCTGCGGCGGCTGACCACCCGTTGGGGAGCAAGCCGTCCCACCGCTGCCTTGCGTACCGTCAGTGAGGAGATGGAAGATTTCCCCGCCATGCACTTTGCCCGCTCAGCCCTCCTGACTGGATCGAAAATCACCTACACGGCGGAGTTTTTGCAAACCGCCCAAACGATCCGCTTCTAAATGCCCGATTCTTAAGTGCCAGAGGCGATTTCCATCATGAGCGATGCCAACGATTTGCCCATCACGCCAACGGTGGATGAAACCTCTCCCCCGCCTGATTTTGTCCACCTTCACGTTCACACTGAATACAGCTTGTTAGATGGCTTGAGCAAGATTGATAAGCTGGCGGCGCGGGCAAAAGAACTGAATATGCGGGCGCTGGCAATTACCGATCACGGGGCGATGCACGGGGTGATCAACTTCTATCGTTCTTGCAAAAAGGTCGGTATCAAGCCCATCATTGGGATGGAGGCGTACCTTGCTCATCAGGATATGACTGTCCATGATCAAAGCGAGAAACAGTCCTACCATCTGCTGCTTTTGGCACGTAATCTGACGGGCTACAAGAACCTACTGAAGATCGCGTCAGCAGCACAGCTTCACGGCTTTTACGGCAAGCCGCGCATCGACAAACACTTCCTTGCCGCGCACGCTGAGGGCTTGATCTGTACCAGCGGCTGCATAGGGTCGGAAATTCCCTTTCACATTAAAACGGGGAATGAGGATCAGGCACGGCATCTGATGGGCTGGTATCAGGATGTTTTTGGTAAAGAAAACTTTTTTCTCGAACTCCAAAACCACGAACAGGTCGAAGAATTACCCGCCGTTAACCAGTGGCTTTATGAGAATCAGGGCTATGTGAACGCGCCGCTGCTTGCCACAAACGACACACATTATATCTATGAAGAAGACGCTGATGCGCATGATACGCTTTTATGCATCCAAACGGCGACGAAAAAAGCCGATGCCAAACGGATGCGGATGAGCGACAACAGCTACTTTCTACGTTCCCCCCAAGAGATGTTTGACCTTTTCAAAGAAGTACCTGAATCGCTTTCCAACACCGTCCTCGTTGCCGAAATGTGCGATCTCAGCCTTGATAGCAAGGGCTACCATCTGCCCCTTTTCCCCGTCCCCGAAGGCTACATGCCTGATTCGTTCCTCCGTCACCTTGCCGAAAGCGGCTTGCGTTGGCGCTTTAACGAGATTACCGAGAGCCTGCAAACGCGGTTGGATTATGAACTGAGGGTGATCCACACGATGGGCTTTGATACCTACTTCCTCATTGTGTGGGATTTGTGCCAGTTTGCCCGCTTTGCCGATATTTGGTGGAACGTGCGCGGCTCAGCAGCGGGGTCACTGATCGCCTATTGTTTGGGCATCACGAACATTGATCCGATCCAAAATGGGCTGATCTTCGAGCGATTCTTGAATCCGGGACGTTTGAGTATGCCCGATATTGACATGGATTTCCCCGATGATCGCCGTATGGAGATGATCGAATATGCCATGAACAAGTATGGGGCGGAGAAGGTGGCGGCGATCATCACCTTTGGAACGATGAAAGCACGGGCGGCGATCAAAGACGTGGCACGGACGTTGGATATTGAACCGAGCCTTGTCAACCCCGTCACGGCGCTTGTGCCGCAAATTCCCTCCCGTCCAGTGACGCTCTCCGAATGTTTGTTTAGCGAGGACAAAGAAAAAGCCGTCCCCGCCCTGCGCGAAATCTACGAGAATGACAAGCGAATGCGCCCCGTCTTTGATACAGCAATCACCGTTGAAGGGGTGGCGCGAAACGCTGGCACACATGCCGCTGGCGTGATCATCTCTGATAAGTCGCTCACCGAATACCTGCCGCTCTACCGTCCCATTGGCGATACGAAACTTTCCCAAGTGACGCAATTCCCCATGGAAACTTGCGAGTCGATTGGCTTGCTGAAGGTGGACTTCCTCGGTCTTTCGACGCTGACGATTATGCGCAAGGCGTGCGAACTCATCGAGCGCTATCACGGCATCCAATACACGATGGACAACATCCCTTACCGCCCTGTTCCGGGCGACCCCCTTGAAACGAAACGGGTGGAAGCGCTCTTTGATCTCATTGGGCGCGGAGATACGACGGGCGTCTTTCAATTGGAAGGCGGCGGGATGAAGCGCACGGTGATGAGCATGAAACCGCGCACCTTTGAGCATGTGGTCGCTGCCATTGCCTTGTTCCGTCCGGGTCCGATGCAGTTCATCGATAGCTATGTGAAGCGGATGCACGGGGAGGAGCAGTTTGAATACCTCCATCCCAAACTAGAGCCGATCCTCAGTGAAACCTATGCCATCTGCGTGTACCAAGAACAGATTCAGCAGATTGCCGCTGATTTGTTCGGGTACACCCTCGGAGACGCCGATCTGATGCGGCGGGCGGTTTCTAAGAAGAAACCGAAAGACCTCCAAGAACATAAAGCGATCTTCATGGAGAAGGGTCCTGAAAACGGCGTCTCGGTGGAGGTCAGCAAGAAAATCTTCGAGATGATCGAATACTTTGCTGCCTATGGTTTTAATAAGTCCCATTCTGCCGACTATGCTGTTCTGACCTGCCAAACAGCCTACCTGAAGGCGCATTATCCAGAGGAATATTACACGGCGCTGCTCAGCGTCCAGCGCGATAACATTGCTGATGTCGCCGTTTTCACCAACGACTGCCGCAAAAAGGGGATTCCCGTCCTCCCCCCAGACATTAACAGCAGCGACCTTGATTTCACCATCGTGGAAACGAACGATCCCTTGTACGGAAAAAAACGCGGCATACGCTACGCGCTGAGCGCGATAAAAAACGCTGGTGAGCGGGCGATTGAGATTCTCTTAGAGGGGCGCGGCGACCAACCCTTCCGCGATATTGGGGATTTTTGCCGTCGCGTCGATCTGCGCCATGTCGGACGAAAAACCCTCGAAGTCTTGATCAAAGTCGGCGCGATGGATAGTTTTGGGGATCGTGATGCTTTGCTTGCCGTGATTGAGCGACTCATGAAGTACAGCCTTGATTACCACGAGGCACGTGCTGCCGGACAGTTGGGCATGTTTGGCGACGAAGAAACAGAGACCTTTGAACTGCCTAAACTCAAAGACAATGACCGCAGCGACAGCCGCCAGCGCCTAAAATGGGAGAAAGAACTCCTCGGCTTGCCTATCTCCTCGCACCCCCTAACGGCAGTTATTGAGAAGGTGCGCGATCTCGCCAATTATTCCGAAATTGGGGCGCTTCGCCGTGATGAAGACACCGACTCGAATGATCCGTCCCTCTCGCCCCACAGCGAGATCAATACCGAGAACGTGACCCTCGTTGGCTTGGTCAGTGGGCTGAATGTGCGCCTGACGCGCAGCGACGACAACATGGGCATTTTCACTCTTGAAGACCTCACCGGGGCGATCTCTTGTGTTGCCTTCCCCAAAAAGTGGCGGCAGATTGAAGGGCTGACGAAGAAGTTAGTACAAGATGAGGGGTTGGCGGTTGTTCGTGGGAAGTATGATCTCTCACGGGGTGATCCCCAGATTATCGTTGAGTCGATCAGCGATCAATTTGAAACCGTTCGTCCCGCTGGGGATGATCCCTACACAGCGCCAACAAATCCTTCCCGAAAGCGCCACGAAGCCCCCACCAATCATGACTTGGACGAGCCGCAGCACGCCACCCCTGTCCCTCGCTTTGTTGATGACAGCGATCTTGGTGAGGATGGCTTGCCCAATGAATTATTCAACCGCGCCGCCACGCCCACCCCCTCTCCACGCCCCTCAACGCCCGTACACGGTAGGGTGGAGACGGCACCGCCTTCCTTTCCAGTATTAGACATCGCTGAACTGCTAGGGAGTTCCGCCCCTGTACCAAAGAACCCGCCCGTCTTAATCACCCTCACCATCCGCCGTACCGAGAACCCCGAACGCGATCAACGCAAAATCACCCGCTTGCGAATGAAATTGGACGAATATCCGGGACGGGATCGCTACCGCTTTCGGATGATCATGCCCGATGGTCGCATCGTGTGGGTTGAATATCCCGACGCCAGTACCCATTACAGCCGCGAGATGGAGAATTTCCTCACCGAGGAACGCACCAAGCAAGAGATTACCGATCTGGATGTTGCCACCCTCCCACCCAACGATTAAGCTGTGATTCCCTTGAGAGGGACGACCCGCACGCCAAGATTAGTGTTGTAAACATTCAATACTGTACAGCCCGTTATTTTCGGCTAGACTCTAGCGGGCATTTCCATCAGTGATTTCGACAGGACACATGCACCTACTCTTTCTAACTTCGCAAATGCCATACCCTCCCCATGCCGGCGGGGCGCTCCGTGCCTATGGCTTGATTAGCGGCTTGCGGGCAGCCGGCTACACCATTGACCTGATCACCTTTGTCGCGGCGGGTGGCGGGGAAAGCGATCCAACGCCGCTGAGCGATCTCTGCGAAAAAATTGTCACCGTCCCCTTGCCGCCCCGTTCCGGGCGAGACCGTCTGCGGGATGCGTTGTTCACCAACCATGCCGATATGGTGCAGCGCTTCGCGTCACCCGAATTCGCCCGCGCCCTGACCGCGCTAGTGACGGCACGCGCTTATGATTTGGCGATGATCGAAGGGTTGGAGATGTCCCCTTACCTGCCCATCCTCAAACAGCATGTAAAAAAAGTTGTTTACGATGCCCTGAACGCTGAATATGACCTTCAACGGTTGATCTATCAGGTGGATCGCCGTAACCTGACTCGCCTTCATGCGGCGCTTTATTCGCTCATCCAATGGCGGCGGTTGGAGCGCGTGGAACGCTCTGTGTGCCAAATGGCAGATGCGGTGGTTGCTGTTTCCGACCTTGATGCCAGTTTGCTGCAAAAACTTGCCCCCACCACGCGCCTTGCCGTTGTCCCCAATGGGATCTATACGGCGGAATACCTCCCCGCCCCAACAAAGCAATTGGCGTTGGGAAACGCGCCCCTGCTCTTTACGGGAACGATGGATTATCGCCCCAACGTAGATGCGATGGTCTGGTTTGCCGAGTCTGTCCTCAGCGAGATTCGGTCTGCCGTCCCCGACGCACGCCTGTTCATCGTTGGCAACCGTCCACACCCACGCTTGGCAGGTATTCGCGGGCGGGGCGATGTGGAGATCACGGGCTTTGTTCAAGATGTGGCGCCCTTTTTACACAGTGCCGCTGTGTATGTCGCTCCCTTACGGATGGGCAGTGGCACGCGCTTGAAGCTGCTGCAAGCAATGGCGGCGGGCTGTGCCATTGTCTCTACGCGCATCGGCGCGATGGGCTTGGATGTCACCAGCGGGCGGGAGATGATCCTTGCTGATGATGCCGGGGGGTTTGCCTCTGCCGTGACAATGCTGCTGCGTGACCCTGAACGCCGCCGAGCGATGGGCGTAGCCGCCCAAAAACTTGTTTGTGAGCGCTACGATTGGTCTGCCCTTGTCCCCCAGATGGTTGCCTTCTATCAGCAGATGGGTGTTGCGGCAACAGGGGGAGAGTCTTCCCCCTAATGTGAAATTAATTTTGGCGGGGCACCATACCTTGCGCTCACCACCGCCCGTGAGCGCCCGCCGCTAAAGCCGCAGGCTAAGAGTAGCCGCTCGCAAACCCTAATCCCCACCGCGTAAACAAAGAGAGGGACTCTCTCCCCCTTTCCTTATCTACGGGGATAGGGGTTCTTTAGAAATTACTGTGGTGAATTACTGGGTAAGGTGCGCCATTCTGAGTCACCAACGCCTAAACCTCAGCGGATCGCCTCCATGCATGTGGTCGGACCCGCCACCACCTTCCGCACATCACGCATCCAACGCCCCTCTACAAACGCCCGACACAACCGGAATCGTTCCGCCGCCAGTGCCGCATCGTCCACTGTTGGGGCAGGCGTTTTCTCATAGAGGATGAATCCGGGTTGTAATTTTTCGCTGGCGGTCTCAAAGACCTTCGCCGCCGCCGTCGCCTTATCCTTGAAGGGCGTCACCTGACACGTCTGGCGGTCTTGCTCAAGGCGAGAGAGCAGCATCAATGTGGTTGGGTTGCGCAGTACATCGTCTTTCGTGGCGACGGGCGTCAGGTCTACAACGGCTTTGGCAAGGAAGTTCTGGCGTGTCTCCAACGCCGTCACCCCTAGTTTTTCGCGGATAATTTCAGCATATTCGCCGGCGATGCTCCCCGTCCAGACATTATCATGAAGCGCACCCTTATAAAAAGTGATCCCACCCTCATCAATCTTGAAGAAGGTCATTTCGGCAGTAAAAACCTCGTAGCCTTCTTTCAACGCCTCAAAAAGATAGACGGACTTTCCCGCTCCTGTGCCGCCGCCGATGATCAGTAGTTCATGTTTGCCCGGGTGATAAAACGAGGATGCGTGCATACTGACTATGCCGTGTTCGCGCTGTAGCACGGCAAGCGAGTAACGGAAAAATAACCCCATGTTCCCAAACACTGAATAGCGCCGATCATAGACATCCCGTTCTAGGGCGGTCAGATCGCCCGCCACCCACAGCATCCGCGCATCGCTGCGGATGGTCAGGGGCATCTGGCGCACATCAAGGATGAATACCTCGGCACTAGGCGGGTGTGTATCCTCTAGGGGCAGGTCAACAACGGTGTAGTAATTCGTCAGCAGCGATTGGACATCCTTCGCCCCAAAATATTCCTCAGCATGGATGAGTTCAGGCGCATTTGAGTGGAGTTGAAAAACGCCCTCCACAAGTTGGATACGACGTTGGGCAAGGGAAAGGACAGGCATTGACGTATCTCCCTTCTGAAGAAATATCGAACGATGAGAGTCTAAGGCATGTTGCAGTTTTACTTCAAAGCCCCGACCCTCCTTTCCCCTGCCAATGGGAGAAGGGAAGGGGTTTATCGAACTCCCCTTATGGTGGACAACGAAGGTAGTCCGTTCCTCTACCCCTTAACCGCCCCTTGCAGCATTGCCTCGAAAAAATGCCGCCGCAGCGCCAAAAATAGCAGCATGACCGGCGCCATGATCAAGACACAGGCAGCCGTCCAAACGTGATAGGCAATCTCATAAGACGATTGAAAATCATACAAACCGACGGTAACTGTCCTCGCCGTGCCGGAGAGCAGCGCCAGCGCGGCGAGGAATTCGTTCCACGTATCGACAAACATCAGTAAGAAAGCTGCCATCAAGCCCGGCATTGCCAGCGGCACAACGACGCGAATCAACGCCCCCAAAGGGCTGCACCCGTCGATGAGCGCCGCTTCCTCTAATTCTAAGGGGATCGTCTCGAAAAATGAGCGGATGATCCAAATGGCAAAAGGCAGCCCGCCCGCCGTGTACACAGCGATGATGAATTCATGACGATCCAACATGCCAGCATCACTCGCCATTTTGTAAAGCGGAATCAGGTTGGTGAGACCGGGGATCATCATCAAACCGAGGATCATGAATTCCAACACACGGCTGCCCCGAAAGCGGTAGCGACTAAAGGTATAGCCTGCCAACGACGCCACCACCACCACCATCACCGACGATACCACCGAATTGATCAGTGAGTTGGGGATGAAATGCTTCACCATATCGCTGTTAAAGACGGTCTGATAACCCTCCAACGAAACCTGCTGCGGGAACAAGGTTGGTGGGCGGGTGAGAACGCCGTTTTCTGTTGAGCCATTCTTGAACGAGGTCATCAAGGTATAGATAATGGGGAACAGGGCAAAGAGCGCAAACAGCCCCAAGATCAGATGTGTTGTCAGCGTATCAAAGCGTTTTGTGAAGCGTGAGACGACCATCGGTATAGACCTTTCTATTTTTCCCGTCGCTGCCCGATAGCATTCAGGTAGATAATCGTCAGGATGGCGTTAATCGCAAACATGATCACCGAGACCGCCGCCCCCCGCCCAAAACGCCCCTGCTCCCACCCTAATTGGTAGAGGAAATAGCTGGCGGTGGTTGTTGCCCCGCCCGGTCCCCCTTTGGTAATGGAGAAAATCAGCCCCAACGAATTGACCGCCTGAATAGAGGTGAGCAAGACCATCACGAGAATAACAGAGCGAATGGTGGGCAAAATGACGCGGAAGAAGCGCTGAAAACGGTTTGCCCCATCAAGGGCGGCGCTCTCGATGATCTCTTGGGGGACGGTCTGCAACGCCCCCAACGCCAAAATCGTGGCGAACGCCAGCCCCCGCCATACCCCCGCCGCAACAATGATCGCCATCGCCCCGCTGCCAGAGGTATACAGCGAACTGCCGATGAAGGGAACGTACTGATCGATCCAATATTGGATCAGCCCATAACTGGGTTGAAACAACCAGCGCCACATGGTGCCGGCAACCACATCAGAGATCACCCAGGGGATGAAGATAATGACGAGATACCAGCCCGTGAATTTCACTTTGCGGTTCAGCAAAAGGGCGATAAACAGCCCTAATACAACCGTGAGCGTCACATAAAAAACGCTGTAGGTTGCCGTCAGGCGGAGGCTCTCTACGAAGCGGCGGCTGGCGAAAAGCCGTTCAAAATTCTCTAGCCAAACGCCCTGAAACACACCATCTTTCACATCGGTGACGCTTAAATAGAGCGAGTACAGCGTTGGAATCACCTGAAACGCGACCAAGATAATCAGGGTGGGCAAAAGCAAGCCCAAAGGCAGCCACCGGTAGCGCCGCATGTCGCGGCGGGTGGGTTTGGGGATAAGCGCTACGGATGTGCGGGCAAGTGTTCCTTGTGCCATAGAGACCTTCCCTTCGGCAAACCCCGACGAGGAAACAATCAGCGGGCGGAACACGCACCGCCGCGGCTTTTTGTTTGCCGTGACGTGTCGCGCTGCGCCCGCTGTAGGGTTAGGTTGTGAAGTTGCCGTTCGACCCGTCCCCCATAGTGGGGGGCGGGGAACTTCGTATTACTCTAGTTCGGCGTTGTATTCATCCTCTGCCGCTTCCAACTCGCTCATAATGTCCAGCGAGGGGTTTGTGATCAGCTTGACAATTGTATCGGCAAGGATCGTCATCCCCCGGTCATAGTCGCGCAGGGTTGGCGCACCAACGCCATATTCCGCTTGGAGGTCGGCAACTGCTTGCCAATACTCTGTTTGGAATTCCGGCGCGGCAAGGGAGGAATTCAGCACAGGCAGCGCCCCATAAGAGGCAGCAAAGGCTACATTGTTCGCTGTCGTCATTTGGAAATCAATGAACGCCTTCGCCGCCTCAACATTCTTCGCCCCAACGGGGATTCCCCACGCGCTCGCCAAGATCAGCGAGGCGGGGATGCCCCCCGGTGCGGTGAAGGGCGGCGCGTAGCCCAGTTTGCCCGCCTCTGCCGCCGCCCCCACCGAGAGCGCTTTGGGGTCAAAATCGCCCGTGATGTCCCCCTCAAACGTTGTTCCATCCGGCGCGGTGAGCGGCGTCAGATAGACATAGGAGTACGAGCCAGAGACGAACGCCCCCGCATCCCCACGTTTGAAAGGTTCTTCGTTATCAAAGGCGGGGGCGAGGGATTCCTTCGCCATGTAGCCCTTCTCGTACATTTCGCGGACAAACTCAACGACCTTGACTGTCCCCTCGTTTGCCCATGCCGCCAAGCCGTCCTCATCGGCAATATCTTCGCCGTGAGAGAGGATCAGCCCATAGTAAAAGCGCTCCACCGCAGCTTTTTCCGCCAATTTTCCGGTGAAGGGAAATTTATCGGGAGCGGCGGCTTTCATTTCGGCAGCCATTTTCAAGAAGGACTCCGTATCGGCAGGAACGCCATCCGGGTAATAATCCTTCCAATAGTACATGAAGTGATTTGCCGCGCTGGTTGGCACGCAGAGGATTTTCCCATCGGGCGTGGTACATGCCTCTACTGCCTGTGGGCTCAGATCGGCATACCAGGTTGATCCCTTCACCCACTCGGTGAGGTCTGTGAGCGTGCCGTTTTGGGCAAAAAAGCCCAGACGTTGGCTATCCACATAAGAAACATCCGGCACACTGCCACCCGCAAGGACGGCAACATTCAATTTCTCATTAATCTGGTCGTAGGGTTGGAAAATGTTGGTTACGTCGTTCCCTGTTTTCGCTTTATAGTCAGCGAGGGTGCTTTTTAACCACTTGTCTTGCGTGTTTTGCGGATTCTGATCGTTGAATTTTGTCCAAAGTGTCAAGGGCGGCTGCGTTTGCGCCGCCGCGCCAGAGACTCTAAACATCATTGTGGCGACGAGCGCCACCACCAGCCCCAAGAGGGAAATTCGTTTCACCTTGATGTTCTCCTCGGTGAGCTTGAATGATACAGTATGACCTTAGCACATTTACCCCATAGAAACAACTATGACTTAACCATTAAAGAACATTGGAACGCCTTTCTAGCTCTAGCACCTTCCTCCGAGGAAGGGACACTGCGAGTACCCGACCACACGAATCGTTATAGCTCCCCTCACTCCCCGTAAACGGCTGAGGAGAGGACATGTTTTCAAGTAAACCTTATGTCTGGGATAAAGGGTAATCCTAGACATAAGGTTTGGCGTTGAACAACTTGCACGAAGTAGCGCAAGCCTTCCCGAAACAAGCTCCAGAGGCGCCGGAACGGACCGTCGGGATGACGAACGAGCGGTTGGGCGATGCCAGCAGCAACGGCTTGCTGCCGAGGGCGACCACCCACGTGTAGGCAATGACCAACAGAACCAGTCGGTTGGCGACATGCTGCGGGGAGCGCAGACGACTATCGCCCCAATGCCAACCACCACTTTTCAGGTCACGAAAACACTGCTCCTGCCAGTTGCGTCGGGCGTACTCGTGACCGGTCAGGCGGGCATCGTTGGTCACCAGCGCCCAAGGTTCGTTGTAGCCCACGCCCCACAGCGCCCGTGCAGGCGCGGGAATCCGTCCGCGCCGCTTGAAAATCTGCCCCGACTGCTGCCATACCTCACCCGGTTGGACTTGTCGGGCATAAGTCCTCCACCACCCGACACAAGGCAGGCGAGCAACCAATCCCTCTGTCGGCTAACACTAAGACCTTGTAGCCCTCACCAATGCCCGCTTTCACGCTTTCCAGCAGGGCGTGTATCATCTCCACTTGTCCTTCGGCGGGATAGCCTGTCTGGCGGTTGCGCCAGCGGCAAACACCGCCCTTCCCACCCCAACCCGACCATCATCACCCCAATCCGGTCATGGACTTTCGTCTCATCCACCAACACCGTGAGCGGCTTTTCCCCTACACACTGAACTATCCAGTCACGTTCCTCACTGGGTTTCTTGGTCGATTTCCAGTTTGAACGATGAACTCCCTATTTTTCAACCCTCCTTCCAAACATGTCCTCTCCTCAGCCCTAAGGGAGAAGGGGGAATCACATCTTTGAGGGGGAAGCCCCCTCACCCCCTCACCCGCAGTATCTCTCCCCTTTCCCTGCAAGCGGGGAAAGGGGACGGGGGATAGGGGTTTTTGAAATGCGTTCTAATCTCAAGGGGAAGTCAGCCCCACGCGGGGCAGCAGACACAGCGGGCGATCTCACGAGGTTGCCCCTACTGTATCCGTTCGCCTTCTGCCCATTGATTCGTTAGAATGGGAATGCAACACTCGTCCGTGTTGTCGGAGGCAAAGACCGCCATGATCCTCCCTGCCATTCGCCCACCCCGCGTGGAAAACCCCATCCTGTGGCAAGAACTCACCCACCAGCACCGCGCCGCGCCCACCGCTCAACAGCGGGAATTTCTCCTCGCTCTCGTCCTTGCCACTGCCCTTGTGGGGGGAGCGCTGCTGCTGCTCCCCAACAACCGTACACTTGGCTATATCGTCACCCAATATGGGTTGGTCGCGCTGTGGGCATTCACCGCCACCGTGATGATCCGGGCGGTGGTTGCCGGGGCAAATGTGATCAGCCGCGAGCATGTGGGACGGACGTGGGATGCCCTCGTCCTGACAGGCGTCAGCGCTCGCCGTATCATGATCGGAAAATGGCTGGCGGCGGTGCGCCGCGTATGGGGGTGGGGGGTAGCGTTGGCGTGCCTGCGCATGGTGTTTGTCCCAATTTTCTTTTTTAGCACAACCCAATCGTATGCCTATTACACATGGCGGCGGATGGGATCGTATCAAAATCAATACGATGATGTCGTCTACACCATTGGCTTTTCGCCCGGGATCACCTTCACAGCGGTGATCGTTGCGCTGCTGATGCCCTTCATTGAGATCGCCGCTTGTGCTGCGCTTGGAGTTGCCGCCAGCGGGATCACACAGCGGGGGGCGTCGGCGGCTGTTTTAGCAGGCATTGTTCGCTTCGTCCCCACCATCCTCACCTTGCATAGCGGGTTCGTTCGTTATGAAAGCAGCGCCCCCTATTGGCGTTGGCTGCGGATGCCAACCTTCTCTCTTGCTGATGCAGGAACAGGACTTATGATGCGCTTGTCCATGCCAGAGATTAGTTGGACACGCAGTACCTATGGATGGGCGTTCAGCAACCTGGGCGCTCCCTTGCTGCTTTTATTCACCTTCACTGCCCTTGCCCTAGTTGTGACGCTTCTTATGGCACGTCGGCAGGGGGCGCTACCCCATCCAAAGGCGTTGAAACTCCTTTCTCAATCATCGGCATAACCGTGACATAACCATGATATAATGCCTGTTCAGACCACGATCAAGGCACACGATTCCATGTCCGAACGATTGCAAAAACTAATCTCGCAGGCGGGCATTAGCTCCCGCCGCGATGCCGAAACCATCATTGCCGAAGGGCGCGTAACCATCAATGGGCGCATTGCTACCCTCGGTGAATCGGCTGACCCCGACAGCGACGATATTCGCGTTGATGGCGCACGTCTGCGCATCAAGACCACCTTTCGCTACATCATGCTCAACAAACCGATGCAGGTGGTGACAACCACCCGCGCCCAAGATCAAGAAAAACGGCGCACTGTGCGCGATCTGGTTGAAGTAGAGGGACATTTATACCCCGTTGGGCGCTTGGACGCCGACAGCGAAGGGCTTGTGCTGCTCACCGACGATGGCGACCTTGCCGAAAAACTCACCCATCCCCGCTATGAACACGCGAAGGTTTATACGGTCACGGTACGGGGACGGATTGACGACAAGGCATTGGAGCAGTGGCGGAAGGGTGTTCACCTAGAGGAAGGGCTAACCCTCCCCGTTGAGATCAAAGTAATCCAACGGGAGACGAGCCATTCCATCCTTGAGGTGACGATGCGTGAGGGACGCAAACGCCAGATTCGGCGCATTGCCAGTATTGTTGGCTATCCAGTGCAAAAACTGGTACGGACGCATTTAGCCACACTCACCTTAGGCGATCTTCCTTCCGGGGCGTGGCGCGATCTCACCCCTTCTGAGGTGAAGTCACTCAGGATGACAATTTCCGCTGGAGAGAACCGCGAAGCAGCACGCGCCGCAGCCAAATCACTCCCGCGCCGCAGTCCGGGCAGCCCCCCTCGCACACGCCGTCCGGCACGACCAGAGGGGGAACGTGCCGAACACGCCGGCGGTACAGCCCGTCCGCCGCGCCGCCCATCGTCTGGTGCGCCCAAGCGAAGTGATTCCGCAGAGGGTGGGCGGTTAGAGAGTGGGAAGCGCCCCGCCCGTCCGCCGCGCCCGACACGCCGCCCGTCTGCTTCTATAGCAGGACGCAGCAGTACGCCCCAAGGCGAACGATCTGAACAGAGTGAGCGCACCGAAGGTGGCGAGCGCCCGCCGCGCCGTCCGTCTTCCGGTGCGCCGAAGCGCCCAACGGGTGAGAATCAGAATCGCCCCGCCAGCCGCCGTCCAAGTGGAAAATCGACAGGGAGACCCAGCGGCAAAGCGGGCGGACGCCCAGGCAGAAAGCCCGGAGATAAGCCAACAGGCAGCAGCCCCAGCGGAAAAGGACGCCGCCGTCGCAATGACTCTGGTTAGTGCTGATTTTGCCTTTCGCCAAGATCGGTATCGGGCATGGCGGTATTTCATCCGTGATGTGCTGCTGCGCTCTTTAGCCTTCCATCTTTTGGCAAAAGTTGAGGTGCGTGGCTTTGATCATATCCCGCTTTCGGGCGGGACGATTGTCCTTTTCAACCACATTGACGCCATCGATCCGGTGGTGATCCTCGGTGTGGTGCGCCCCCGTTTTGCTGTTCCCATGTCGAAGGTGGAAAATTTTTCGCTGCCCATCTTTGGGACGCTGATGAAACGGTGGGGAGCGTACCCCGTCCACCGAGATCGGACGGATAAGCAAGCCGTGCAGAACACCATTTCCCTCACGGAGCAGGGGCATCTCGTCTTGATCGCCCCCGAAGGGACGCGCAGTCCAGCACTCATCCGGGGAAAAGATGGGGCAGCGTTTGCGGCGGTACGGACGGGAGCAACCATCGTCCCTGCTGCCATTGACGGCACGCCCGCCCTGCTCAGCAACCTCAAGCGTCTGCGGCGGACGCCGATCACCATCACCTTTGGGCGGGCGTTCCGGTTCAACGCGCAAGGCGATGTGCCGCGTCAGGCGCTCACGGTTATGACCGATGAGGCGATGTATCGGCTGGCGGCGCTGCTGCCCCCCGAACGGCGCGGCGTCTACAGCGATCTGGACAAAGCCACGACAAAGACATTAGAATTTTTGCCCTACACACCCTTTGCCAGTTGAGCCGGAACACACCCCCTAGCGCAACACCGCCCGAAGCAGGTAGACCCCCCCTAGCGTGACCGCCCACGCCACATAGCCAACAAGAATCGCGGCGATCAGGCTGTGACCGGCTTTCGTCATCTGCCATGCGACGAAGATGAACAAGACCGTAGGAAACATGTTGTAGAAGGCTGCCTCGGCAAACTCTGCCAAGAGTTTCGTCTGGTCTTGCCCTTCCGTCGTCCCACTGAAAACAATCCACATTCCCAGGGGGAGGTTGATCGGCATCGTCGCGGCAATGGCGGCAAAAGCGCGGGAATAATGACGAAGGATTGCCACCGCAATGATGATCAGAATAGAGACAATGACGGGCAAAAGTTTTGACCATGCAATATTCACGGTTAAGGTGTCCTCAGTTGGGCTAGATCAGGGTTGGTTGGTTGTGTATGATGCTATTGTACCCACCGATCATCGTTAGGGGGCGTGATGATCGCGTCTGGAACGCCCCCAGAGCTTGGAAAACACCCCCATAGCCCGTGATGGGATGCAGGCGGAGACCCAAAGCGATGTGGCGATCTTCACCATTGGCTACAGTAGTGGGGCAGATGAAAGCGTCTTGCGCACCATCGCTGAGGGGGAGCGTGGGGCATTTCGGGCAGGGTCTACCTCCGATATTCGGCAAGTCTATCTGGAGATTTCGACCTTCTTTTAGGTAGTACCGACCTGAATATTTTCCAGATCGTTCACAAGGTTGCCCACATGCGCATAGCGCTCTGAAGGCAGTTTCGCCAATCCGCGCCGAATGATGTACGTCAGTTCTTCGGGTAAATTCGGCGCAAGTTCACGTGGGTCTGGCGGCGGTTGAGTTAGATGGGCAATCAGCAGTGCAGCGGGATTTGTGTTGGTGAAAGGCAGTCGCCCGGTAACCATCTGAAACAGCATGATGGTGAAGGCGTAAACATCGACCGCCCATCAATCGTCTCGGCTTCCTGAATTTGCTCAGGCGACATATAGTCGAACGTTCCTACTACACCTGTCGTCAATTGAGTGCCACCTGATAAGAGCCTGGCAATTCCAAAGTCCACCAACCTACCCCTTTTTGATGCAGCGGGCGCGGGCAGTCTCAATCCCGCGCCCGGATGAGCAGCGTTGGCAGCAAGGCAACGGCACAAACAATACCCCCCACAACGAGCAGTTCGCCAATCACCTGTACACCAGAGGCAATATAGGCTTGGGTCGAAAGCCCTTGTACCTCCTGCGCCGTCAGCCCCCCTGGAAAACTGACTCGCGCTATGGTGACGAGCTGCCCAACGCGGTTGAGGGCAAAGGTTGTCATTGAGGCAATGGCAACGGTCATCCCAATAAGGCGCATGATCAAGACCAGCGCAGAGGCAACTCCTCGGCGGCTCTCATCGACGTGGTTGATCACCACCGTGCCGATAGGGGCAATGGTTAAGCCCAAGCCAACGCCGACCATAGTCATATGAAATGCCATCATCAGCGGGGGCGAATCCAACCGCCACGTTGTTCCAGCGCTGATAAACCCCACCCCTGCCAACCCCATCCCCAAGAGGGTTGTTGTCCGGTAGCCAATCTTCCCACTTAGCCACCCGCCGGGAATCGCCGCCAATGCCATCGGAATGGTAAGGGCAGAGAGGAGAATTCCAGCGCGTTCGGCGGCGAGGGCAATCGAGACAGCGCTGGCATTTTCCGCCTGAAGGTTGACCAAAAGCGGCACACTGACCAATCCAAGCATGAGGCAAAAGCCAACCAGTAGATTCGTCACTGTCGCTGCTGAGATGCTTCGATCTCGGAAGAAATGAAGTTCTAAAAGGGGATATTTCGCCCGCCACTCCCATGCCACGAAAATGACGAACAAGCCGAGTGCCGCCAATAACAAAACGGGATTGTAAGGGAGTGCGGACTCGCCTAAATTGCGTAAGGAGGTTGCCCCTGTCACATCGGTGTTCCCACCTAGCCCTAAGACAAGCGCCACCAATGCGAGGGCGATCAAGAGTGCCCCAAGAACATCGAAGCGTCCGGCGCTAATGGGGTGTTCTACCCGCCGCAGCGCCCGCCACATGAGGAAAAAGGCGAACAACCCCAACGGCACATTGATGTAAAAGAGCAAGCGCCAATCCATCGGCAAGCCCCCCAACCCAATCCCGCTGAGTGTCTGGTGGAGCCCAGCCCCATTCACGGCAAGGAAATTGACCGTTAATCCACCGTAAAGGTGTCCCAAGACCCAACCGAGCGTATCAAACGCGCCGACCAACCCCACTGGACCCGCCCGCCGAGAGGGTGGATAGAGATCGGCAACAAGGGCAACGCTGACGGGGACAATCGCCCCCGCCCCAAGCGCTTGAATCACCCGCCCTAAAATAATGGCGACGAGGGTCAAGGTGTTCAAATCGGGGCGCTGCCCCAAAACGCGCCGCGCAAAGTCATTTAAAACCACCGTTGGGAATTGATTCGCTGTAGCCACCCAATAGGAACCAAAAATGAAGATCGTCAGGCAGACGAGGAACGCCCCACGCCGCCCGACCATATCGGATACCCGCCCCATGACCATCATGCTGACTGTGTATGCCAAGAGGTAACCCGTGACCATCCACGCGGCGAGGGCGAGGTTCGTCTCAATGGGGATGTTCAGGCGCGTCAGAATTTCGGGCAAAATGGCGGAGACAATGGTTAGATCAAGCGATCCAACAAAGACGGGTATCAGGACAAGAAAGACGATCAATCGTCGCCGGCGTGCGCTGACGATCTCGTGAAAGGGGGCTGTCGCAGGCGTCATCGATGAGCGGAATGTAGACTCGGCACGCATGGAGTGTCTCATTATTCACAACGAATGCAGCTATTCTAGCAGAGGGGGAGAAGATCGGCGTTGATCTTCAGCCCCTTCCTCAGGCGAAATTTGGGTGGCGCTCCGTCCACTGAGTTGCTTTTTCATAGGCATAGGCTGCCCGCAGCAAATGCCTCTCCATCGTCTGTGGGGCAACGAGTTGAAGCCCTATCGGTAGCCCGTCGCGGGTGAACCCACCGGGAAGCGAGAGCGCCGGGACGCCTGTCATGTTGAAGGGCGTGCAAAAGCGATTGTAATCGTAGCCGCGTTCTGTCCATGCTATCGCCGCCTCAGGGCTGAGCGCAGGCAAAGGGGTGGCTGACGTTAAGAGAAGATCATACCCCTCAAAAAATGCACCCAAACGGTGCGTGGCAAGACTCTGCACATGGCGTGCCTCGGCATATTCTATGGCGGTGAATGCCGAGTCTTCTTGCAACCGAGCGAGGATCGGGGGGCTGAATTTTTCTGGGTGACGTTCGATCCGCTCTCGATGAAAGGCAGCCGCATCCGCCCCCCGCATAATTCGCGTCTGGGCGCCGGCTGCCCGCAGCCAACTCATATCCACCCATTGCACATCCGCGCCGAGCGTCGTAAAAACCCCTACCGCCGCCTCAAACGCCGCCGTGATGTCGGGATCAGCCGCCTGAAA
This sequence comes from Anaerolineales bacterium, assembly GCA_015075625.1. Classification (NCBI taxonomy): domain Bacteria; kingdom Bacillati; phylum Chloroflexota; class Anaerolineae; order Anaerolineales; species Anaerolineales bacterium. The sequence continues at coordinate 410,328 of JABTTZ010000001.1, read as the reverse complement.
GTAGTCATCATCGGCGGCGGCAACCCGCCAGCCCACAATGCCGCCCTCTAGATCGCCTTGCACATCCCCCATGGGGTAATCAATGCTGAAGGGATCGTCAGGGTCATAGCCCGCCAACGCCTCATAAAGGATCGCCACATCGCGTACCGTTCGCGCCATGGGTCCGGCGTGATCGAGCGACCAACTGAGCGGCATCGTCCCCCGCAGGCTAATCCGCCCGTAGGTTGGTTTGAAGCCAACAACCCCACACAGCGCCGCCGGAATCCGAATCGACCCTCGCGTATCGCTGCCAAGCGCCCCCAAACACAAGCCCGCTGCTAACGCCACCGCCGACCCGCCCGACGAGCCGCCCGAAATACGCGCCACATCGTAGGGGTTGTGGCAATGCCCGTAAAAGGGGTTGTCGTTCAAGACGCCGAGGGCAATTTCGTGCATGTTTGTCTTGCCGAGCAACACCGCCCCGGCGTGGGTCAGTTTGTCAACCACCGCCGCATCCCGCCCCGGAATATGATCGGCAAAGTGCTGTGAGCCAGCCGTCGTCAGGATGCCCGCCGTCTCGAAAAGGTCTTTATAGGCGAGGGGGATGCCGTGCAGTGTCCCGTGATAACGCCCCGCCGCGATCTCTCGTTCCGCCGCCGCTGCATCTTGACGGGCGCGTTCGGCAGTGACGGTGATGAAGGCGTTCAACGCCGGATTCAGACGGGCGATCCGCTCAAGGTATGCCTCGGTCAGGGTGAGGGGAGAGAGCGTTCCGGCACGGATGTGTGCGGCGGCTTCGGCTAGGGTGAGAGTTGTCAGGTCAGGCAGTGTCATTTCTGCACCGGGCGCCATGCGGGTTGATATGCTTTGTCCTCAACAGGGGAAAAGGGGATTGCCTCGCCCGTACCATCGGCACGTCGGAAATTTAATATGCCGTCCTGATCATCCAGCAACCATTCACCATTAGGCGACCATGTGACAATGGGAAAAAGACGATTTTCCTGGAAGATGTAATCCCGTATGGATGAGGGAGAGGGGTCATTTTTAAGCATCCGATCTACATCCACCACCTTTGTCAGCGATCCTTCGATCACGCTGCCATTGGCATCGTACTGGCGATCTGTTTGTACCCAAAAGCGTTTGTTGTCTGGCGACCAGCCCATGTACCAAATGGATGTACCGCTGTAAAAGACGCTGAACGAGGCAAACTTGCCCGTCGCTAGATCAATTACATCCACTTTTGCTTTGTTGGCAAGGGCGATCCATTGGCGATCCGGCGAGCTAACAGCAACAAACGAATAGGCTTGCGGCGTCCCAATTGGCTGAGGATTTTTCAGCGCTGCGTCGGTGATCGTGGCGTTGCCCTCAATATCAATCAGCAGAAACCCATCCTTTATTGGGAGGACGTTGCTGAGGTTGGGAACGCCGTCGGGATTCAAGGCGCGGCGGTTTGAGGAATCGGCATCGATGATGAAAAATTCAAGGTGCGCCTTCTCTTTGATAAGACGTGTCACACCATAGACAATCTGCCGACTGTTCGCCGTCCACCCGCCGAATTGATACTGATTCAGGATAAATTCCTCACCAAGTGGGTAGGATAACAGGCGTGTCCGCTTCTGGGTGCGGAAATCAAACACCCAAATTTCGCTGGTCTCACCGCTGCTGGTTGGATCAGGGCGCACAGTGTAATAGAACTTTGTCCCGTCTGGCGACCAAATCGGCGCATAGCTTGCGCCCGTTTTGCCGGGCGTGTTCGTCAACTGTTTAAGCCCTGTCCCATCGGTATTGACGAGGAACACTTCGTTTTTGCCTTCCACTTTGGAAACAAAGAGGATTTCTCCTTTAGGGGGAACATCCGCTTGGGCGCGGATGGGCGCGGCGGAGGCTGACCAAATCCACCCTCCCACCACCCCAAGAATGAGCATAAACACCAACCAGCGCGTGCGCCTCATCGTGTGCATCTCCTTCCAACGTATCTTCACCATGAGAACAATACCTAACCTAGTGATCACCCCGCAACTTCTTAACTGACCTTACGCAATTGCCCTCATCTCCCTACCCCCTTCTCCCTAATGTTCTTTAACAAATTAGTAAGGCAATAAACTGACATAACGAAGCAGATCAGGCGAACCGGTTTGAACTTGGGACATAAAGTCTAGGACGCGCTGCTTGAGTTCCGACCAAGCATCAGCTAACCGATGCAGGTGAAGCATGGTTTGGCGAAGCCAGCGCCAGAGTTTTTCAATGGGATTGAGCGAGGGGGCATAAGTGGGTAAAAAGAGCATCTGAATGGGTAAATGACCTGTGGGCATGGTAGCAGCGTACAGATGCGGCAGGATGGTGAGATAAGTGGGCGGAAGGGGCTGAGTTGAGGGCAGCGTGCAGCCAGAATGTCAGGATGATAATGAACGGAGCAGTTATCCTGGACAGCAAAAATGGTGGTGGCTTGGGGATAAGCCTGAGCGAGCTTGTGATAAAACTGAACAGTATGCTGGGTGGAGAGGCGAGAATGCTGGGCATAGGTGAGCCGCCCGTTCAGCGCATTCAAAGAGCCGATACCGCGACAGCCCTCATCCTTCGGCGTGTCCCCGCTCTCCCTGTGGGAGAAGGGGGAATCGTGTCTTTGAGAGGGCTTCCCCCTCACCCCCTCGCCCGTAGAATTTCTCCCCTTTCCCTGTGTACGGGGAAAGGCGACTACTGCGCAGTAACCGGGGGATAGGGGTTCTTTTAGAAATCTTTCTGGCGGACGACTAGGGGGTGCGGGGGCGCTTGCTCAGCGGTAAAATACCGCGCATGCCGCTTAAACGATTTCTTTCTCTCCTCGTGCTTGTCAGCCTAATCGTGATCGGGGGTTCCCCTGCCGCCGCCCAAGATGGTGGAACGGGCGCACCGTCCGGCAGCACGATTCATATCGTCCAAAAGGGCGAAACACTCACCCGCATTGCCATTCGCTACGGGATCACCGTTGAGACGATTGTCCGTGTAAATGGACTACGCGACCCTTCGGCAATCAGCGTTGGGCAGCGCTTGTTGATTCCCAATGCGGCGCCGGGGTCGCCCGGAATACCGACGGAATTCACCGTTGGGGTGGGGGATAGCTTCCTGACCCTTGTGGCACGCTTCGGGGTAACGCCACAGCAGATCGCCCAACAAAACAAAATCACAAACACACACTTGCTGTTCATTGGGCAGCGGATCAACGTCTTGGAAGGCGCGAACAGCGGCGATAAGGGCGTCCAGCGTGGCTGGCTGCACACTGTCGCCCCCGACGAAACGATCTGGCGAATCGCCCTCCGCTACAGCCTTCCAGTGGAGGTTATTTTGCGGGCAAACGCGCTCCGCCGCCCCGCCCCGCTTTACGTCGGGCAGCGTTTGGTGATTCCCGATCTGGGTGAGGCGGGAAACACCCTCTCCGATGTCCCTGCCCCATTCGTCCGCGCAACGATCACGCCGGCGCGGATTGAGCAAGGGCGCACTGTCGTTTTTCACCTGAGTACCGCCACACCCGCCCGTCTGACAGGGACATTTCTGAACCGCACCCTTCTTATCCTCAGCGATGCCAGCCGGACGGCACATATTGCGTTGGTCGGCGTCGATTCCCTCACGCCGCCCGGGATGTACCCTCTCCGTTTTTTGGCGACGGATGATTCCGGTGTGCAAGGGGTGATTGAGCAGAGCGCCTATCTCTATGACGGGGGCTATCCCAACGAGAGCATCACCCTCCCCCCGACGCAGCAGGATTTATTGAACCCGGCGATCACCGAACCAGAGGCGGAACGGGTTGCCCAGATCGTCAGTGTGATGACCGCAGAACGCTATTTTGGCGGGCTGATGGGGCTGCCTTGCTCAGCGCCCGTGACTTCCCAGTTCGGGACACGCCGTTCCTACAACGGTGGGGCGTTGGAGCGCGTCCATGCTGGCACAGATTTCGCCGCCATGCCCGGCGCCGCCATTTACGCCGCCGCGCCCGGAAGGGTTGTCCTTGCCGATGCGCTCACCGTGCGCGGCAATGCGACGATCATCGATCACGGGAACGGCGTGTTCACCGGCTACTGGCATCAGGACACCATTACCGTGAAGGTGGGGGACTTTGTTCAAGCTGGGCAAATCATCGGGACGGTGGGGCAGACGGGGCGCGTGACGGGACCGCATTTGCATTGGGAATTATTTGTGAATGGTGTGCAGGTTGACCCCTTGCAGTGGACAAAGGTCACCTTTCCGTAGATGGGCTGTGGGGGTGATATGTCTGTGTGGTCTCGGCGGGACTCGAACCCACGACACTCAGTTTAGGAAACTGATGTTCTATCCTCTGAACTACGAGACCATTCTAGCAAGTATAGCACTGCCCATTACCGCTGTGTAGAGCGAACTAGGGGCGTGATTTCCACCCCGATTACACCGAGGACTGCACGCTGTAAAGCGAGGCATAGATACCCTGCCGTCCAAGCAGTTCGTCATGTGTGCCTTCTTCGGCAATGCCTTGCTCTGTCAAAACGATAATTCGATGGGCATTGCGGATCGTGGACAAGCGGTGGGCGATGACCAACAGCGTGCGGTTGTGGCGCAGCCGCTCTAATGAGACTTGAATCGCCCGTTCACTTTCGTTGTCTAAGGCGCTCGTTGCCTCATCAAAGATGATGATCGGCGGGTCTTTCAAAAAGACACGGGCAATGCTGAGGCGCTGTTTCTGCCCACCGGACAGCTTGACGCCGCGCTGTCCGATCTCGGTCTCATAACCATTCGGCAGGCGCATGATGAACTCGTGAGCGTTTGCCTGTTTCGCCGCCTCAAGGATCGCCGCCCTTGCCGCGTCGCGCTTTCCATAGTGAATGTTCTCGGCAACCGTTCCAGCGAACAAGTAGGTGTCTTGCTGAACAACGCCAATGTGTTGCCGCAAAGAGCGTAGGCGCACATCCCTAATCGGCTGGTCATCCAGCAGGATCGCCCCTTCGGCAACCTCGTAAAAACGGGGGATGAGCGAACAGAGGGTTGTTTTCCCGACGCCCGATGTTCCGACCAGCGCAATATACGCCCCGGCAGGGATGCTCAGCGAGAGGTTTTTCAGGACGTATTCGTGATCATCGTTGTATTTGAAGCTGACGTTTTGGAAGGCGATGTTCCCCTGAACGTCCTTCAGGTCAACGGCATGGGGCGCATCGGTGATCTCCGGCGCAAGCGCCAGAATCGCCATGATGCGATTGAACCCGGTCATCCCTTCTTGGATCAAGCGGACGATGTTGATCCCGCGTTGAATCGGATCGATGAGAATCGCCACACACAGTAAAAACGTCACCAAATCGGCGGCGCTTAGGGAGGTATTCACCATCCCCACCGCCCCAAAGACAATCACAGCAATGGTGATCAGTTGGGTAAAGCCGATCAGCCCGGCGGAAAAATACGCCTCACTGCGGTAGCCCTCGCCTCGGCTTGCTACAAAGCGCTTGTTTTCGTAGGCGAACTTTTCCCTTTCAACATCCTCATTGGCAAAGGAGGCGACCACCCGAATCCCTGCAAGAGAGTCCTCCATTTGGGCGTTAATATCCGCGATGCGCTCCCAACTTTTGGCGAGGGCGCTCGCCATCCGCTGGTAAAAGTAATAGGCATAGGCAGCCATGATCGGCAAAAAGAGAAAGACGATCAGGGTCAACGTCACATGGATGCTCAGTAAGATGATCAACGCCCCGCTGAACTTGAGCAGCGCAATGATCACATCTTCCGGTCCGTGGTGAAAGAGTTCGGAAATGGCAAAGGAATCATGGGTAATTCGCGCCATCAACTGACCGGTTTTATGGTCATCGTAAAACGGAAGGAAAGCCCTTGATAATGGGCGAATAGCTCGGCACGAAGGTCGCTTTCCATCAACGCGCCCATCAAATGACCTTGATAATCGACCACCATGTTGCAAAGCGTCTGAACGCCGACCAACGCCAGCATCACCGCGCCGCTCAGGTAGACCTGCGAGAGCCGATCTGCGGTTGGTTCGCCCAAGACGTGCTGCGTAAGGTGGCGGGCAAGAAGCGGCAGGGCAAGGGTAATCCCCGCCACCAGAAAGGCGCAGATCATATCGGCAAAAAACAAACCGAGATATGGCTTGTAGTAGGAGAAGAATTTCAGAAATCGTTTGTTCAAGCCCATGAACGATGCTGCTGCCGTCACGCCCTAGATCGCGCCTGTGATCAGCGCCCGCGCCCCGCGATGGAGCGGGCAGACGCAGCGCGTACATTCGGGGCGTTGCCCTCTCCGGTAGGCGCTGCGCAGGGCAACGAGAGCGGGGTTGTTCAACGCCGCGCTGAGGGGTGTTTGACGTAGATCGCCTCCAGTAGGGAGGAAATAACAGGGGCGAATGCGCCCATCGACCTCCACAACGAGGCTGAGATGGGGGGCATTGCAGCGCGGCGGGGCAAAGGACGCCAAGCCGAACGGGGCGGCGAAATAATCCCACAGGCGGCGCAGTTTGGCGGGTGATTCGGCAATCTGTCCGGCGGCGAATTCAGCGGCGTGCGTCCCTTCAAGGGCATCCAAGAGCGCGGCGAAAACAGGCAGATCGTCGGCTTGCAGGGCGGGCGAGTGGATCGGATCGGCGGGGAAGGTACGCACCCCGAAGGCTTCTGTGTTCAGTACATCAACGGGGAGGAAGCTCGCCCGCGCTGCCCCCGCCCCTAGCGCTGCATCAATGATCGCCGGAATCTCGGTGAAGTTCGCCCGCTGAACGGTTGTCCGCGTCGTTATGGAGACGCCGCCCGCTGCCACCATCGCCATCCCCTCCAAGACGAGGGCGAAGGCATCCACGCCGCGAATCGCCGCATAGGTTTCCGGCGCTGCCCCATCAAGGCTGACGGTTAGACTGTCCACATGGGCAATCACGGCGTTGGCATCTTTTTTGAGGAACAGCCCGTTCGTGATCAGCCCTACCTTCACCCCGGCGCGGCGAAAGAGCGCGGCGATCTCCGCCCACTGAGGATGCTGCATTGCCTCCCCACCCGTGAGCGCCACCGCCCGCCCGCCAAGCGCGGCAAATTCCCCAACAAGGCGAGCCACAAAGGGGAGCGGCATGTTGCGGCGGGGATTTTTCCAAATATCACAGGTCAGACAGCGCGAATTGCAGCCATCGGTGATGGAGAGGACAAGCAAAGGGAGCGCCCGCAGATGATCTGAGGTGAGGTTGAGCAGCGGACGAAGATCGGGCATCAGCGGCAGGGCTTAGCTTGGCTCTGGTACGCCATCGGGGACGCCCTTTGTGCCGCGCTCTACCTCCCAGGGGTAGATGATGTGGGCATCGGTGATCGCCGCGTAAAAATCCGGTTCGGCGCGGGTGAACAGGGAACGATAGGGGTTGTAATGAAAGACGCATGTCGAAGGCATTGCCCCCGCCGCCAAACAGCGGTTCTTCACCGAAGTACTCGTCCGCCCGCTGCCCCACACATCATCAATGATCAAAATGCGGCGGTTGGCAAGCAGATCGTCGGCGGGAAATTGGAGGAAGGTTGGCATGGCGGCAAGCTGTGCCTTTGGCTGAAGATCAAGCGGGAAATCGACGGCGGCAATCAGCGTGTAGTTAATGTCCAGTGCCTCGCTGATCAGCCCGCCGGGGATGATCCCGCCCCGCGTAATGATCAACAGGGCATCAAAATAGCCAACACTTCGCAGTTGAGGCGTCAGCACATCGACTAATTTATCCACATCTGCCCACGTCAACAGTTCATGGCGGAGTGGGCTGCGGGGCGAAGATATCATCAGGCGCGTCCCTTGTGGTGATCACTACACGGTTCATGAGTCAGGCTATTATGCCGCAGGGTGAGGTGTGGCGCAAACAAAGGGATGCTTAGCGCCCTTCGTGGTTTGAAAGACGCCCTGACCCTGTCGTTTCGGTATGGTCGTACTTAGCCGTATATTCTACGACAGACCTACGATACAATCTCTGGCGTGGGATGGTGTGCTACATTTATGTGGGAGAAACCTTGACAATGCCCCTTGCCGCTTCACGGATTCGGTTTATCAGCGTGTGCCTCTGCGTTGCCTTGCTTGCCTCTGCTTGTCGGGGCGAAAATGCGCCCGAACAGACGGCAATCCCTACCCTCGCAGAATCCGGCGGTGAAACGTCCCAAGCCCCAACGCCCTTCCCCGAACCTCAGAACGCCGCCGAATTTTTCGCACGGGGCAAAGCTGCCTATGAACAGGGCGATCTTCCCGCCGCCCTTGCCGATTTCAACGCCGCTATCGAGCTAGACAGCAGCCAAGCGGAGTACCTTCACCAGCGGGGGATCGTCTATTTCGTCAGCGGTAACTACGAATTTGCCCTTGCCGATTTCACTGGTGCGGTGGGCTTGAATCCGACAAACTCGGAATTCATTTTCTGGCGCGGGCGGACGTATTCTTACACCGGACGCCCCGTTGAGGCAATTGCCGATTACGATGTGGCGATCCGCCTAAACGCAACGAACGCCGAGTATTTTTTCTGGCGGGGGGCTGCCTATGCCTTCCAGCAGCAGCAAGACCCCGCCATTGCCGATTTCAACCGTGCTATTGCCCTCGATTCCACGAATGCCAATTACTACCATTGGCGGGGCAACGCCTATGCCTTCAGCGGGAACGTTGATCAGGCGCTTGCCGACCAAACAAACGCCATCGCGCTCAGTGGGACAGACCCCGAACACTTCTATGCGCGGGGGTTGGCATTCGCCGCAAAGGGCGACCCGATCAGCGCGACAGCGGATTTTACACAGGCAATCATCCTGAATGGCGAACGGAGTGAGTTCTATCTGGCGCGGGGGCTGGCTTACAAAATGGCGGGAAACAGTGAGGCGGCACGGGCTGACTTGCAGCGTGCCGCCGAGATGGGCAACACCGATGCCGCCTCAGAATTGGCGGCGTTAGGATCGTAGTGGGGGGAATGGCATGGATGCCCCCTCATCCGCCAGCCGTAAGGCGTTGTTCTTCCAGCTTGATCGTCTCGTCGCGGTCATCGTAGTCGATCAGTTCGGCATAGCGCCCCCAATCAATCGCCGTGTCCAACTGCCGCGTCGCCATATCGTCGGGGAGGTCTGGCTTCAGCGCTGTGTAAAAGACCTTCCAGGGCAGCATCCCCTCGGAGGTTGCCCGCAGCATCTCCATAATCCATTGGATCATCGGCAGGCGGCGGGCGCGGTTGGCGAAAATCTCTTTGCGGGTGAGGATCGACGCCTCGGCAAAGATTTGCCCTAGCGCGGTGAGTTCCACATCGCCCGGGGTGACTTTCACAAAACCGAGCATCTCCGTCATATCGAGAATTTCCACCAGATCGTCCATGGCAATGCCCAGTTCATCGTCCAACTTGTAAATATCTGTGCGTGGCGAGGTGTTATTCATGAACTCCAACAACCCCGCCATTTCTTCCACAGAGGCTTGCGGGAGCATCCGCGTGGGGACATTTGCCGCTTTCCCGCCAACATCCAGGGCTTGGGTGGGGCGTCCGGCAATCGCCCCGTAGATTTTGTCGATCAGCGCTTCAAAGTTAGGGTCTTTGCGGGAGCGCGGATGCGCCATCGGAATGGGGAATTCAGCGGCGATATGCCCAGGTTCTTTGCCCATGACGACAACCCGATCCGCCATCGTGATCGCTTCCTCAATGTTGTGGCTGACCATGAGGATCGCTTTCGTCGGCAGTTTGCCGCCCATCCACAGTTCCATCACCTCCCCGCGCAGCGTTTCCGCGCTGAGGACATCCAACGCGCTAAAGGGTTCGTCCAAGCAAAGCAGTTCCGGCTCTACCGCCAATGCCCGCGCCATCCCCACCTTTTGGCGCATTCCGCCGGAGAGTTCGCGGGGGTAGGCACGCTCAAAGCCATCCAAGCCGACAAGGTCGATCAAGCCAATGGCGGCTTCCTCCCGCGCCTCACGGGGGACACCCCGCGCCTCTAGCGCCAGCGCCACATTATCGCGCACGGTTAGCCAGGGGTAGAGGGCAAAGGATTGAAAGACCATCGTCGCAAAAGGATTCACCCCGCGAACGACCTTATCGCGGTATTTGACCGTCCCTTTCGTGGGGGCAATCAACCCAGTGATCATGCGAAGCAGGGTGCTTTTGCCGCAGCCAGAGGGACCCAAGAGGGCGACAAATTCGCCCGCGTGAAGGGTCAGATTGATGTTCTCAACGGCGGTAAAACTCCGCTCGCCTTTTCCATACACGCGGGAGACGCCTTCCACCCGAAGCAGAACCTCACGGGTTTCTTTGGGGGGGGCGCTGGTTGGTTTTAGGTCTTTGTTCAGGATTCCCACGAATCACCCCGTTTCTTACTGCTCTAGGCGGAAACGATCTTCAGCAAGGCGGTAAAGCCGCCGCCAGACAAAGCGATTGATAAAGACGACGATCAGCACCATGGTCAGGGTGGAGGCTAACAATAGGGCGTGGTTTTCGGAGGCGGTAGACTGCGTAATCAGCGCCCCTAAGCCGGTGACCGTAGTCGTTTTTCCAGCAAACTCCGTATATTCAGAGACGATGCTGGCGTTCCATGCCCCGCCGCTGCTGGTGATCAGCCCAGTGATGATGTAGGGAAACAAGCCCGGCAAGATCAATGTGCGCCAGCGCTTCCAGCCGTGCAGCCGCATAAAATCGCTGGTATCGTGCAGGTCTTGGGGAATTGCCGAGGCGCCGGCGATGATGTTGAACAACAAATACCACTGCGTTCCCAAGAGCATGAGCAGTACGGCGGCGATGTTCGCCCCGCCGGGGACATTGAGCAAGCCAAGCAGCAGCGCCGGAAAAAGCGCCGTCGCCGGAATCGAGGCAAGAATTTGAACAATGGGCTGCAAGAACCGCGCCACCGCCGGATTTGTCCCAATGAGGACGCCAACAGGGATCGTCCATGCGAGGGCGATGATCACCGCACAAGCAACGCGCAGCGAGGTTGCCAACGCGCCGAGGGCAATCTCCCCCCACGAGGTGAGCGGCAGCGAGACAACCATCCCCGCCGCTTGGACGAGCGCATAGCCAGCCGCCCCACTGAGGATGATCAGCAGCAGCCAACCAAGCAGGGAGCGGCGCACCGTGTCCTCAGCGGGGTCAAGGCTGGCAACATAATCGGGCGCACGGGGGGTGAGTGCCTTGTTCACCCTGTCCACAACGGGGAGGACGATTTGCCGATTCAGGCGCTCCAAAAGGGCGGTGCGCCGCAGCATGGTCAAAAACCACGACTCCGGGGCATTCTCATTGCTCACTTGGGACATCTTAAAGCGCTCTGCCCACGCCAGCAGGGGACGCCAAACAAGCTGATCAAGCATGACGATCAGAGCGATGAGGGTGGCGATCCCTAGCCAAAGCGCTTGTGTGTTCCCCTGATCGGCGGCGGTTTGGAGGTATGCCCCTAAGCCGGGCAGCCGAAAATCGCGGTCTCCCAAGCGAAAAATTTCCGCCGCCATGAGGAAAAACCACCCCCCCGCCCACGACATGACGCTGTTCCAAATCAGCCCGACGGCGGCAAAAGGCATGTCGATGCGCCGGAAACGCAGCCAACCGTTCAACCGAAAAATCTTCGATGCCTCGCGCAGCTCGCGGGGCTGCGTCTTCATCGATTGGTAGAAGCTGTAGGTCATGTTCCATGCCTGACTAGTGAAGATCAGGATGATCGCCGCCAGTTCAACGGCAACCCCACTGGGCAGGATGGAAATGAGCGTGAGCAGCACGACGGGCAAAAAGGAGAGGATGGGAATCGATTGCAAAATGTCTAGCGCAGGCATCAGCAGGCGCTCGGCGCTCTTGCTGCGGGCGGCGCTGTAGCCATAGGCAAGGCTGAACAACAGGGAGAGGGCATAGGCTGCCAACATGCGCCCCACCGAGAGCAGCGCATAATAGGGGAGCGCCTCTGTCTCCAGCCGGATCGTAGGACCTTGAATCACGGCAGGGGCATTAAGCGCCAGCCGCGCCGCAAAAAAGATGAGCGCACCAAGTACAAGCAGCACGACGGCATCGCCCACGCTGAACAGCGGGCGGGTGGGAACAGGCGTGCCGAAGACTCGCTTTTGTGCTGTCATGAAGAACCCCTTTCGAGTCTTTCCCGAAATGAAGGGGAGGGAGATGGTATCGCGCCGGCGGTGAGAGTTTATTTGAGAACCCGGCGCATCCTAAAGGAGAATCAAAGGGGATGTGTCAGGTGCTTAACAACCACACAGCCAAGCGTAACGCTGACTGCCCTCGTCCATGTCGTTGATCTTTTTCAACCTCGTGAATCGTTAACCATTGAATGACCAAAACGAGGCTATTGTACGCCGTTTTTGGCAAATTGAGCAAGTCTGAACAGGTCACAAAATCGTCCCAACTCGTAGCACATCCTTGTCGGGCAGAGATTCGCTTAGGGCAGCCGCTCATCGGTGAGCGCCGCCAAAATACGCGGGGCAATATCGGTAAGTGCCGCCAACCCTTCGGAAAAGGCATCCCGTCCGCCGCCGATGATCACCGTTGGGACATCGTTCAGGGTGTGTTGGCGGATAGAAATATCCTCCATGTTACCATGATCGCTGGTGATGATGATCAGTCCGTCCTCGTCGCGCCATGTCTGGAGCAAACCCTTCATCACCGCATCAAACACCTCTAAGAATGTCGTGCCGCGCTCTAAAGGACCGCGATGCCCAATCTCATCGGTGATCCACGTCGAGAACAAGCTGAAGTCGTGGGTGTACGCCAATTCCGCTAGGCGCACGCCGCTCTCTAGGGCGCTCATGACAGGTGTATCGGGGTACTGCAAAACGTCCCGCCAACCCTGACCAGTGAAATCGGCGCTCATGGCGCGTCCGGCGTTCAGATCGTCCACCGTCCCGATGCGCACTCCGGCAGTGTGGGCAGCGTGCTGAAGGGCGGTGCGCAGACGTTTGCCGCGTTCGATGGCGGCGTGAAGGGTGGGCGGGTAAGCAGCAAGGTATGCCCCCCGCTTGCCGTGTGCGGCAAGGCGCTTGAACAGGCTGGACTCATCGATAATGGCGCGGACGGCGGGGTTTGGATACGGTCCGTAATGCTCGCCAAGTTCGGTGGGGGCATTCCGTCCGGTGATGATCGCTGTCTGCCCAGTGGCGCTTTGGGGACGCCCCGAAACCCCTAACCGTGGATCGGTGGGGATGAATACCGCCCGTTCGCTGACGACGCGCCCCGTCGCCGCCAGCCATTTATTTCCCCCAGCAAGGGCATTCAGCGTTGGCGTATCGGCGGCGGCAAAGGGATTGATCGTTGGATCATCCGCGCCCAAGCCGATCCCATCGAGGAAAATAAGCAGGATGTGAGGGGGCAAGGTGGCAACCTTTCTAAGCGAATGGCGCGGCGGGATAGAGAAATTGTGCCGTGCTTTTGCGGGAACGTCGAGAGTAGGGACGCCCCACACGCCCTGTGGCGTCCGCGATTTCAAGGGCTTTCCGATGGGTTTCCTACCCGCTTGCACCATTCCGCCCATTCCGGTGTTATAGTCACTGACGTTTGAATAAACGCAAAAAACGCTTTCAAGACAAGCCATCGGGATAATTCTCTCCATGACCGACCAACATAAAGACAAATACGACCTTCTCCACGAGATGCGCGAACGCAGCCGGCAAGGTGGCGGGGCAGAGCGCATCGCCGCCCAACGCAAGAAAAACAAATTGACCGCCCGTGATCGCCTTGAGCTTCTGCTTGACCCCGGTAGCTTCCGCGAGATGGATGCCTTCGTCACCCAACGCACCCGCGATTTCGGGATGGAACGCCCCGAAAACCAAATTCCGGGCGATAGCGTCGTCACCGGATGGGGGACGGTTGAGGGGCGCTTGGTCTACGTCTATTCGCAAGATTTCACCGTTTTTGGCGGGTCGCTGTCGGAAGTCCATGCCGAAAAAATTTGTAAGATCATGGATATGGCGATGAAGAACGGCGCTCCGGTGATCGGCTTGAACGATTCCGGCGGGGCGCGGATTCAAGAGGGCGTTGTCAGCCTCGGCGGGTATGCCGATATTTTCCTCAAGAATACCCTTGCCAGCGGGGTTGTCCCCCAGATCAGCGCCATTATGGGACCCTGCGCGGGCGGCGCGGTTTATTCGCCGGCGCTGACCGACTTCATTTTCATGGTGGAGAACAGTTCCTACATGTTCGTCACGGGTCCCGATGTGGTCAAGACCGTCACCCACGAGGATGTAACCTTTGAGGAACTGGGCGGGGCGTCTGTTCACAGCGCGGTGAGCGGTGTTTGCCATGTGACAGCCGCATCCGAGGCAGACTGTCTCTTTATGATCCGCGAGGTGTTGGGCTACATCCCCCAAAACAACATGGAGGATGCCCCCTACAAAACGACGGGGGACGACCCCCTACGGGCAGATGCGGCGCTAAACAGCCTTGTTCCCGATAACCCCAACAAGCCCTACGACATCAAAGAGGCGATCAAGATGATCGTTGATGAGGGGCATTTCTTTGAACTGCACGAACACTACGCGCCGAATATCGTCGTCGGCTTTGCCCGTTTGGGCGGGCGCAGCGTGGGGATCGTCGCCAACCAGCCGATGGTCTTGGCGGGTGTCCTCGATATTGACGCCAGCGAGAAAGCGGCACGTTTCATTCGCTTTTGCGATTGCTTCAACATCCCGATCATTACCTTTGAGGATGTACCCGGGTTTATGCCCGGTCTCAAACAGGAACACGGCGGGATTATCCGCGCCGGCGCAAAACTGCTCTACGCCTATTGCGAGGCAACCGTTCCCAAACTGACGGTGATCACCCGCAAGGCATATGGCGGTGCCTATGACGTGATGAGCAGCAAGCACATTCGCGGCGATCTCAACTTTGCGTGGCCCACCGCCGAGATTGCCGTTATGGGACCGGACGGGGCGGTGAGCATCATCTTCCGCCGCGAACTTGCCGAGGCGGACGACCCCGTAGCGAAAAAGGCGGAATTGGTTGCCATGTACCGCGAGAAATTCGCCAACCCCTATGTGGCAGCCTCACGGGGGTACATCGATGATGTGATCATCCCTTCAGAGACGCGTTCGCGGCTGATCAATGGGCTGAACATGCTCCAAAACAAGCGCGACGAAAACCCCGCCAAAAAGCACGGGAACATCCCGCTGTAAACCTTTCTGTGGGGGCGTGGCGGGTCGCCCGCGCCATAGCCCCGCATCCTGTAGGGGCGACCATGCGGGGTCGCACGCGGCTTTGATACGCCCCCCTTGACCACCCCCCTGTGGTATAGTTTCCCGAATCTTGTGAACGACTATCCCCCAAAGGGTTTACACCATGATCCAACTACGCCACCTTGCGGCGCTGACGCCTGCTGAGCATGCCGCGCTGATGCGCCGTGCCGAACAAGATATTGCCTCGCTGCTGCCCGCCGCCCAAACGGTTATTGACCGTGTGCGGACGGAAGGGGACGCCGCCCTTGTCCATTACACGCGCAATTTTGATGCGCCCGCCTTTGACGAATCGCGCTTGAAGGTGCAGCCAGAGGAATTTGATCGCGCCTTTGCCGAAGTCGCCCCCGACCTGATCGCGGCGATCCGCCATGCCCACGCGAACATCCAGCGCTTTCATGCCGCCGCCATGCCCGAAAAAGCGTGGTTCATCGAGATTACGCCGGGGATCAAGGCGGGCGAGAAAGTCACTCCCGTCGCCAGCACAGGCTTATACGTCCCACGTGGAAAGGGATCGTTCCCTTCGGTGATGCTCATGCTGAGCATTCCGGCGTTGGTGGCGGGCGTCCCCCGTGTCGTCGTTGTCACGCCGCCCAACAGCGAAGGGCGGGCGGATGCGGCGTCTCTTGTCGCCGCCAAGATCGCTGGCATCTCCGAGGTCTACGCCGTCGGGGGGATGCAAGCGATTGCCGCCCTTGCACATGGCACGGAAACAATCCCGAAGGTGAGCAAGATTATTGGACCCGGCAGCAGTTATGTATCCGCCGCGAAACGACTTCTCTATGGCGTGGTCGATGTGGGGCTGCCTGCCGGTCCAAGCGAGGCGGTCATCCTCTGTGACGCCAGCGCCGATCCGCGTCTTGCCGCCCTTGATCTGCTTGTTGAGGCGGAACACGGACCAGAATCAGCGGCACTGCTCGTCACCGAGAGCCGCGCTCTTGCTGAGGAGGTCGCCCGTCTGCTGCCGGACTATATCGCTGAACTTCCGGCGTGGCGGCGGAACTTTGTGGAAACTGTCTTGGGCAACTACGGCGGCATCCTAATTACCGAGAGCGTCGAAGCATCAATTCAGTTTGTCAACGACTACGCCCCAGAGCATTTGGAAATCCTCACCCGCGATCCAGAGGCGACACTTGAACACATCGTCAATGCCGGGGAAATTTTGCTAGGGGCGTATACCCCGATCCCCACCAGCAATTATTGTTTGGGGCTGAACGCCATCCTCCCGACGGGGGGGTTTGCCCGTTCGTTCTCAGCGGTGGGCATTTGGGATTTTCTGAAGCGGAGCGGGATTGGGGTCATGACGCGAGAGGGCTACAACACCCTGCGCCAGACAACAACGGCGCTGGCGGATTACGAGGGGTTTCCCGCCCATGCCCTCGCTATTCGCAAACGGGATCAGATTTTAGGGTTGGATTGAGAGAAGGGAACTAGGCGCGGACGACCATGTGGGGTGACCCCTGCCGGGTGCAGGCACAAGGGTGGGCAGTGGGGTGTCCTTGCTCTGTTGCCATTGGTGAGGGATAATGCACCCCAACCTAAACCTGATTGAACACGCGCCCGCACCAACCCATTTGCGCGGCGGCGCGTTTTGTGGAGTCACTTGTGGCGAGCAGCGAACCGTTTCTGTCTATCATCATTCCGGCGTTAAACGAAGAACGCCGTCTTCCCCTCAGCCTTGAAAAGATCGACGCCTTCTTAAAAACACAGGCGTTTAGCGCCGAGGTTGTCGTTGTTGAAAATGGCAGCACAGACCGTACCGTACAGGTCGTGGAGGATTTCATCCGCGATCATCCCTATGTGCGCATTTTAGCCGGCGAACCACGCGGCAAGGGGCGGGCGGTGCGGCGCGGCATGTTGGCGGCACGGGGGGCGTTTCGTTTCCTGTGTGATGCCGATCTCTCCATGCCCATTGAGGAACTCGTTCATTTCATCCCCCCACACCTTGATGTTGATCTCGCCATTGGCTCGCGGGAGGCAAAAGGGGCAATCCGTCATGGAGAACCCATGCACCGCCATTGGATGGGGCGCATTTTGAACATGATGGTGCAGCTTTTCGCCCTCCCTCGCTTTAATGATACGCAGTGTGGATTCAAGGCAGTGCGCGGGCATGTTGCCGACGATCTGTTCTCTGTCAGCCAGATCAACGGGATCGGCTTTGATGTGGAGTTGATCTACATTGCCCAAAAGCGCGGTTATTCTGTTGCCGAAGTGCCGATCAACTGGTATTACAACGACGATAGCAAAATGCGTCTCGTCCAAGATTCGCTTGGCATTATCCGTGAAATTTTTCAGGTGCGGCGCAATTGGCGCGAGGGCGTCTATGCCAAACAGCCGCAGCATACAGCGCAAGAACCCGCCAAAATAGTGTAAAATCAGCAGAATAGACCAAGCAAAACCTGATCGCGTGTCCTTCGTGATTTCTATGGGTTGTAATGAACATACATTAATGAACGGAAGGGGAATATCCCACCATGCCTGCTGATCTTTTTGATAAGGTCACGAAATTTACCACCGCAAAAGAGGCGCAAAATCTGGGGATTTACCCCTTTTTCCAGCCCATCACAAATTCGGAGGGCGTTACTGCCACCTTCAATGGGCGTGATGTGATCATGTTGGGCTCCAACAATTATCTCGGTCTGACCGCCCACCCCAAAGTACGCCAAGCGGCGATGGACGCCATTGCTCAATTTGGCACATCCTGCACGGGGAGTCGCTTCCTCAATGGGACGCTCGAATTTCACCTCGAATTGGAACGGCGGCTTGCCCGCTTTATGGGAACAGAGGCGGCGCTGACCTTCACGACGGGCTATCAGGTCAACGTGGGAGTAATTTCCTCTCTTGTCCAGCGCGGTGATTATGTGATTATCGATAAGGACGACCACGCCAGCATCGTTGATGGCTGCCTGATGGCGTTTGGCGAGATGAAACGCTTTACCCACAGCGATGTGGGGAGTTTAGAGCGCATCCTCAGCAAGCTGCCCCCTGATGCCGGCAAACTCGTCGTCGTTGATGGTGTCTACAGCATGGGCGGCGATATTGCCCCCCTGCCAGAGATTATCCCCATCTGCAAGAAGTACGGGGCGCGAATCATGGTGGACGACGCGCACGGTATTGGCGTCACGGGACCCGGCGGGCGGGGGACAGCCGCTCATTTTGGGATGCTCGATCAGGTTGACCTAATCATGGGGACATTCAGCAAGAGCTTTGCCTCGGTGGGCGGCTACATTGCCGGCAAAGCGGATGTGCTGCATTACATTCAGCATACCGCCCGCTCGCTGATGTTCAGCGCCAGCCTGCCGCCCGCCAACGCCGCCACCGTCCTCGCCTGTCTCGATCTCTTGGAATCCGACCCGACGATGGTCGAACGGCTGTGGAGCAATGCCAATTACATGCGACGCGGCTTGGGTGAACTTGGTTTGAATATTGGCAGCAGCAACACGCCGATCATCCCGATCATCATCGGGGATGATTTGCGGACGGTCTTGGCGTGGCGGGCGCTGGCAGATGGCGGCGTCTATGCGAATCCGGTGATCCCGCCCGGCGTGCCACCGTCACAATCACTGCTGCGGACGAGTTACACGGCGACGCACACCCATGCCCACCTTGACACTGCCTTGAAGGTCTTTGCCGATGTCGGTGAGCGGCTTGATCTTTTTACGGCGCGGCAAGAGCGCGAGAAGAACGCCACCGCCAGCGCATAGAGACGGAGGAGCGACAAAGACCACAACATCGCTGCAAAAGAGAACGGGGCGATTCTGATAAGAATCGCCCCGTTTGCTATGGTGATTTTTCTGCCCCCTCTTGTGAGGGAGAGAGAAGTTCCCTTACTTCACTGCTTCGCGCTCAATTGCCTCAAAGTCGGTAAAGAGGAAGTGATCGTGATAGTAGTGAATCCACAGGAAACACAAGATCGCCGTATAGTAGGCGGTGTCAAAGCGCTTGTCCATCGAGCGCGTCGGGTCAAAAATGCCTACCACAATGTAGACAACAATCCCCAAGATGATCGAGCCACCCAACATGCTCAGCGAAAACAGGTACAGCCGCCACGAGGACGGTTTCGCCGCGATGTTGTTCACCATTGGGTTAGAGGCAACTAAATCGCCCGCTTGCTGACGCAGCTTGATGATGTAGAAGGTCAGGGCAAGGTATTGGAAGGAATGCCATGTGTTCAAACCCTGAAAGGCGGTGTCAAGGTTATCAAAAGCGGGCATGGTGCAGGCGATAGGGACGGTGATCATGATGAAGATCGTCTTTGGCAGGTGCAGGTAGCCGCCGCGCCATTCGCGATAGGTCTTTTGCAGGTACAGCCCAAGCGCCACCACAAAGATGCCCGTCGCCGTATAGAATATCCACGTCTGTTGAAAGAAGATCGGGATCGCTGTCGTCAGATCGTTTGTGCCGATCTGGAAATTTCCCTGGCTAATCTTCAAGGCGGCGATGGGGAACAAGCAGGTCAGAACAAGCGCGTAATCGATGAGCTTGGAATAGAGCGAGTTCGCACTCTTTTTATCGGCACGTTTGTTGTACAGTTCCACCACATAAACGACCTGATGCAGGACGTGGATCGACGCCCAGAAGAAGAAGATCGTCAGCAGCAGATTCAGGTTGAGGAACGCCAGCGAGACGACGACAATCGGAATGATGATCGAGGAGCGAATCAGCATCGGATAGCGGCTGACGAACTGCTTATCAAGCGCCGTCCGCATGAAAGTGGCATACATATGGGGACCGCCAACAAGGACGGCAACCACTAAATTGACCAGATTCCGGGCGACATTGCTAATGTGATCCGGCGTCCAGCCCGGCACATTGGCGGTGATAATCGCACTGTTCAGAAGGAGGTATAAAATGTACGGCGTCGGGACGAGAAAGACGCTCATCGTCATGAAGATTGTGTCCCAATTGCGGTTACGAAGCCACAACCCCTCTGGTTTAATCGCCGCTTCAGATTGTCCGGCGGGATAACTTGCTTGCATTACAGCCATAGATACCACCCCCAACTGCCTACCATCGTTACTAGAGAGACTCAACACCCCATTACGCAAAACGTTACGTCTGAGGGCGCATGATAGCACGATTCTAAAGAGAATATGTGAAGTTTGCAACAAGCAAGGTGAAGGATGACATTCACCATGAGGAAAAGGTGACATCTGTCACATCGGCGCCCTTTGTTATTTGTGGAGGTCCATGGCAGCAGGTAGGGTTTGCCCTTCATCCTACACAGTCTATAATTCACCTAACAACGGACATCTGATGAGGGAACAAGGACAGCCATCTTATGAAACGACTCACACAGATTCTGGCGGCGCTGTGTACAGTACTGCTTCTGACGGCAACAACGGCAGGGGCGCAGGGGCGTTATCGCATTCTCTATTCAACGGGAATCAGTATGGGGGGTGGGAGTGTCCCTATTTTTGTCATGGAAGGCGATGGCAGCGGGGCGTCAGAGCTTTTTGGTCAGTCGTTCGGCTGCAACACATTTGAACCCTCACCCGATGGCACACAGATCGCTTGTTATGTCCCCACGACAAGTTCAACGATCATCATGATGGGTCCGACGCCCACCCCTGATCCTTCTGAGAAAGCGGGCTTGTACATCCTCTCCCTTGCCGGTGAGGAGACACGGCATATTGTCTTTGGCGAGGCGTTCAGTCCGGCATGGTCGCCCGATGGGACGAAGATCGCCTATTTCACAAATACCAACGGGCTGCCGCAGTTAAGCATTGTGGAGGTGGCGACGGGGACAATTACGTCACTGCCCGCCTTCAAAGGGGGGGCGTATAACCCGGCATGGTCGCCCGATGGGACGAAACTTGCCGTCGTGGTGACCGCTGAAGATCGCTCACGCATTGGCGAACTATATGTGATGAACAGCGATGGGACAGACCCCGTGCAGCTAACGGAGAATACGACGGTGGGCGGCTTGGATAACAGCCCGTCGTGGTCACCCGATGGGACGAAAATCGTCTTTGATGCCTCGCGGGAGGATGCCAGCAAAGCAAATATCCTGATGATTGACGTGGCAACCAAAACAGAGACGGTGATCGTTGGGCAAGCACAGGTGCCGGGCTATAACTACGGCGCACGCTTTTCCCCCGATGGCGGGCTGATCGTCTTTGGGAATTTTGGCGACTTTGGTATCTATGTGGTGGATGTGGTCGGCGGGAGCATCAAGCGGATCAGCATGGGATACACCCCAAAATGGCTGCTGGTGGGGCAGTAAAAAACTTACCGCCTTCCTCTATACACAGGCAGACAGGGTATGAATGCCTCCTCCCCTTTTAGGTGCTGTGGGGGCGTCCCCTCACACCCCCCAGAGTGGGGCATGGGAGCAGTCTACCCCTCCGAATCGCGATTCACTCTTTGCCCGCATGTGGAAGAAGCGGGTACACACCGAAAGTGGATCGCAGAGGGATGAGGGTAACCAATGCCTGTACACCCTACTGTCGCCCCCTCAGCCTTGCGGGCGAGGGGGCTAGGGAGGGAGGGCATCGCCCAAGCCCCGGAAGGCAGCTAGGCGGGGAAGGTGATTCCCTCCATCTCAGCGAACTCCCGCATGATGCGCAGGGGGTGATCTTCACCATCGAGGATGAAGTATTTCTCGTGCATACTGTATGCCGCCCCAGCGGTTTCCGCCACCATACGGGTATCAAATGGCACTTTCGGGGTCTCTGCCTTCAGGCTGTGCAGCAGTTCGCCGGGGGAACTAAGCAGCCCCGCCCCATAGATTTTCAACGCGCCGCCCTCGCGGATGAACCCGAACTCCGTTGTATACCACCACAAACGGGCAATGCCAAGCCGCTGGTAATCTGTTTGGGCGTTCAGGTAGAACTTCCCAAACGTTTGCGCCATATCGGCAAACTCCTGATTCATGAAAAAGGCGAGATGCCCAAAATATTCATGGAACAAATCAGGATTAGGGGTGAACTCCAGTTCGTGCGGACGGCGAATGTAATTCGTCACCGGGAAGCGCCGTTCGGCAAGGTGTTCAAACCATTCTGTCGGTCCGAGGTAGCCATTTTGGGCATCGCCTAACGTCCAGCCTGTCGTCGCTCGAATATGTTCGCTGACGGTGAAGGGATCGGGCAGTTGGGTCAGATCAAGATTGAGCGCCGCCCACCCCTCATGAAAGAGGCGGCAGGCAGGCTCGCTGACAAGGGGGATTTGGCGAGTGCAAAGTTTTGCCCATGTCTCGTGATCTTCGTCGGTATAAACGGGTTTTTGTAAGGTGATGGTCGCCATAAGGGGAAGTCTCCTGAAAGGAAGGTGTCTTTCACGCAGCAAGACCGACACATGGATCGACTCTTTTTGCGGAAAGCAATGTCAATTTGCACAAGATCATAGCACCAAACCCATAAAACACACGGGTGAATCCCAAATTTTTGATGAATTTTCACTGGCGGTACGGAGCGGAGGAGGCGCGGGGCTAAAACCGCCGTGCTAGGAATAACCACCCCTATGGGGCTTGGAAAAGCAGACCAGCATGGGGGGGGCATCGCTTTGTCTTTAAGCCCTAACGGGGCGGTCAGCCTTAGCCCGCTGCTTGAGCGGCGGGCGGATAATTGACGACGAGGCGGGCGCAGACCATGTGCCTACCCCTCGGTGTTTTTTTTGTAGCGCTCCGGCAGCCAACTGGTGGCGTAGGCGTGATCTTCCATACCAAGGGCGTGGCGCGTCAATTGCAAGGGACGGAAGGTGTCGACCATCACGGCGAGTTCTTCGGTGCGTGTCTTGCCAATTGACCCCTCATACGTCCCCGGATGCGGTCCATGGGGGATGCCGTTGGGGTGGACGGTGAACGATGCCCGCTCAATTCCCCGCCGCGACATAAAATCGCCATCGACATAGTACAGCACCTCGTCGGAATCGACGTTGGAGTGATTGTAAGGGGCGGGAATCGAGAGCGGGTGGTAATCGAACAGGCGTGGGACAAACGAACAAACGACGAAGCCCGGTCCGTCAAAGGTTTGGTGGACGGGTGGCGGCTGGTGAACCCGACCGGTGATCGGCTCGAAATCCTCAATATTGAAAGCATAGGGGAACAAATGCCCATCCCACCCGACCACATCCAATGGGTGATGCCCATAGATAAACCGCGTGATTTGTCCCCGCGTTTTCACCTGCACTTCAAACTCGCCCACCTCGTCAAAGGTGAGCAGTTTTTCCGGCGGGCGCAGATCGCGTTCGCAGTAGGGGGCGTGTTCCAAGAACTGCCCGTAATCATTGATGTAGCGGCGGGGCGGCTCGATATGCCCGAACGCCTCAACCACAAGCATCCGTTGTTCCACGCCCGCATCAGGGACAAAGCGCCACAAAACGCCCGTCGGAATGACGAGATAATCCCCCGGACGGTAATGCAAGACGCCAAACTGGGTTTCAAGGACGCCCGTCCCCTCATGGATGAACAGCAGATCATCGCCTTGCGCATGTTTGTACCAGTAGCTCATTGCCTCGGTGGGGCGGGCAACCGACATGACCAGATCGTGATTGCCCATCATCGGCAGGCGGGCGGTGATGGCGTCGCCGCCAGCGGGGGTGGGCGCAGAGCGCAGGTGACGGTGACGGAGCGCGTCGGTATCCTCGTAGGGGATTTCGACCTTGCAGACCATCTCCATATGGCGGACTTCGGTGGGCGGGCGGTTGTGATAGAGCAGCGATTGAATCCCGCTAAAGCCATGAATCCCCATCAGTTCTTCGTGATAAAGTGTTCCATCCGGCTTGCGGAATTGGGTATGGCGCTTATGGGGGATCGCGCCGAGGCGGTAATAATAGGACATAGACCATCTCCACAGAATAAGTTGAACCCATACCTGTCTTGTGCAGATCGCCCAAACTATACCCACTTTCGCCTGCTGATACATCTCCTACAAAATGTTGATCTATCGTTTACGGTCTGTCTATGTGCCTCTAACGAAGGGGATTTATGATCAGAAGCATAGGTTTGAGACCGTATTGAGAAACAAAAACACACTGGTTGGAGGTACTTGAACAATGGCTACCGTAACACGTTGGAATCCTGTCCGCGATTTGATCACGATGCGTGAAGCGATGGATCAGGTAATGAACGAGGCGTTTAGTCGCACCCGTGAGAATCGTCAGGCATGGCTGCTGCCAGTGGATGCCTACAGCACGCCGGAAGCGCTTGTCTTGAAGGCGGATGTCCCCGGTGTGAAGCCAGAGGACTTACAGATCACCCTAGAGGGCGACACACTGACCATCCGGGGCGAGTTCAAGAAGGGCGAGCAAAGCACGAATGGCAATGCCAACGGGAACAGCTACCTGCTGCAAGAGCGGTTGTGGGGCAAATTTGAGCGCACCCTGACGGTGAACACCCCCATTGATGGGGAGAAGGTCGAAGCGACCTTTGAGAATGGTGTCCTCACGCTGACGCTGCCGAAAGCCGAAGCGGTGAAACCCAAGAGCATCACGGTCAAGCGCATCTAAACGCGCAGCGGGAGGACAGCCCGCCCCCCGCCCCCCCTCAATCGGTCTGACTGAGGGGGGGCTTTTTGTTGCCCGCGCCCCTACACTACTCCACCGATGGCGGGCGATAGACCCACAGATCGTTCAAATCCCCGTTTTTGTTCACCCCGCCAAAAAGGATCATCTGCCCGTGAGCGACGTCCCATATCGCAGCGTGGCTGCTGCGAAGGGGAGGTGCAGTCTCGCCAGTATGGATTAGCCATTCGCCCGCCAGCGGGTCAAACGCCCATAAGTCAGCCAGATCTCCCCACCGCCGCCGCGCCCGCCAAAAAGCCAAACGACTCCCCCCCTGCCACGAGGGACGGATTCGAGCGCGGTGCGGGCGCGGCGTTCGTCGGGGTCACCTCGCGCCAACCGTTCGTCAGCGGATCATAGCGCCAGGTGTCTCCCTGTGGACAAGGACCTCTGCGAGCGGATTGTTCTGAACTGTGTTTGGCAGTATAATTGACCTATTCAAACGGAGCACAAATTTTGGAGTATATGGCACTTGATCGTTTCCCGGTAAAGGTTGCCGAGGTAAGAAGCTTGCCGGCTTTTCGGGATATGCCAATGGAGCAGTTAGCCCTTTTGGCGTCATCAATGGTGCGCCAGAGTTACATGCCCGGTCAGGTCATTTTCACCGAGGGCGAGATAGCCGGTTCGCTCTGGTTCGTCTTTGAGGGGCGAGTCAAGATTATCAAACAGTCGTTCAATGGACGGATTCAGGGACTGTGTGTGATGGATCAAGGGAAGTGTTTTGGAAGCTGCCCCCTCTTTGATATGAACAGTAACCCGGCTACCGCGCAGGCACTGGATCATGTCACCCTTTTTCTCCTCCCCGAATCCGGGCTTCAGCAAGTGAAGGTGTGCAAACCTCAACTGGTTAAAGTGCTGCTGCACATCTACAGTCAGCGCTTAACGCACCTCGCCAAAGTGAGCGAGATATTAGGCGCATGGACTGTGCCCGACCGCATCAACGACTGCCTGCTTACCTATGCCAACCGCTCCACCCCCCAACCAACTGTGGAACTGACCCACGAGAGGCTGGCCGCACTCTCAGGAACCGTGCGAGAAGTGGTCACACGGCACCTTAATCATTTGGAAAAGGAAGGCATCATCCACAGCGAGCCGGGTCATATTACGATCCTCAACCTCAACGCGCTTATGCCTCCCTGTGCCTGTGATGATCAGAAGAAAAGCCCCTTACCTCACGAGGCGTGATTTAAGTCACATTCTGTTCATCCCAAAAGGCTTACCCTGATTACATATCGCCCTGATGTTGATGAAATGTGTCCCCGATGGTGAGCCTAGAGCAGCTTTTAGCCATTCCTCTCCTTCAGGCGCTCAGCCCACGCACCCAGCGCTGTCTTGCTGAAAAGGCAGTGGAACTGAGCTATGAAGCCCATCTTGATCTGTATCAGCAGGAAGATCCACCTACAGGGCTATATCTACTCCAGAGGGGGCACGTCAAGCTTTACCGGCATTCAAAGGACAAATGCCAGATATTGGCCCTGCTTGTGCCGGGACAGTGCTTAGGTGCGGAATCCCTGCCCACAGATACCCCCAGTCCCTATGCTGCTACCACCCTTTCCCCTGTACAAGTCCTCTTCCTGCCACCGGGGAATCTGAGAGTTCTGCTGGACGAACTGCCCGATTTCCAAGAGCTTTTTTTGCGCCTGATCACCGATAAACTTAAACAATTCGTCATCCTTGTACATGATCTCGCCTTTCGTGATGTGACTTCGCGTCTGGCGATGGTGCTGCTAGCGCGGGCTGAGGCGGAAGGACGACCCTACGAAGGGGGAATCGGCATTGAACGCCTGCTCTCACAACAAGAATATGCTGATATGGTCGGCACTGCCCGCGAAGTTGTCTATCGTACCTTTCGGAAGTTTGAGGCTGAGGGATTGATCCAAGTTACCCGCACCTTGATTCTCCTGTATAACCTCGATAAACTGCGCCAAATCGCCCTGCACGAAGCCCGCTGAAGTTCTTCATCCCCTTAAACCCATGTGACTTGAGTCACATTCGCCACCCCAGATCAGTGTCATGATGAACTGAGAAATCGCTTGCTGGGCATGATCTGGGGCGGATTCCTCGTCATTTCCATTTAGGTATAGGTAAAAGAGAGGCTAAAGAAAATGATTAAACTCCGGCTTTCACTGAAATCTCTATTCATCGTTGTGATTATGGTGGCGCTGCTTTTGGGAGTAGTAGCACCGAAGATGATCACCACGAACGCCCAAGATGGTTCCACTGATTGGCAGTCCATTATGGCACAGCGTGGTCTTACCGAAGCCGACCTGCGTGCTGCGGTGATGACCTATACCCCCAGCGGTATGATGGATGAATACGTGATGTTCGCTTCTGCTGGTCAGGGTGGTCAGATGCTAGCGATTGGAATGCCCTCCATGCGCCTGCTGCGGTTGATCTCCGTTTTCACCCCGGAATCGTGGCAAGGTTATGGGTATGGGGCGGGGAATGAAATCCTTGATCAGGGTAACATCGATGGTAAGGAAATCCGCTGGGGTGACACCCATCACCCGGCACTGAGCGAAACCAACGGCGAATATGATGGTCAGTGGCTGTTCATTGGTGATAAAGCCAATGGGCGCGTTGCGGTTATTGACCTGCGTGACTTTGAGACCAAACAGATCGTTCACAACCCCGCTTTCTTGAACGATCATGGGGGCACCTTTGTCACCCCCAACACTGAATACATCGTTGAGGGTGGTCAGTATGGTCTACCCCTCGGTGGAACCTACGCCCCCATCGAAAACTACAAAGATGCCTACAGCGGGATGATCACATTCTGGAAGTTTGATCGCGAGACTGGGCGTATTGATATGAGCAAGTCGTTCGCCATGGAACTTCCTCCCTACTGGCAGGATTTGTGCGATTCGGGCAAGTCCGTCTCCGAAGGTTGGGTGTTCTGCAATTCTTTCAATGCGGAAATGGCGACTGGCGGTATCGAAAAAGGCAATCCTCCTTTTGAAGCGGGCGTGAGTCGTGGCGCGGTAGACTACCTGCATATGATCAACCTGAAGGCTGCGGAGGCAGTCTTCCAAGCAGGTGGTGTTGTGGATGTCAAAGGCTTTAAAGTCATCCCCCTCGAAAAATCGATTGAAGCTGGACTGCTATACCTTGCCCCAGAACCCCGCAGCCCTCACGGCGCGGATGTGACCCCCAAAGGCGATTTCATCGTCGTCGGTGGCAAACTTGACCCCCATGTGACCGTCTACAGTTTCGCCAAGATGATGGCCGCTATCGCCGCTGGACCCACAGAGAAGGATGCTTTTGGAGTACCCGTTCTGTCGCTCGAAAGCGTGATGGAGGTTCAGGTTGAACTGGGACTTGGACCGCTGCACACCGTTTATGACGATCAGGGCTATGCCTATACCAGTCTGTTCTTGGACAGCGCTGTAGCACGCTGGAGCATCGGCGCAGAAGGTTATCGTCCGCAGGATGGCTGGAAGCTGATCAATAAGACCCCTGTTCAGTACAACGTGGGGCATCTTGCCGCTGCTGAAGGCGATACCGCAACTCCTGACGGGCGCTTTTTAGTCGCGCTCAACAAGTGGTCAGTGGATCGTTTCCTCAGCACGGGCCCACTGCTGCCCCAAAATCTACAGTTGATCGACATTTCGCAGCCGGGTGACAAGACTCAGATTCTATTCGATATGCCTATCACCGGCGCAGAACCACACTATGCCCAGATCATCAAAGCAGATAAGCTTAATGCGTGGGAAGTCTACCCTGAAGTAGGCTGGAACCCGGCGACCCAGACGGTTGATCCCAGAGCAGTCACCCAAGGCACCGAAGGTATAACCCGCGACGGTAAGAACGTAACTGTGCGCATGACCGCCGTTCGCAGCCACATGACTCCTGAGCATGTCGAGATTCAGGTGGGCGATCATGTTACTTGGACGATCACCAATGTGGAGCGTGCCCGTGACGCTACCCACGGCTTTGCAATCCCCTTCTACAATATCAACCTGAGTATTGAGCCGGGAGAATCGATCACCTTTGAGTTTGAAGCGACCCACGCAGGTGTGTTCAGCTTCTACTGCACTGAGTTCTGCTCAGCACTCCATCTCGAAATGATGGGTTACATGATGGTGAAGCCTGAGTGATGGTCAGCCATTGAGGGATGGTGGGGTGGGATAACTGCCCCACTACCCCTCATCATGCGCATAACCAGATCACAGAGGTTCAATATGGCTGCAAATA
This sequence comes from Anaerolineales bacterium, assembly GCA_015075625.1. Taxonomy (NCBI): domain Bacteria; kingdom Bacillati; phylum Chloroflexota; class Anaerolineae; order Anaerolineales; species Anaerolineales bacterium. Next base: position 381,546 of record JABTTZ010000001.1, on the reverse strand, counting down.
TACTTTCCTCCTCCAATTCAAGCGCTGCACAGAATACTACTACTGGCGCTTCCCGTCATTGGCTAAAGTGGTTACCACCAGTCCTGTACCTGAGCGCGGCAGTGTTGATGATCGTCTCCACTGCTTTCCCCTACTGGGGACTGATCTTGCAGGCACCTCAATACCCCGGTGGGCTTCAGATGCGGGTATTTGTGAACTATATCACTGGAGACGATGATCCCAAACTGGACGAAGTTCGGGAAATTGACGGGCTAAACCATTACATCGGCATGAAGTCTCTCTATGACGCTGCACAGCTAGAACGCTCCATCGCCATCCCGGGGATGGTTGTGATGATCATCCTACTGATTGTGGCGGCATTTTGGCGGCGGCGCTGGACGTGGTTGTTGACTATACCAGCCCTGCTGTTCCCCTTCATTTACCTTGCCGATCTAGCGTTTTGGATGAACCACTATGGGCAGAACCTCGATCCCTATGCGCCGCTTTCTAGCGCTATTCGTCCTTTCACCCCGCCAATCCTCGGTGAGGGAGTCATCGGTCAGTTTAAGACTGTTGCCAATGTTGATGTGGGTTGGTATCTGATCGTACTGGGCAGTGCCCTGATCGTACTGGCGGCTGTCCTTCGCTTCGCTCAGCGACGGGCACGCACTTCAGGCTGAGGCAGCCTCTATGAAACCAACCTGCTGTACTCGACGAATCTACCGCCCCGCTGTGCTGATCAGCCTGCTCATGTGGATGGCGATACCCCTGATCACAGTTCGGGCACAAACCACCCTGATCGTGGCTCCGGGTGGAGCTTACCCCACCATCGAAGCAGCTCTTGTAGCTGCCCATAATGGTGACGTGATTGAAGTTCACGGTGGTGTATATGTCGCGCCGTTAGTGATCGAGAAATCGATCTCCCTGATCGGGATCGATCAACCGGTGATCGACGGTCGCGGCATAGGCAGTCTCGTGCTGATCAACGCCCCCCGTGTCATCTTTCAGGGATTCATCGTGCGGAACAGCGGTCACAGCCTGCCTCACGAAGATACGGGGATCGTGATTCAGTCCCCACAGGTTACTGTTGCCGATAACCTGCTTGAAGATGTCTTGTTTGGGATCTATTTTGCCGATGCCCCTCAAGGGATTGCTCAGAACAATGTTATCAGGGGCAAACCCCTTGAGGAGAGTATCCGGGGCGACGGCATCCGGGTTTGGTACAGCCATGATGTGAGTTTGATCGGCAATGAGATCACCAGCGGGCGTGACATCCTTATCTGGTATGCCAACAATATCCTCATTCGCCAGAATTACATCCACCATAACCGTTATGGACTGCATTTTATGTACAACAAGGATGCAGTGGTGGAGGACAACCGAATTGAGGAAAACGCCGTCGGCGCTTACATGATGTATTCGGCGGGACTAACCCTGAGCCGCAACCGGATCATCCATAACCGAGGGGCAAGCGGTTACGGTGTTGCCCTCAAGGATATGGATCAGGTGCGGGTTTTTGAAAACGTCTTTATAGGCAATGCAGTGGCCATTTTTTTGGATAACTCACCCTCCCTTTATGATTCCCACAATTATTTCAGCCAGAACTTCATTGCCTACAATGATATCGGCTTGACCGGCCTGCCCTCGGTGAAGCGAAATATTTTCCAGAACAACACCTTCCTCGAAAACTACCAACAGGTGAGTGTTCAGGGTCGTGGTAACCTTCTGGGAAACGCTTGGAGTCAAGACGGCATCGGCAACTACTGGAGCAACTATGTAGGTTATGACCGGGATGGTGACGGGGTGGGGGATATGCCCTACCGCGCCGAAAAGCTCTTTGAGAGCATCTCCGACAACAACCCTGTACTACGCCTTTTTACCTTCAGCCCAGCAAGCCAAGCCATTGACTTTGCGGCAGCAGCGTTTCCTTCCTTACGTCCTGATCCTAAGGTCATCGACGAAGCCCCTCTGATGAAATACAGCGTCCCCGTCCAGATCGACTCACCCGGACAGGGAATGACGTTTTCCTTACTGGCTGGTACAGGGCTGTTATTGGGGATTGGAGCACTGGTGTGTCTCTCGGCGCTGCGTAACCGGGCACTGTCTTCTATCAGGAGAACTTTAGCCGCGTCAGAACCTATGCCTAAAACTGAGCAGAAAGTACCCCTGACATGATCATCGCCAAAAATCTGACCAAACGTTACCGCAAACATGCTGCCCTGCATGAAGTCTCTTTCACCATCAAAGCGGGCGAGTCCGTTGCCTTGTGGGGCGCAAACGGTGCAGGAAAAACCACCACCCTTCGCTGTCTGTTAGGGGTGCATGGATTTGAGGGCGAGCTGACCGTGAATGGTATCGATGTGCGTAAACAGGGCAAGGCTGCACGGGCCGCCATCGGTTATGTTCCCCAAGAAACTGCCTTTTATGACCTGACCGTCGTAGAAACCTTGTATTTTTGTGCCCGTCTTAAAAAAGCTTCGGTGAAGCGGATCGATGAGGTGCTCACTCAGGTGCACTTATCGCCCCACAAGGCCAAACGAGTCCACATGCTCTCCGGGGGCATGAAGCAGCGTCTGGCGCTGGCAGTGGGACTTCTCTCCGATCCGCCTGTGCTGGTGCTGGATGAACCCACGGCTAGCCTTGATGTCAAAGCACAGCGGGATTTCATCCACATGATCCAAAGCCTGAATCAGTCCGGCAAGACCATTGTGTTCTCATCACACCGCTTGGATGAGGTTATAGCATTGGGCAGTCGGGTGTTAGTGCTGGACGAAGGCAAGTTGGTTCTGGATTGTGCCCCACATGAACTTGCGCCTCGCTTGGGGCTGCATCGCTGGCTGCGCATTTGGATTTCGGCACAGCACAAAGCTCAAACCCTGAATGTTCTGAGTGAACAGGGATACCGCTTTATGCCCAATGGGCACAGTGTGTACGTGCAAGTCAGCTTGAGTGGTAAGGTTGCCCCCTTGCGCCTTCTGGAATCAATGCAAATTCCCGTAGAGGATTTTGATCTGATCGACGGTGAACTGCTGTTACTGGGGGAAAATGATGATTGACCTTGCCAATATCCGCACCATGGCGGAAAAAGAGCTGCGCGACGCCCTACATAACCGATGGTTTTTGGTGTTTACCATCGCTTTTGCAGGGCTGGCACTGGTGCTTTCAACGTTAACTCAGCCCGGCGGAATGAACCTTCGTGTGGCCAGTTACAGCCGTACCGCCGCCAGCCTGATCAATCTGGTGCTGCTATTTGTACCGCTGATCGGGTTAACGTTGGGGGCTGCGAATCTCGCTGGAGACCGGGAGACAGGCGTACTGATGTATTTACTTTCGCAGCCTATCAACCGGGTGGAAGTCATCCTTGGCAAATTTTTGGGCATGGCGGGCGCACTCCTTGCCACCCTCAGCCTCGGATTTGGAGTGGCCGGGGTGGTGCTCTCGCTCCAAGGCGGGATTCAGGATGCTGGCGGTTATCTGTTTATGGTACTGCTGGCGTACCTGCTGGCCTTGGCGATGCTGAGTTTGGGCTTTTTGCTCTCCAGCATTACCCAGCGTACTGCTGCGGCCTTGGGTGGGGCGTTATTCCTGTGGCTGTTTCTGGTGTTTATCGGCGATCTGGGCATCATGGGCACAGCCACATCTACCCAGATGCCTATTGAAACCGTCTTTGCGATTGCGATCCTGAATCCCCTTCAGGTATTTAAGATCGCCTCCATCCTCGTACTCCAAGCAAACTTAGAAGTACTAGGGCCTGCGGGGGTGTATGCTACCGATCATTTTGGCAAGCTTCTCCTCCCCATGCTCATCAGCGGCTTACTGCTGTGGATCATCATTCCTTTGATGGGGGGAATGATCCTCTTTGGGCGTGAGGAGCGGTTGATTCAAAGAGGCAGAGGAAATTTATGACTTCCTTCCGAATGCTGTTGGCTATGGTGCTGTGTCTGTTTGTGATGAGTGCATGTGCCGGAGCCGCTTCTCCCACTATCACCCCCTCGAAAGTGGACTTATCCGTGAGGGCTGAACCGGAGCCACCCGCGGTAGGAGACTCTGAACTGATCGTAACCTTAAAGGATGCGCAGGGAACACCCATCGACGGCATGTTGATCCAAGCTCATGGAAATATGGATCATGCGGGCATGGCTCCGGTTGACGGCGAGTCCCACGAGAGCCTTAAGGGTGTGTACCGCATCCCCTTTGAATGGACGATGGGTGGGGGGTGGTTCGTGACTATCACCGCCACACTGCCCGATGGCTCGAAGATTAGCCGGGATTTCTCTTTCACGGTTGAAGCTGTCTCCAGCGAGAGTATCATTCGGCGTGCTACGGGCACCCCCGCCTCAGACTTTTCTGCCCTGAACATCGCCTACAGCCCTGATCGCAGCCCTGCCCTTGTGGGTAGTGGGATAGTGATCATCACCGTGACCGGCCCTGACGGCGCACCTGTCACTAATGCGATGGTGAAGGTGACAGGGAACATGCTCCATGAGGGCATGATGCCGATCACGGGGGAGGGTAAACATATGGGTGAGGGGCAGTATCAGGTCTCACTGCAATGGTCAATGGCTGGTGATTGGCAAGTCGTGGTTAATGTGACCCGTCCCGATGGAACACACGCGGAGCGCACTTTTGATCAGGACGTGGTCATGCCCTGAGCCACCCTGAGAATACCTGCGAATCTGTGTTTAATTCATCCAAATTTTATGAGGGAGAAAGTTTTCGTGGAGCATCACACACATAAAACGGCATCACTGCATCCTGTTCTTTTCAGTTTGATCTTTGCCAGCAATCTAGTGATCATCGGTGTTTTGATTCTGGTTGGATTAATGCAGTCTCAGCCCGATGGCGTTAACAGAGGCTCGGTAGTGGTTTGGGTAGCGCAGACATCCACCCCCACCCTTATTCCCACCAGCACACCAATCCCAACGGTAACCCCTACCCCCCTACCGACCAATACACCCGTACCTACTGCGACCTCAACCCCGCCTCCAACCAGTACCCCTCTCCCCACCCTGACGTCCATATCCCCTGTGAGCAGCAACCTCACCCCAACAGCAATCGCGCAGGCAGACGGCACTGGCGGGGGCAGCAGCACTTATGATCCGGCTCTGGTGACCAAAGGGGAGCAGCTTTTTGGTGCTTGCAGCGCTTGCCATGGGTCCAATGCGAAAGGTATTCCCAATCTGGGTAAAGACCTTATTGCCAGCGAGCTTGTGGCGAGATCATCCGATGCGGACCTGTTAACCTTCATCAAAACCGGACGCCCAATCTGGGATCCACTCAACACAACCGGGATTGATATGCCGCCCAAGGGTGGCAATCCGGCGCTAAGTGATGACGATATCCTCGCTATCATCGCCTTCATTCGCAGTTTGTCCGCTCAAACTGAAAGTGCGGTACCTGCAACTGATACTGAAACGGACCCTGCCTATGATTCAGCCCTTGTGACTGAAGGCGAAAAACTGTTCACGGCTTGTGCCGCCTGTCATGGGTCCAATGCGAAAGGTATTCCCAATCTGGGTAAAGACCTTATTGCCAGCGAGTTTGTGGCGAGATCATCCGATGCGGACCTGTTAACCTTCATCAAAGCCGGACGCCCGATCTGGGATCCACTCAACACAACCGGGATTGATATGCCTCCCAAAGGCGGCAATCCCGCTCTGACGGATGATCAGATTCTGTACATCATTGCTTATATTCGCTCATTAAGCTGACAACCGCAGCTTCGACCCTATCCCTAAAAGACCTTGCGCTGGATGTGTCCACTTTGGATCAACCTGCACGAGGTCTAGAATTGTCTCGCAGCTGAGATTAATTGTGAGAGAAGCATTCATTTGCAAGAACCGAGGTGTATCATGAGAATCCTATTGGTCAACCCACCCAGTGGTGATCTCACCGTTGGGTTGAAATATCTGGCGAAGGTCGAACCACTGGGGCTGGAGATCATCGGCGGGGCTGTTCCTGATCATGATGTTGAACTACTCGACATGGAACTCGACACCGATCTGGAGGGTGCCCTGAAGCGCTTTAATCCTGACATTGTGGGGGCAAGTGCACAGGTGGTACAGACCTACACAGTACAGCGAGTTTTCAAAATCGCCAAAGCATTCAATCATCGTATTTTGACCGTTGTGGGTGGACATCACGCAAGCTTGTGCCCAGAGGAGTTCAATTCGCCCTACCTTGATGTCATCGTCATTGGTGAGGGAGTTCCCGCCTTCCGAGAAATTGTTGCCCGCTGGGCAGAGCGGCAGATTGTGGACTTTGAGGATATTCAGGGGTTGGGGCTTCCCAGAGAAGGGCAGATACACTTTACCGAATCCCGCCACTTTCCAGCGAACCTCGATCATATGCCTCAACCCAAGCGCTCGCTCACAGATAAATACCGATCCCGCTATTACTATCTATTTGAAAGCTCGGTAGCTTCGATCCAGACTTCACTCGGATGCACCTTCCCTTGCAATTTCTGCTCCTGTCAGCACTTCACCAACCGACGCTTTATTACGCGGTCACCGGAGCTTATTGTTGAAGACCTAAAGACCATCCGCGAAGATTTCATCATGTTTTGTGATGATCACACCTTCATTGATGTGAAACGAATGGAGCGACTGCATGACCTGATCGTGGCAGCAGGTATCAAGAAGCGCTATTTTGCCTATACCCGTACTGACTGTGTGGTCAAAAACCCGGAAATCTTCGCCAAGTGGGCAAAGATCGGGTTGATGATGGTCATGACGGGTTTGGAGGCCATTGACGATACCCGTATCAACGAGATCAACAAAAAGACCAGCATCGAGATCAATGAAAAGGCCATTCAGATTCTTGCCCAAAACGGGATCGCCCTAAGCGCGGGCTTTTTGGTCATGCCGGATTACACCGAAGCTGATTTTCAGAACATTGATAGTTATGTACGCAAACATCCCAACATCGCCCTGACAGAACTGACCCCTTTGACCCCACTGCCCGGTACTGGCTTTCACCAAGAGATGAAAGACAAGGTGACAACCCACCATCGGGAACTATATGACCTTGCACATTTTGTGATTCCCACCACCAAGCTCAGTCAGGTGGAAATGTATCGCCTGATTCAGAAGTACTATTTTCGGGTTGTACTCCGGGCGATATGGCGCTTTAAGTTATATCGCCCACGGGCTGCCCTAAAGCGTCATATTCCCCAGCTACTTTTGGGGGCGATGCGCAACAGCAGGTTGATCAAGAATATGCATGTGAATACCTTTGCCCCAGTGCCAACGGATGTAGTATGAACATTCACTATTACAACTGGTCAGGCATCAGTCTGCAACACGCGGGCGCATTTATAGGCTTTGACTTATACGGTGAAGCCGTCACTTGGGATGTTCTCAAGAATGATCAGCCTAAACTGCTTTGTGTCACGCATGGGCATCCAGAGCACGCGGGTTCACTGCGGCGGTTTTTAGAGGCACCGGAAGCCCGTCCATACTTGGAAAACATCCACCTGATCTCCTCTCCTGCAGTTACTGCCCATATCAACCGACGCAATATACTCCTCCCCGCAAATGTACACAGGATCAAAGCAGGTGAAAGCATCACCCTAAATGAGATCAAGATTACTGCCTTCACTTGGGTACATATGCCCCTCTTGCCACCCGGATTCAAGCATAAAGTAGACTATCTTCTACAACTTGCACTTCACCCCTTTGATCTGCTCCGAATTGGCAGTCAAGGCTTGCGCTTGCCCATGAATGCTCCCCAACTTGGCTTTCATGTGCGTTATCCGGATGGAACGACGGTGCTCAACTACGCGGAAGGAGTTCACCGCCTGACCAATCCTCAGGAAGTTCAACGGGTGGCGCGGATTCTGCCCGCAGATATGCTCTTGTTTGCAGTTGAGCCTGACGACGCGGAGTCCATCCCTCGGTGGGTGGAGATGCTGTCTCCTCAAGAAGTCTATCTGTACGAGGCGCATCGCCCTTGGCGTGACTTGTTCCACCTGCCATTTATTGATCTGGAAGTCTACAGGCAACGTTTGCAGCAGCAATTTCAGACAATTGTCTTTCATGCGCTAACGCAGCCCGGCATTGTGCAGTAGCAGTAGCCGACAGAGGGCTTCACAGCGCGGTCTTGTCCCCGACATTTGAGAGAGAAGACCCCGTCGCTTGGGTGGCGTGTTGTTCGCCAGACATTGAAGGTAGGTAACCATGTCGAACCTGATCGGTAGACGTTTGGGTCCTTACAATATCGTAGGGATGCTGGGTAAAGGTAGTATGGCAACCGTATATCGTGCGCATCATGCCACAACAACCCTTGAAGCGGTGCTGAAGGTCCTCGCGGTCAATTCTGGTGGATACAGCGAACTTGTAAAGCGCTTCGAACGTGTGAATTTCGGACGGTGAACACACTCACCCATCCCCACATTCTACGTATCTATGGCTATGGTATCGATGTGGGGACAAGTACCCTCTATCTGGCAATGGGTGATCGGCAAAGCCTTAGCCAAGCACCGCGCAAACTGAATTGCTTCGGCCGAGGAACTTGCGACTCTGCTGCGGTCTGTGACCACACAGGCGGCAGAATTAGTTCCTTTCATTGGGACACAAACTGAACATATGATGCCTCCGATTCCCCCGGGTGGCAATGTGGCGAACGAGTCGACGGTTGTTGTTTCTATCAGCAGGGAACAGGCTGCGGCACAACAGCAGCGTGCACTCGAAGCCATTAAGGCTGAGATTGGGCAACGTCACCGCCATGAGATCGAATCCCATCGCACCACGGTCAATGCCCCTCCTCAGGATGTCGATGACCGGTTCGTAAACCGGATCAAAAAGCCGTCCGATTTGGCTAACCTGCTTGCTGAGCGTGCCCGTCTCATCAGCATCTATGGACGCGGAGGTGTAGGCAAAACTGCTCTTGCCTGCACAATCATGAGGTGCAGCGGATGCTTGAAGCGCTCATTGAGGTCTGGGGATGGAGGAACTGACCGCAGGAGGGCGGATAGAGAAGAGATTCAAAACTTCCTCGAGCAGCACATTCTGAGGCTTCAGGTCGTGGCGGATGAACCCCTTGGCATGGGCGTGATCAAGAGGGCGGAGGCGATCTGATCTAGGTAATGAGCAGTCTGTTCAGCGCTGAGCTGCTCCGCTCGGATAAGGCTGCCCCCGCTCTTGAGCTCCATCCCCAGATGGAGCAGGTTATCCTCGCGCCCGAAGTCATGAATCTTGAGGATGTGGGAATGATCGAGGGCAGCGATGGTCATCGTCTCGCGTTCAAAGCGTCGGATGAACTCTGGGTTGCACGCCAGTTTGGACTCGATGATCTTGACTGCCACGTCGCGCCGAACGCTGGTCTGATGTGCTCGATAGACGGTCGCCATACCGCCTTCGCCCAGCAGCGCTGTAATCTCGTACTGTCCCAGTTTACGCCCGATGAGTTCGTTCATGAAACTGCCCCCTTGCCCGTGTGGTAACCGTGGGTATTCACCACTTCCCTATTACTATAAAACAAACGGAGGGCGGGGCAAAGTGATAATTGTCACCCAAAGAGAGGGGGTTGGTGCTATAAACACAAACTCCCCACGAAGGGAAGCATCATTTGAGAGCTGTTTACATAGGCTAGGAGGGCTAAGAGCGGGTAAGCGGACTCGAACCGCTGACATGTTGCTTGGGAAGCAACCGTTCTACCACTGAACTATACCCGCATCGCACTTTGTGGGAGATAGTATAGCCCATCCTCCCGCCCTTTGTCAAGCATCCCCTTCACACAAAGACACCCTCCGCGACAGGTCGCCTCTTTCTATGAACTGCATACCTACCATTGCCGGATATGCCTTTCGTGGGGTACACCTTAGAGGGGTTTAGTGAGTTTTTCCGGCGCAAAGGGCAGCATCATGACTGAAAAAATACACTACATCGGGATCGATTTAGGCGGGACGCGCATTCGGGCGGGGCGTTTTGACGCGAATTTGGAGATGGACGCTCGCACCGAGACTCTCACCCTTGATGAGGAAGGTGTCGATGCCGTGATCGGACGTATGGTCGCGCAGGCACGCGCCGTCTTTCCGACGGACGGTGGGCGTGTGGCAGGGATTGGCGTCTCTGCACCGGGACCCATCGACCCCAAAGCCGGAGTGATCACCTCGCCTCCCAACCTGAAGGGTTGGAAAAATATCGAACTGCGGCGTATTTTGCAGGAGGCTTTAGGCGCTCCCGTCTTTTTGGGGAACGATGCCAATCTTGCCGCCCTTGCCGAACACCAACGCGGCGCTGGGCGCGGTTACACCGATTTGATTTACCTCACCATCAGCACAGGCGTCGGCGCAGGGGTGATCACCGACGGGCGCTTGTTGATCGGCTCACACGGGTTTGGCGCAGAGTGCGGACACCTGATCATGCTTGTTGAGGGGGAACACGTCTCTACCCTGGAAAAAGAAGCGGCGGGACCCTCCATTGCCCGCCATGCTGTTGCCGCGATTAAGGCGGGTGAGCAGTCGGCAATCATCACCTTTGCCGCCAATGACCTTGCCGAGGTCACGGCGAAACACGTCAGCGAGGCAGCACGTCAGGGCGACCCCTTGGCACTGCGCCTTATGGGGCGGACGGGAAAAATCATTGGCTGTGGGATCGTCAGTTTGCTGCACACCTTTAACCCCCAAATTGTCGTGATTGGCGGGGGAGTCTACAAGGGAGCATCTGATCTGCTGAACCCCGCTATGAATGACGCCATTCGCGCCTATTCCATTGGGGCGGAATATTGGCGCGATCTCGTCATTGCCCCCGCTGCCCTCGGTGAAGATGTCTGTTTGATTGGGGCGGCGGCGTTGGCAGTTGGCGGGGGGAACTAGGGTGATGGCTAATCTGCTGCTGACGAACGCCACTATCCTGAATTGGTCGCCCCGCGTTGTCCTTCCGAATCAGGCGATCCTGATTCGAGAGGGACGGATTGCCAAGATTGGCGATTCTGAGTCGCTTACGGCAAACGAGGGAGGGCTGCCCATTTATGATTGCGAGGGGGCGCTTGTCCTCCCCGGCGCAATCTGCGCCCACACCCATTTTTATGGTGCTTTTGCACGGGGGATGGCAATTCCCGGCGTGCCGCCCCGTGATTTTCCTGAGATTTTACGCCGCTTGTGGTGGGGCTTGGATCGGGCGCTGACCTTAGACGATGTTCGTTACAGTGCCTTGCTATGCCTGATCGATGCCATACATGGCGGCACCACAACACTCATCGATCATCACGCCAGCCCAAATGCCATTGATGGCAGCCTCAGTGTGATCGCCGCTGCCGTTGAAGAAGCGGGCTTGCGCGGCGTTCTCTGTTACGAGGTGACGGATCGGGATGGGGCGGAACGCGCCCAAGCGGGCATTGCCGAAAATGTCCGCTTTCTGCGAGAGATGGAACGGCGGCAGGATGATCGTCTTGCGGCGACCTTTGGCTTACATGCCAGCCTCACCCTTTCCGAAGAAACCCTTCGTGCCTGTACCACCGCTAATGAACCCTTTGGGAGTGGCTTTCACATTCACCTTGCCGAACACGAAGCAGACGAAGAAGACAGTCTTGCCCGTTCTGGAGTGCGGACGACCCTTCGCCTGAAGCACCACCGGATTTTAGGGGCGCGGACAATTGCCGCTCACGCCGTCCATGTCGATGCATCGGAAGTAGCACTTCTGCGGGAGACGGAGACGTGGGTCACCCACCAGCCGCGCAGCAACATGAATAATGGGGTGGGCGTTGCCTCCCTTGATGAACTGCTGCGTGCCGGGATCAAGGTGTGTTTGGGTAACGATGGGTTTAGCCATTTCATGATCGATGAGTGGCGGGCGGCGTATCTCGTCCACAAAGTGGCAAAGCGCGATCCCCGCGCCGCCGGGGGGGAGACGATCCTCCATATTGCTGCCGAACACAATGCTGCCCTTGCCGAGATGTTCTTTCCCACCCTAACCTTAGGCGTGATCCAACCCGGCGCAGCGGCAGACCTGATGATCGTCGCCTATGATCCCTTCACCCCGCTCACGGGGGAAAATGCGCCTTGGCATGTCCTGTTTGGGGTGGAGTCGCGCATGGTGGTGGGAACAATTTGCGCCGGAAAAGTCGTCATGCGCAATCGTGAGATCACCACGCTGGATGAAAGGAAAATTCTGAGTGAGGCACGCGCCCGCGCCCCGCACATTTGGGCGCGATATGCGGCGTTGGTGGGCAATTAGCGGTTTGCTGGAGGTGGGTTGTTTCAGAGCGCGTCTAACGCTATAGTAGGGAACGTGAGGAATAGACGCACCAATGTTTGATTTGGGAATCGTGATCGTCAATTGGAACACCCGCAATCTGCTGCGGGATTGTTTGCGTTCGATAGAAACTGGTGAGCCAAACATCCAGCGGCAGGTGATTGTTGTGGATAATGCCAGCAGCGATGGCAGTGCCGAGATGGTGCGGGCAGAATTCCCTTCGGTCACGGTGATTGTCAACAGCGAAAACACCGGCTTTGCCCGCGCCAACAATCAGGGCTTGCGGGCGTTTGGCTGTGGAGATATTGGGCAGACCAGCCCCACCGCGCCGCGTTACTTGCTCCTCTTAAATCCCGATACGGTTGTTCCGCCCGATGGCTTTCGTAAGATGGTGGATCGGATGGACGCCGACCCCAAAATCGGGGCGGCGGGTCCGCGTTTAGAGATGCTGGATGGCTCGCTTGATCTGGCATGCCGGCGGAGTTTTCCTTCCCCAGAAATCTCCATGTGGCGGATGCTTGGCTTCAGCAAACTTTTTCCCAAAAGCCGCCTTTTTGGTCGCTATAACCTCACCTATCTTGATGAACACCTCGAAACCGAGGTGGATTGCATTGTGGGGGCGTATATGCAAGTCCGCCGTGAGACAATCCAGCAGGTGGGCTTGCTTGACGAACAATTTTGGATGTATGGAGAAGACATCGATTGGGCGTACCGCATCAAGCAGAACGGTTGGAAAGTTCTCTACTACCCGACAGTGACCGTTCTTCACGTGAAACGGGCGGCAAGCCGCCAAAATCCCCAGACGAAGTTCGAGTTCCAACGCGCCAGTTGGCAGTTTTATCGGAAGCACTACCGCGCTCGCACGTCGCTGCCCATGCACGCGCTGGTGATGAGCGGGCTGCTCCTGAAAGGCGGGCGAAAGCTATGGGCAGCCATCCAAACGGAAAGGCACGGGTGACGCAGCCCGCGAAGGTGATTGCTCCCTCGGCTTCACCCACTCCCACGCCACCGCAAGCCCCTGATCGCCCCCGCTTGAAGTCGTTTTTGGGGGCGCTGTTGGTGGCGTTGGATACGCTCGCCGTCATCGGGGCATTTGGTTTGGGCTATTTTGCGCGGCGGCGGCTGCCCCTTTTCAACGCGCCCATAGACCCGCCGACGTTTGGCTTTTACCTGCCGATTTTGGTCATTCAAACGCTCACCTTTTTGACCTTGTTTTTTGTCGCTCGGCTCTACCACCAACGCCGCGCTGTCAGCCGCATTGATCAGGCGTTCGTAATCGCCGCCTCAGTCTCGGTGGGGGTAGTCATGACGAACGGCTTCACGACGATCCTACTCAAAGGGACGGATGTCGGCTCGGACTACCCCCGCCAAATGGTCATGTATATCTGGTTGTTCACGATCATAACCGTGATCATCGGGCGCGAAATTCACCGCCAGACGGCAGTTCTCTTGCGGCGCTTTGGGATGGGGCGGGATCGCGTGATCATTGTGGGGAGCGGCGAGAGCGCTCAATCCATTGCCCTGCACATCCAAAACAATGCGTATCTCGGCTACCATATCCTCGGCATGGTCAATGGCAGTGATCACGACAAACTGCCGGGGATTCCCCTGCTGGGTTCGCCAAAGGACATGCCTACGCTCATTGATGGCTATCGAGTTGATGAGGTGATCATCGCTGTACCAGAGGCATCTCGTGCTGATCTCGCCCATCTCGTCGGATTGTGCCAGCGCGGAAGGGTGAGCATCAAAATTTACCCCGACACGTTCGCATTCATGGCGGGCAATATGTCCGTAGACGATATGGGTGGGCTGCCCCTTCTGACCGTGCGCGATATTGCTATGCGCGGTTGGAAACTAGCACTCAAACGGTTGGTCGATGTCTTAGGCGCTTGTGTGGGATTGGTGTTCCTCTCGCCTTTTATGCTGCTGACAGCGCTCCTGATTCGCTTGGAATCGAAGGGTCCGACGTTCTTTTGTCAGGAACGGATGGGGTTGGATGGACGCCCTTTCCCCATGATCAAATTCCGCAGTATGCGCACCGATGCCGAAAAGTTGGGGAATTGGACAACCCAAAACGACCCCCGTGTGACGCGCTTGGGGCGCTGGATGCGCAAGACGAACTGGGACGAAATTCCCAACCTGATCAACGTCCTCTTGGGGCATATGAGCCTTGTTGGTCCGCGCCCGGAACAAGTCCAGTTCGTCCAGAAATTCCGTGATATGATCCCGCGCTATATGGAACGCCACCGTGAGAAAGCCGGAATGACCGGCTGGGCGCAGGTCAACGGCTTACGCGGTGACACCTCCATCGAGGAGCGGATCAAGTATGACCTTTGGTACGTTGAACATTGGTCGCTTGGGTTGGACATCAAAATCATCATCCGCACCGTTTTGCAGACGGTCTTGGGTCGTAGCCGAAACGCCTACTAATGTTTGAACTTCTCTTGATTTTCGCCCTTGCCTTGTTGAATGGGTTGTTCAGCATGGCAGAGGCGGCGCTCATTGCCGCACGGGAGGCACGCCTTCAGCAGCGTGCCAACGAGGGCGATAAACGCGCTCACCTTGCCCTTGCCCTCCGCAAAGACCGCGAACGATTTTTTGCCACGAATCAAATCGCCATCACCCTCATTGGGATTCTTTCGGGGGCGTTTGGGGGGGCAACCCTCAGTGATCCGTTGGCGAAGTGGATCGCCGGAATTCCCTTCTTAGCGGGTGCGGCGCAACCCCTCGCTTTTCTCATCGTGACGATGGGGATCACCTACCTCTCGCTCGTCTTTGGGGAGCTTGTCCCCAAACAACTGGCAGTGAACAACCCCGAAAGCATCACCGCCGCGTTGTCGGGGATCATGCGCACCCTGATCGCCTTAGTCGTGCGGCTGCGTCTGGATAAGCTGCTCAACGGCTCATCGCGGCTTATTCTCGCCCTCTTGAATGTCAAACCGAATGACACCCCGGATATTACCCGCGAAGAATTTAAGGTGATGCTCGATGCCGGGGCGCAGTCGGGTGAGTTTGAAGTTGATGAGACGCACCTTATGAAGCGCGTCTTTCGGCTAGACGATATACGCATCAGCGCGATTATGACCCCCCGCCGTGATGTAACATGGCTTGATGTGGATGATTCACTGGATGTTCTGCGGGAGAAGATCACCAGAGCAGGGCGTTCCCGCTACCCTGTTGCTGAGGGATCGCTCGATCAGGTGATCGGCGTCGTTCGCACAAAGGATTTGCTGCTGAAGATTATGTATGGCGAAGCGGTGGATTTGCGCCAGATCATTCGCCAGCCGATTGAAGCCCCCGAATCATTGAGTGTCCTTGAAATCCTCCAAAAATTTAAGGAGAATAGTTCTCATCTTGCCCTTGTTTATGATGAACATGGCGGTTTGGAAGGGATTCTGACGATCACCGATGTCTTGGAGCAGATCATCGGCGGCATCTCGCTGACGGACGAAAGCGCCGAACCAAACGCCGTTCAGCGGGAGGATGGATCGTGGCTGTTGGATGGAATGATCGCCGTAGACGAACTGAAAGACATCCTGAAGATCAAAACACTTCCCGATGAAGATGAGTTTCAAACCCTCAGCGGATTCGTCATGGCACAGTTAGGGCGTGTCCCCTCTGCCGCCGATCACTTCATCGCTGCGGGCTACCGGTTTGAGGTTATGGATATGGATGGGAAACGGGTTGATAAGGTTCTCACCGTGCTTTTGCCCACCGCCAAAAGCTAAACCAGCCCTAAACTATTTTTTGCACCAATTATTTAGAAATCGCGTTTTCCCGTTTATAATGAACGCATTAAGGGTGACTCTCCGTCTTAAGGAGATTTAATTATGTTTATAGATGGGGTTACTTGCGCAAACCGAACACACCTGTTTAAGCGGTTTTCTTCTTTCTGTTTAGCACCCGCCTTGCTCTTAGTGGCTGCGTCTTTCAAAGCCCACAGGTAAAAAAGTTTATCTATTCTTAAACGGAAATAGGCTTATGCGTTTTAGTATTCAACGACGTATCATTGCCGTCTTTGCCCTTCTTTCTGTTCTCCCACTCACCCTTGTCGGTGTGGCGGTGGTGCTGCGCAGTTACAGCTTGCAAGAACGGCAAGCCCTTGACCAGCAGCATGCCGTTGCCCGTCGTATTGGTGTGGAGGTGATCAGTGAAATCACCAAACGGGAAACCACCCTTCGTCAACTGATTAGCGTGGGCGATTTTCCCGATCTAAGCCCCGCCGGGCAAAACAGCATCCTCTCCCAACTGCTGGCTTATGACAGCGCCTTCGATGAACTGACCCTTCTAAACAACGAGGGAGCAGAGATCGTGCGTGTGGCTCGCTCACGGGCATTTACCCCAAGCGATCTGGGCAACCGTTCTGAGGCGGAAGAATTCGTCACGGTGAAGGCAACGGGGAATGTCTACTACAGTCCGGTGCACATCGAACCGAACTCTGGGGAATTTCTGATCACCGTCGCTGTCCCCCAAATGAACATCCGCACAAACACCCTTCAAGCTGTACTGGTGGGGGATTTGCGCCTTAGGCAAATCAGCCAGACGCTCTCCCAGATTAGGGATGTTGATGTCAGCAGCGCCTATGTGGTCGATGACCGCAATCGCGTTGTTGCCCATCCTGATCCTTCGGTGGTTTTGCGTAACACGCGCTCCCCCTTCGGTCTGGCAGATGGGTTGGCAAATGGGTTGTTGGGTGGCTCCGTCTTTCGGGTGGTAGATACCCTCCCCCTCGGCAATCGGGACATTCGCATTGTTGTGGAAAAGCCCACTGCCCAAGCCTTCCAATTGGCATTTGAAAGCATCGTTGTCTTTCTCATCGTGGTGATCCTCTCCCTCTTGATTGCCCTCACCCTGAGTGTCGTCTTTGCGCGACGGATCGTTCGCCCCATCCGGGCGCTTGGCAGCGTTGCCGAGGCAATTACGGCGGGCGACCTCACTGCACGGGCGGAAGTCAAAGGGGTGGATGAGTTGGGCGCGTTGGGAAACGCCTTCAACAGCATGACGTGGCAGCTTCGGCAGGTTCTTTCTAACCTTGAACAGCGGGTGGAGGAACGTACCACCGCGCTTCGCGAGGCGAACCGCCGCACCGAACAAGCCAGCCAAGCAAAATCGGTCTTCCTTTCCAACATGAGCCACGAACTGCGCACGCCGCTGAACGTGATCATCGGTTATTCCAGCGCCATGCTCCATGTGCGCAGTATGTACGAAAATGTTGATCTCCCGCCGATTTACCGCAAAGACATTCAGTTGATATTGGAGAACGGCGAATACCTGCTTGGTTTGATCAACGACGTTCTCGATCTGAGCAAGATCGAGGCGGGCAAACTGGAAATTCACCGCTCCCCTGTTGATCTTCATGAGGTTGTCAAAGCAGTTATGGCAACCGCCATCGGCTTGGTGAAAGAAAAACCTGTTCAACTGCGGACGAACCTACCAGAGGGGCTGCCCTATATTCAGGCTGATTCGGTCCGTATTCGCCAGATCACCTTAAATCTAATGTCCAATGCGATCAAGTTTACCGAACGGGGGACGATCACCCTGGAGGCGGTGGTTGAAGATCGTTTTGTGCGGATCACCGTCACCGATACGGGAATAGGCATTGAAGCGCATGTCTTGCCCTACATTTTTGATCGCTTTCAGCAAGCGCAAAGCGATACGGATCGACGCTATGGGGGGACGGGCTTAGGGCTGGATATCAGTAAGCAGTTGACGCAGATGCACGGCGGGGATATGACTGTTGAGAGCAAAGTGGGTGTAGGCACGACGTTCTCTTTCACGATGCCCATTGCCGAGGCACAGCCCGCCAGCCAAGCACCCGCCGAATTCGTCAGCGACAAACCCGAAGATGCCCTTGTGACGATCTTCAGCGAAGACATGATGAGCGACCTGAGCGCCTCAAAGACGATCTTAATCGTTGAGGACGAGGTGAACGCACGGCATTTGATGCACGAAATATTAGAGGGGGCGGGGCATATTGTTGTTGACGCGGAAAACAGCCGTGAGGCGCTCAGTATGGCGACCAGCATCCTTCCTGATCTAATCATCTTGGATTTGCAACTCCCCGATGCTTCTGGTCGGGAGGTCTTGCAAAAACTGAAAGCCGATCCGCTCACCGCAGATATTCCAGTGATTATCTACACTGCCCGAAGTGCTGCACCTATAGCAGAATTATCGGGAGCGGCGCTGATCCTGACGAAACCTGTCGCCCCGGACATTCTCCTTAAAACAATCACGAATCTGATGACAACAAAGGTGAACTAACTCGTGAATATCTTGTATCTTGAAGACGAACCAAACGACGCTGCCCTTGTGGAACGCTTCGTGCGTTCCACCCCACACCACCTCACACTGGTCACCACTGTTGATGAGGCAATTGCCACATTTACCCCAGAATACGATCTCGTTCTGGTCGATGTACGCATTGGGCAAGGGCGAACAGGACATGAATTTGTTGAGATGTTACGTGAACAGGGGATTGCCCGACCAATCATCGCCGTCACAGCGCTGACACTCCCTGACGATATGGAGCGCTGTTACCAAGCTGGCTGTAATGCCATTCTGAGCAAACCGTTTCGCATCGATCAACTGGCTGCCCTGATCGATGCCCATGCCTCGTAGGGAATGTCTTATGCCGTACATCCTTCTTGTCGAAGACAACCAATCCAACGCCGATTACGCTATCCGTGTGTTGAGTGCCGCTGGCTATCAGGTGAAACATGTCTTGCGGGGGTTAGAAGCGCCGCCTATGGCACGCCAGGAGCGCCCCAGTTTAATTCTGATGGACTTCGACCTGCCCGATATTGACGGGCGGACGATGATCCTTTTGCTCAGAAAGCAGCTTGAGGGAATCACCCCCCAACCGCCCATCG
The DNA here is from genome assembly GCA_015075625.1 of Anaerolineales bacterium. Lineage (NCBI taxonomy): Bacteria > Bacillati > Chloroflexota > Anaerolineae > Anaerolineales > Anaerolineales bacterium. The sequence continues at coordinate 362,504 of JABTTZ010000001.1, read as the reverse complement.
TCGCGCTCACCGCCCGTACCAGTGCTATGGATCAGCGCATTGCTGCCCGTCTGGGGTGTGCTGCCTTTGTGGGCAAGCCGTTTACGCCGGATATTTTAGTGAATATCGTCCAAACCCTGTTGAAAACGAAACAACCGTCTGCCGAATCGCCACCACCATCCTGACCATCTGGTTTCGGTGATCTCACCCCAAACCTGATACAATGGAGTGCTTATCACGAAACATGAAACGAGGAGGGGCGACGTGACGCGCCACAACCGCCCGAAGGCATACACTCGGCTCTTTCAACTCACCTTGCTAGGGGTGGCGTTTGCCACACTTGCCGCCTGTCGTCAGCGGGTGGAACCACCCCTTCCGACGGTGGCGATTCTCCCTTCACCAACAATCACCGACACACCAACAAACACCTACACGCCCACCTTTACACCGACCTTCACGCCGACGTTTACCTTCACGCCGACGTTTACGCCGTCCTTTACATCGACGTTTACGCCGACGTTTACGCCCACCTTCACCCCTAGCCTGACGCCTTCCACCACCTTAACACCCTCGAATACCTTCACGGCAACGTTCACGCCGAGCCTAACCCCCTCGCTGACGCCAAGTTTGACGCCGACCTTCACGCCGACCTTCACCCTCACCCCAACGCCAACGCTCACCCTGACACCGAGTTTGACACCAACCCTGACCCCTGTCCCTCCAACGATCACGACCTTTGGAGTCACCCCGGCAAGTGTCGCCAGCGGTGGGCAAGTCACCGTGACATGGCGTGCCGATGGCGAGGTGATTCGTCTGATCCGCCTGACGGGGACGCTCGCCGTAATTGACACCACCCTTGTTGGACCCGACGGGCAGCAGATTTTTACGCTGACTTCTACAAACAGCGACACGGTGATCATCCGCTTGGAGGCGGAGCGCGGCGGGCAATCGGTGAAGCAAGATATTGCCATTCAAGTTCTCTGCGCCACACCCTGGTTTTTCACCCCTGAGCCACGCGGCGGCTGCCCTTCGCAGGCGGCAACCTATGCGCCCATGATCTGGCAACGGTTTGAACGCGGCTTTGCCCTCTATGATTCCAGCTCCAACCGGGTCTACTTCTTGGCGAATAATGGGCTGCGCGTTGGCTTGTATAGCAACACATGGACACCCGGTGTTGAGATTCCCACTGTCACCGTCCCCGCTGGTTATCAAGCTCCCACAGCACAGATTGGCTACCTATGGGCGACAAGTAATTGGATCGATGGCAACAGCCTGATCAGTGTCTTTGGCTATGGCATTGCTGGCGGAGAAAACTATCAAGGGACACAGCAGCCTAGCCCCGTCTCCAATCAGATTTACGTCAGCCTGCCGGATCGAACGGTCTACAGCATCCAACTGAATGGTAACTGGCAGCCCGTCGGGCGGGTTAAGTAGGGGAGGACAGACGATTGATGATACGTCCAAACACGAATGTTTTGATCAGCGATGTTGCTGGTGAATCCGTCCTGCTGAACATGGATACCGAGAAGTATTTCACCTTGAATGAGAGCGGTACACGGATGTGGGAGGCACTCCAACAGCACGGGACACTCGATGGCGCAGTCGCCGCCTTGTTAGAGGAATACGATGTTGAGGAGGCAACGCTTCGCCAAGACCTAACTACGCTCATTGAGGAACTCCGTGCAGCGCAGCTTGTTATTGTTGAGGAGGCGTAAGCGAATGCTTCTCAATTTGAGGGCAATCCACACCCCGCGCACGTTGGACGAGGCAGCGGCGCTCGTCCGGCAGTCAGGCGTATTTCCCCTCTACGGAGGGGGCGCCTACCTTGTGCGGTGGGGGGATAGCCACATCGAAAGCGCTGTGACCCTTACCAAGCTGATTCACGATGGGACAAACAGTGCGGATCATCCGGCATGGGTGGGGGCGGCGGCGACCTTGGAAACGCTCTGCGGGTTAGATGGGAACGTGCGCCGCCTTGTCAAAGCAGACACGCCGAACACGCTGCGTCATGCCTTGACCGTAGGGGATGTCCTCATGGAAACACGCCCCGAATCGCTCGTCAACGCGCTTTTTCTGGCACTCCGCGCAGAGATCGTCTGTTACGGGGAAGAACCATTCACCCTTGAAGAATGGTTCGCTAAGCCTATGATCTGGCGTGGGCGGCGGATCATTCTGCGCGTGACCCTTTCCGGCTACCGGACAGGCGTAACATCCATTTCGCTGGAAAAAGTAGGGCGAACGCCTGCCGATATACCGATTGTGGCGGCGGTGACGGCACAGACGGGCGCTGAGAAGGTGACGGTAATCAGCGGCGTCGATGCCCATCCGGTGGTCTATACACCGGCATTGACCAGCCGCCTTAGCGACTACCGAGGGAGCGCCGAGTACCGCACAGCGATGGCACACGAACTCGCCGGACGCGGATAGCTGTCGGCACATCGTTCATCGCTGCCTTCTCCCCCTCTGGCGCTGAACACGTCGGAGGGGTTTCCTTTTTGATAAAGCAAGAATTTCCCCTCTCCCCCCGTCTAAAGCCATAGGAGTATCCTACCTATGACAACACAACCCTCACCACAAAGGACACCGGCGGATATCTTTCCCATTCACGCGGCGACTCGCTTGGGGCATGTTCACTATCGGACGGCTGATCTCGATAAGCAGATCGCTTTTTACCGCGATGTTCTGGGCTTTCAGATTCATTGGCGGGATGGCGCGGCGGCAGGCATGGGCGGCGGCAAAGAGGACTTGCTCCGCCTGACAGAGGAGCGCACAGGGCGGCGTTACCGCCGCACAAGCGGGCTTTACCACACGGCATTTTTGCTGCCCACAAAATGGGAACTCGCTCATCTGCTGCGCCAAATTGCCGTCACGCGAACGCCAATTCAGGGCATGGTCAACCACCGCACTCACCTTGCCATTTACCTTCCCGATGCCGAGGGAAATGGAATCGAACTGGCGTGGGATTTCCCTAAAGAAGAATGGGTTTCCTACGAGGAAATGCTGGCATTGGGGGCAAATTTGAATCTCCCCCTTGAGCCGGATGAACTCTTAGCTGAACTAGAGCGCGATCCCTCGGCGTGGTCAGGGCTGAGTGCAGGGGCAAGCGTAGGGCATGTCCATCTACACGTGGGCGATCTGGAGAAAGCCGCAGCCTTTTACCACGATGTCTTGGGCTTCGATACGCTCTTTGTCAACCACGACTTTGGCGCGGGCTTTTTCAGTGCGGGGGGCTATCATCACCATATAGGGACAAACGTCTGGCAAGGGCATGGTGCGCCGCCGCCGCCGACAGATGCGCTTGGTCTGCGCTATTTCAGCGTGCTGCTGCCGGATGAAGCAGCGTTGAGTCCTGTATTGGCGCGGGCGGTCGGGGCAGGTGTTGCTACCGAAAACACCGAACAAGGAACGCTCATCCGCGATCCGTTTGGGAATGGGATTGTTCTCAGCATAGGGTAAGGAGAGGAATAAAATGATCTGATTCGGGTTTCGCGCTGAGGAAAGCCGATCAGGTCATGGTGATTCACCCAACAAGCACCCTAGATCGATACTGCACCGCCTCTGCCACATGCTCTGTCCGAATGATCTCACTGGCGGCTAAATCGGCAATGGTGCGGCTAACCTTCAATACGCGATGGTAAGCACGGGCGCTCAGTTGAAGTTTTCGCATGGCAGCTTTCAGCAGAGTCGCGGCGGATTCATCCATCTTACAAAATACATCGATCTCGCCCGCCCCAAGATCGCTGTTCGTCAGCACCCCCGAAAGGTGTGCATAGCGCTGACGTTGGTGCTCGCGGGCAAGTTCGATACGGGCTTGGATGATTGCTGAGGATTCGCCGCGTCGATCCTCGGTTAATTTATCGAAGTCCACGCGCTGTACATCGAGTTGAATATCGAAACGATCCAACATCGGACCGCTGATGCGCTGTTGATATTTCCGCACGGCTTGATCGCTGCATGTACACGCCCGCAGGATGTCCCCTCGGTAGCCACACGGACAGGGATTCATCGAGGCGACGAGGATGATGTTTGCCGGAAAGGTGGTTGATCCGCGCACGCGGCTGATGGTGACCATCTTGTCTTCAAGAGGCTGGCGTAAGACTTCCAAAGAGCGTCCCATCTCCAATACCTCATCGAGATACAGAACGCCCCGATGACTCATCGTGATCTCGCCAGGGCGCGGGATGCTGCCGCCGCCGATCAAGCCCGCTTCGCTAATCGTGTGATGGGGGGCGCGAAAGGGACGGCGCTGCGCCAGCGTTTTTCCCTGTGGGAGCATATCAGCCACGGAGTAAATGCGGGTGATTTCGAGTGCCTCCTCAGGGGTCAGTTTGGGGAGGATGCCCGGCAGCGCACGGGCGATCAATGTCTTACCCGAACCGGGTGGCCCGGAAAGCAGGGCGTGGTGTCCGCCCGCCGCCACAATCTCCATCGCCCGCTTGATATATTCTTGCCCTTTGATGTCGGAGAAATCAACAAGGCGTTCGGGGGGCTGTGTTGGGGTGAGGTTTATTTGGGTGCGATCTAGGGGGGGGATGACATTCAATTGAAAGATATGTTCAACCAAATGCCCCAACGTCGGGACGGGGATTACATCAATGCCGTCAACGAGCGCCGCTTCAAGTGCATCACATTCGGGCAGATAGAGCCGGCTGAGTCCTAAATCTCTGGCAAGGTAAGCGTAGGAGAGCGCCCCGCGCACATGGCGCAACGTCCCATCCAGTGAAAGTTCCCCAATAAAAAGGGCATCGGAAAGGGACTCTGGCGGAATTTGTTCCGTCGCAGCAAGAACGCCTATAGCAATGGGCAGGTCATAGGCGGGTCCTTCTTTGCGCATCTCCGCCGGGGCTAAATTGACGAGGTAGCGCTTCATCGGGAACAAGCGCACAAACTTCAGGTCTTCTTGGCAGTTCGCCTTTTGACATCGTAATGGTCTTGCGTGCCGCACCAGCAGGGAGAATCGCCCTTTCTCCAAAGCGGTGAGGTATTTGGTATTTACCCGCGAAAAGTCGTCATTCAATGCCGGACACCGTTATGCTCACAATTGCGGGCAGAGTATAATCCCCAGCAGTGCTGCTAGGAAGGGCGGCGGTGCTTATGGGGATTATTTGTTTATGCTTTCTATTGTACAGTCCGGCGCACTCGTCGGGTTGGATGCAGTCAGGATCACAGTTGAGGTGGATTACAATCCGCGCGGAATGACAGGTTTTACGATTGTCGGACTACCAGATACGGCGGTCCAAGAGAGCCGAGAACGTGTTCGGTCGGCAGTTCGCAATCGTGGCTTGGATTTTCCTATGCGTCGTTATTTAGTGAACTTAGCCCCCGCGGAGATGCGTAAAGAAGGCCCCGCTTACGATTTGCCCATTGCGATGGGGGTACTCGCCGCGACGGAACAAATCCCGCCTGAGTCGCTTCAGGATGCTGTTTTCGTTGGCGAACTCTCACTGGACGGCACTTTACGACACGTGCGGGGTGTGATGTCCTTCGCCTATATGACACGCGAATTGGGGTACTCCACCCTCTATGTGCCTGAATGTGATGCGGCAGAGGCGGCACTCGTAGAAGGCATCGATGTGATCCCGGTGTCCAGTTTGGGGCATCTGGTCGAACATGTTTTTAAGCTGAATATCATCCCACCTTATGATCGCAACCGCACGCCGCCAGCCACCGAACCCGGCCCGGAACGTCTCGTGGATTACTCGGACATCAAAGGGCAGGAGTTTGTGAAACGGGCGATGGAGATCGTGGCGGCTGGCGGCCACCACGCGTTGCTCTCCGGCCCACCCGGATCGGGCAAGACGCTGATCGCGCGAGCGCTTCCCGGCATCCTGCCCAAACTAACCCCACCGGAAGCCCTTGAGATCACCCGCATTTACTCGGTTGCTGATCTGCTGCCTTCTGGCAAAGGCATGGCGCAGCGCCGCCCTTTCCGCGCGCCGCACCATACCATCTCGGAGGCAGGCTTGATCGGCGGCGGCAGCATACCGCGCCCCGGTGAGCTGAGCATGTCGCACCGAGGCGTGCTTTATCTGGACGAGGTGTTGGAGATGGGCAGGAATCTTGAAGTCCTGCGTCAGCCGCTCGAAGATAAAGTGGTGACGATCAGCCGCGTGCGCGGCTCGGTGACGTTTCCCGCCAACATCATTCTGGTGGCGAGTATGAACCCGTGCCCCTGCGGCTATCGGGGCGATTCAATGCGAGCCTGTACCTGTTCTGAGCCGTTGGTGCGCAAGTATCAAGCACGCATCAGCGGCCCCATGCTAGATCGTTTTGACATTCAATTGGATGTACAACGGGTCGATTACGACAAACTGACCGATGCGCGACGCGGCGAACCATCGGCAGTCATTCAAGCGCGGGTTGAAGAGGCGCGCGAGCGCCAATATGCCCGTCATCGTGATCTGCCCGGCGTGCTGACCAACAGCGATCTGGGTGCGGGCGAGATCGAGAAGTTCTGCACGATGGATGAGTCTGCCGAAACGCTGCTGAAGGCCGCGCTGCGCAAGTTGCAACTGAGCGCCCGCGCCTATCATCGAGTGTTGAAGGTGAGCCGCACCATCGCCGACCTCGCGGCCAGCGACATCATCCGCACGGAGCATGTGGCTGAGGCAGTGCAGTATCGGGCGAGGACACTTTTGAGCTAAAGATGACGTGCTTTATTGGGCTATAACTGCAACGACAAGCCCATCTTTTTTAGAGTCTCCAACATAAATGGGCATACGCATAGACTCAAAAATACAAGACGCTCCAAGACCAGATTCATTTTGCCAGTGTTCCACAGTTCTTGCTGTACCTTGCCCAAGCCATGCCCGTTTGAGGCAGTTGTAATGGGGCAGAATCGTTCGACCCAAAAGGGTGTATGGGAATCGGCGTGTCACGTAGTAGCGCTGAATATAAAAAATCTCGTCATTGCCCATTGCGGCGGGTAGGCAGTATAGAAATATGGCAGGTATCTGTCCATAACATGCGATGGCGCGGATCACGGCCTCAAAAGACACGTCCAGATATTTGGCAAGAAAGTCTACGGTTGCTAACGAGCATCCTCGATCACCAAGCGTTTCGCTGATAAAGGTTGGACGCAAACCAAGAAGCATCGTAGCAAATAAATCGCAGATTTCCTCTTCCTCACCCGTTTCAATATCAGGGTTATAGGATATACGTTCCTTTGGAACCCCAATTTTGCTCGTCAGGATAGCTTTATGACCGATCTCGTGAGCAATTGAAAATCGTTTGCGTACATTAGGATGAGCCTTGTTCACTTCGATATGATATTTCCCGTCAAGATGAACAAGGCGACCCGCCTGGGCCATTTCAACGTATTTGAACTTCGGTTCAATTCCAAATACAGAAGCTACGAGCGGGAGGTCGATTGGATACTTGGGAGTACCGAATATACTGAGGGTTCGATCTAACCTGGCGATCAGCGCGTCTTCCATCACAGCCGCTTGGGTTTCCGTGAGGAGTTGACGCGCCAGTAGACTATTCCAATCCACACTCTCCATGGTCACCTTCCTGCGGCCAAAGTTAGCGTAATGTGCGTTTTATAGATTCAAAGATGTAGCGCCAGTCATCTGCGTTGTCTGGTCGTTTCCCTCGATACTGAATACGGGACAGCATCTCGACATCTGCTTCTGTCAGATTTTCGGCTCTCGCAAAGTCCCTGAGTGATTCTGAAATCTCCGTCGAAACAGGCTCAACCTGTTCCTCACCTAATAAATCGGCAATGGTGGTTCCTAGCTCGTTCGCTATCCTGAACAAAATCTCTGCGGATGGGCTTTGAGTATCCCCTGACTCGATAGCGTGGAGATAACCCTTCGATAAATCCGCCCGCCTCGCCAATTCTGCCAACGCAATGTTCATCTCCGTGCGACGCAGTTTGATTCGTTCCCCGATGTTCGACATGCGTTCTCTCCTTAAAACTATCGTTCTCTTGACAGAACGTTATTGTCTGTTATCATTTTGCTTTAACAAACGCGGGTTTGCTATATCGAAAGTATAGCACATTTTCTCGACTTGGAAAGGACAAATGCAATGGTCACAAGTGCTATGACGAAAACGAAAGTCATCGTTGATGTCTATCCCATCAAAGCAGATGGTCTACCGCCTCTTACCGGATGGATCGTTCATGCTCCCGAAGAGGATGCCGCTGAACTAGGTCGGAAATTCGCTCATCGGGTTCGTGTGAAACTCGGAAAACGTGCCATATGGTCACAGAGCCGTTTGGTGACGGATATGGTGCAGAAGGCCGATGACCTGATGGTGCTTCTACGGAAGTTATGGGAAGAAGATGACGATGTGTTCAAGAAGATGCGCTCGGTGGGTGTGGACAAAGCATTCTCAGCAACGGCACGGACTCAGGCCGATTTCGTTGCTTTTGGTGTAGCAGAAGATCACCGGAAAGAGATTAGGGCAATCCTAGATGCGCATCAGCGCCGTATTCGTAACGCTACTGTAGAACGCTATGATGATATTCGCGGGATGGTTGTCGAAGGTCAACCTGCGCTGGCCATATCGGTGAACTCGAAGCTCTTCCCGGCGCGTTCGCTTACGGACTACATCCGCGATCTGGTTGGAAAGTTGAACGACCTTGTAGGCGTAGAAGTCAAGGATAAAACCGGAAACTTAACAGGCAAAATCACACAGATAGTGGGGACAATGGCAGAGCATCGAGAAAACTTACTGGCCCGCACAACCCGTAACGAAATGAAAGCCATCATCAAGAATGCTCCAAACGAAGATTTGGTCCTTCATGTCCGAACCGTGTCAGGGAAGAGCTACGATTATCCTGCAAGCGCCTTGCAGATGATTGCGACGACTGAGCAGTATAGAAAGCTCGACATCAACGGTCAGGATGCTCTTAGCAATCTGCAAATCTCATCTGATCCACGGCGCGAAATCGTTCAGCAAATCGCGCGTCTCTTCGCGGAGTTGGGATATATCGAGGCTGAACCCTTCAACAGCGAAGTACATGAAGCGCGGTTCATGCTGAATCTCGACAGTCAACTCGGAATAAAAGCGCGTTTGGGAAATAACGCTTCATGCCGATGCGATCCACAAGCTGTTCTAGCAGCCCTGCGCAAATTTCCGCCGTACCGCCGCGCAGCAGATTTGGGTAGCAGCCCCCTGCGTCTTGCAACACTCAACCTTATCGGAGAACATCCACAGGGAAAGTCGTATCTCGGTCAAATCGGCAAAGAACTAGCTGCCATCGGTTTCCCGGTGAATTTTATAGGAGCAGCACGACCTGACGGAAAATCACATCACGCCCTTGAAATAGCTGTGGAAAAGCTGGCTCTACTGAACCCGCATCTCATTATCGCTGTTTTGCCAGGTAATCCCCTCGACGGGGAGGTTGCCGACAGTCTCTACCATGACCTGAAAGCGATCACGCTGGCCCACGATCTTCAAAGTCAGTTCATTTATGAAACGACACTGCGCCAGAACTATGCAATCAGCAACATTGTACTCGGTATACTTGCTAAAACAGGTACAGTGCCATATGTCCTAGACGAGCCATTGCCATATACTGATCTGGTTGTGGGGATTGATATTGCGCGTGAGCGTAACGAGCGCACCGCTGGCAGCCGCAATATCGCCGCGATGACACGTATTTACGCCGCAAACGGGGACTTCTTGAAGTACACATTCCTCGACACATTAGTTCAGGGCGAGATGCTAACGCAAAGCGAACTACGAAGACTGCTACCATCCAGCGAGTTCGCAGGCAAGCGAACGATTATTCATCGTGATGGATTGTATCGAGGCAATGAGGTCGCCAATATTAAGGCGTGGGGTGACGACATTGGAGCTAAGTTCTTTCCAGTTGAAGTAGTGAAATCGAAAGTTCCGCGCCTGTATATCGAGGAATATGACAGGATTCTCCGTCCGCAGAAAGGAACCGCATTCGTTCTTAATGATCGGGAAGCGTTCTTGGTCTCGTCATTGCCTCCGACCAAGAATTCAACACCCCGTCCATTGCACGTTCGTTCGATGGGTAATCTCAGCATTGAAGAAGCCTTGCATTCTGTGCTAGCAATGACGCATCTGCACTATGGTTCCGTGCCAATGCCGCGTTTGCCAGTTTCACTGCACTACAGTGATGCCATCGGTTATTTAGTTTTACGGGGAGTGCGCCCGAAGAGTGCAGGAGGACATATTCCATTCTGGTTATAGGTGTTACCGATGTTCTGCCTGCTTCTCAGAAAACAAGAAGTAGGCAGGACAATTCCATCACCACCTTTTCCTAGTCCTCTAGCCATACCGTAACACACTTTCCCAGTGACCGTGGCCGCCAAGTAATCACCCTCTCGATAATTTGTCCGCTGCCTTCCTTCACCTTGCACGATACCGCACCCGCAAAAACATCAAGCCGCAAGCGGCTCGCTGCGGCTTTTTGCTCTGGCTTGCGCCGCTACGCTCATGCAAAAATCCTTGCGCCCGATGGGTGAGATTTTTGCCTATGGGTGCGGTATCTGGATGTGCAAGGGAAGGCAGCTTCCCGAACAACCTATCGAGATAGAACGTGCTCACGGTGACGGCACGAGGCACAAGCCCAACGGATTATACGTTGGCGGTCACCTAGCGGAGAACGCGAAATCGAAGATTACATACCGCCCCCGCCGCTCAGGAGCGCCCGCTCCAGCGGTGTGTGCTCCAGGCAGGATGTCTCCGAGTCGTGAGCCGCCACGTTTATATAACCCTCTATATCCAATGGGTCGTGGTGCTGGAAAAGCCGCTGAGGGACACGGGAATGGGTTGCCAAGCAATCCGCCCGTGATCTATGCACGCTCAGGCTGAAACGGTAGACAGATCGGGCGTTTACAAGACCAGTCGCGCAGATTCTTCCTCGCGCCCTCCACGCCGGATTCCTCTTCGCCCGGATCAGGTGCAGCGGCGCGGCTGGTCAAGTGTTGTCAGATGGCTGCCCGTGCAAGCCTCCTCGTTGGCGCAGCCGGACTTCGACCAATTGCACATCCTCGTTTGAGTATCCACCCACTGAAAGGATAACTGAAGATGACCGACCCGGTATACACCTGCCGTCAATATCGTCTGCTGATCACAGGCAGTCGCCACGCAACCCCGGAAATGCTCGATATGGCTCGCCGTGCCGTTACCCGCGCCAAGTCCAACGGCTGGATGGTGCTGGTGGGGGACAATCCACAGGGCGTTGATGCCGCCGTCATCGATGCGTGTGATGCGCTGGGCGTGAATGTCCTGGTCTGCGGCACAGCGCCCCAGCCGCGCAAGGGCAGCCAGCGCGAGGGATCGTACTGGCAGGTGGACGTGAAACGCCGCGATGATGATGCCACCTTGTTTGATGCCTACGCCGCCCGTGATCGTTGGATGATCGACCTGTGCGACCGGATGCTGGCGATTTGGAATGGGCAGTCACGCGGGACGAAAGCGGGTTTCGACTACGCTCGCCAAATCGGCAAGACAGCGAACCTTGTGACTTTCGAGCCGCCTCAAACGGCATCAACGCGATTGCCAGTGCCGCGCACCCTGCATACCGTCGAACTGATCATCGATGCTGGCGACAGGCCAAATGATCTGACCTTCGAGGGAGTGTACGGATTACGAGCGCTGGACGAAATGGGTGACCTGCTCTACGATGCGACTGCATCCAGCCCAGCGGATGTCCACACCTCCGACGCGGCGCGGATGCAAATGCTCATCATGGCGCTGGAACGTCTCACGGCACGTCTCCAGACTGATCAGGCTCCGTATTGCCTCCGCGTCTTTCAATCCTCCAAGAATGTCGAAGGCTGGTGCGCCAAGTCATGGCGGCGCAACGTGCCGGAGGTGCAGCGGCTCACGGCCCGAATCGAAACCCTGCTCCAGCGTTTCCCAAACGTAGAGTGGGTCAAGATGCCCCGCGCTCAGGTTGCCTCGAAGCTGAGCAAGATCGAGAAAGGAGGCGCTGCACGACGCTAACACGCAGCAATCGACCACGTTCGCCAGCCGGAGCAGGAGTACGCCTGTTCCGGCTTTTTCGTTCTTGCCTACCGAAAGGAACAACCCATGACTCATCATCAACCTTCGCCCGAATCGCTCAATATCGCGCAGGCCATCCTCGACGGCTATAACAAACGCTACAACAACGCCACCTACCGGGCATTCAGCGTGGCGCTGGAACAGGCGCTGCCCGATGGCATGTCGGATGAACGACACAATGCGCTGATGAACCTGCTCATTGACGCGAGTTTTGAGCGACTCGGCGCAAGCCTGTACGACGGCGCGTGCCGGAAACTGGACGCTGCACTCGCCCAACTTAACGCACCAGACCTGTATGTTTTGGCAGAGCAGCACCTTCGCAACTTCAACCCGGAGTCCGACGAAACGGTACTCATTGCCGGACTGCTGCACTCGCTGGAAACCCTTCGTTACACGGCTGATCAAGCAGCAAGCGCCGCCTCAGCCAGCCACCACTGGCGCAGGCGCGTTGTGTTCTGGTGGTTGGCAGCTATCGCCCTGCTTGCACAGGCCGCGCAAGCCGTACTGCGCGAAGCAGAGAATGACTACGTGGAAGAGAAGCTCAGTCGCGCTCTACGCAATGTGCGGAACGGTCTCCGTGAGGCATCCGCCAGTGGTCTTGCGGCGCAGATTGCTCATTGGCTTGCGCGATGGTGACGCTCCAAGTGATGTCCTAAACATCTTTCGACTGCAACTCATACTCTAAATGCAAGATACCGAAATTCACCACCGGAGATCGCATCAAGTCTCGAATAGGGCTTCCATTCCACAGTATAGCTACCAGAAAGGTGCAAGGGTTCGGTTCGTCCTCGAATCGTGCCAGGAGCCGCATTCGGTAACCAACCCATATCTCCAGTAATCTCCCGGCCCGGATGTAGCCGGAAGTTCACATCGACGGTTCCTATACGTCCCGTACCCCAGTAAGAGGGATCATTGGTGAGCAACACAGCATATCCAGATACATTGCTGCTGTTCATCGAAACTTTCTCAAGTCTTGCTACATCCTTGAGAAAGTCGTATCGACCTGAGTCTTGAGCGCTGTGACTCTTAAGGCGGAAATGCTCATCACTGTGCAAGGTTTCAAGGGTGCGCGACTTGTATTTCAATTCAATTGCCAACTTTTGGCTGGGTGTGTCTAGCCAAAGGTCAATGTAAATCCATTTACCTGCATAAAAAGGGTATTCCAGACGAACGCGAGCCTCTGGAAAAACTTCATGAAACTGCCATGCAAAAGCGTGCTGAAAATCAGCTTCAGAATGAAAAATAGCACGTTGGGAGGCAAGTCCGACCATGAATTGATCAATATCAAACATCAATTCTTCTTTCCTTCAGCAAACGAATCATGAGTACCAGTACCGATTTAGGTACTTGGCGCTCATTTGACACCTTCCCTGTGAACATTATCCCCCTTCAGAGGTAACTATGACAACCGAATATCGTGTCGCACCCGCTGACCTGCTGCGGTCATTACCGCTACGCTACATCGGCCATGTGAGCGTGGTTGGTGACTGCTTCTGTTTCGGGCTGGCCATCGAGTACACGCCCGACACCCACCGCGCCTACCCGATCTACCTCAACCTGTGTGGCGCAGCGACCAGCGTCGAGGCGGCCTGGGCGAAGTTGGCCCAAGGAAAAGAGTTGGGCATTACGCCGCTGGAGCGTAACGCCACGACTATTCCGCTGCATCCGCCAGACAAGGGGCTGTACGTCCGTATCCAGCGCAAAATCGACGGGCTGGGTATGGATAACCTCATCCTGCTCCATCGCCAACTGGCGCAGCCCACGTTCACCGATACCGAACTTACCTTCCTCATGGCCGCCGATGAAACGTTGGCGCGTGCGCGCTTGGTGGATTACGTCCGCCAGATGGTCAAGATCGCGGTGTTCCCTGCCTGGGGTGAGTATCTGCATCAACAAGGTTATCGCATGGGGTTGCTCACGCCGCGCCAGTCACACGAAGGGTTGATGTTCTGGACGCTTAAAGTCGATGCCGCCGCATGGACAGAAATCATCTGCGATGGACTGCGTAAGGGGCGCATCAAGCTGCCATGAAACGCTTCCAATCCACTGCCGATTACCTCACGCATATTTACTTTGTCCGACTGCGCCTTCAACTCGCCAAGGCTCGCTATCGCGCTGAACAGAAGAAACACGCGCAACTCAAAGATCGCGTGGCAAAGCGGCGGCAGTTCGTGCGTATGATGCGTGCCTGGATCGATTATTACGCGCTGCATGAGTACCTCAAGGATCTGCTGCGCGGCACGCTGAACTAATTCACTCTCCATAACCTCTTCTGCCCGACTCCACGCGCCCCGTGCGCGTCCAGTCATGGGGCGCGTCCTTGCCCGGATTCTTGGAAAGGATGCAAACTCATGACTCGACTGACTTCCATCGAAAAAGGCGGCTACTACGCCTTCCCGGATGAACACCTGACCGCGCTTGCCTCACTCTTCGCCCCCTCCTCGCATGGCGGCAAACTGCTTGATCCGTGCGCCGGAGAAGGCCGCGCGTTGAAGCATCTCGCGGAATCGTGGCGCTTGAGCGCCTATGCCAATGAACTTGATAATGTCCGCGCTGCTGAATGTCAGCACTTGTTCGGGCCGACCCAGACGGTGCATGGCGACCTGTATCAGCTTCGCGCCTCAACGAGCGCATTTACTGCGGTCTGGTGCAACCCGCCGTACACTTGGGACAGCACAGGCAGCGACAAACGCCGCGAATTCGGGATGCTCAAGCACGCCTGGAAGTGGGTACAGCCGGACGGCTTCATGCTGTGGTGCGTGTATGCCCATCACATCACCCCGGATGCAGCGGCGTATCTCGTAAATCATGCTTCCCAAGTGGACATCTGGCGGCTGCCGGGATTGCACCTCGGCGCGTATGTGCATGTGGTCGCCGTCGCCCGTGCAGGGAAACCCGCAGGCGATCCGGCTCACCGAGCGCTCGAATTGGTGGAACAGGCGCGGAGCGGCTCACTGCCCGAACTGACAGTGCAGGCTACACCGCAGTATGACTTCCCTGCCCCGCTAACGCGCAAGTCGTTCCTGTTCGCGCCAAAAAACATTACCCCGGAAGTGGCATTGCAAGCGGTCAGGGATGCGGGTGCGCATTTCGCACACGGATTCGCAGCGCTGCTGGAACCGCCCCTCGAAACCCAAGAGGTGCGCCCGGTCGTGCGTCCACGCGGTCGTCAATTAGCGCTCATTCTCGCAGCGGGCATGTTCAACGGCCTGACGCTGGACACCGAGCAGGGACGTTCCGCCGTGCGCTCCACGATTGAGTCTACCGAAGCGCTGGTCGAGACGGAAGGCGATCCTGACGCGAACGATGAGGAGACGGCCCGCGAGGTCTACCAGACCCGCCCACGGGTGACCATTACCCTGCTCTCCGAATCCGGCGATGTGACCGACCTGAGCGGCGACTCGGCGCTGGTGGATTTCATCAAGGCGTACAAACCCATCCTGATGCAGTACCTCGACGACCACTTCAAGCCGCTGTACGGGTTCGACTACACGCCCCTCAAGCCGATACTCGGCTTTGCCAAAGGCGGCAAACTGTTCCCGACACAGAAGCACGTGATCGCCGCCTGCCATACTGCGCTTTTGGAGCGGCGCGGCGTGATCCTCGTCGGCGAGCCGGGCAGCGGAAAGAGTATCATGGGCGCGACCATCGCGGCGGCGCTGCAACCGCAGATGAAGCTGGGTCAGGTAGTGATCATCATGTGTCCGCCGCACCTCGTGGAGAAGTGGGAACGCGAGGTCAAACAGGCGGCACACCGGGTGTTTGTGCGCATTCTGAGAAACGTGGATGATACCCGCGCTTTCATGGACGGCGCAGCGCAGCAGAGTACCGATACCCTCAAAATCGGCATTATCAGCCGCGAGACCGCGAAACTCGGTGAAGGGTGGACGATTGCCGTCAATTGGCGCAAGAGCCGCTTTGCCCGCTGGTCGATGGGCATGAAGCCCGAAGATGCCGAAGGTGAACGGATTGTCACGCTTGAAAAACCGATTTGCCCGACCTGCGGCACGCAAATCGAGAAGGACAAGGACATTCCCGCCGACCTGAAGTGGTTGGAGCGCGTGCCCCGTTTCTGCCCGAACTGTCGCTCCGCGCTGTGGTCGAAAACACGCACCTTCAGCAAACCCAAACACGGCAATACCCCGACTCGCAATCCGCGTACACCCCTAGCGGAATATCTGGCGACCGCCTTTCCGGGGCGGGTCTATCTGGCTGTAATCGACGAGTTGCATGAGTGTAAATCGGCTTCAACCGATCAGGGTGAAGCGATGATGATCCTCGCCAATGCCGCGACCAAAACGCTTGGGTTGACAGGCACTTTGTATGGCGGATGCGCCTCCTCGTTGTACAGCATCGAGTTTGTGTTCAATCCCCGTGTCCGCACGCGCTATCCGTGGGGAAAGGTCAATGAGTGGGTCAAGGACATGGGCTGCCTGGAACGAGTAGTCGAATACAAGCCGCAGTATGACAAATCGGGCGTGTATTCCGGCAAGCGCCGCATGGAGCAGAAGCCCCGTGAAGCGCCCGGCTGCTCGCCCGTGTTGGTGGGCGAGATCATCGACCATTGTGTTTTCGTCGGGCTTTCGGATATGGGCAAAAAGATGCCCGATTTCGAGGAAATCCCAGTTGCCATCTCGCCCGATCCCGACGTCTCTGCGTTGTACAACGAGGCCAAAAAGAAGCTCGGCCAGTATCTCTTTCAGTGCCGGATGGAAGGCGACGCTTCAGCGCTCGGCATGTACCTGCAAACCCTGCTCTCGTGGCCCTCCGCGCCTTATCGTGAAGAGCTGTGCATCCATCATAAACGGTTGGGCAAAGACTCGGATCAGTTCATTGACATCCCGGTGCATACCGTTCCAGCACTGGACGAAGACCGCCTGTATGCCAAAGAGCACTGGCTCATCGACACGGTGCGGGAGGAACTGGCACAGGGGCGCGGGGTGGCGGTGTTCTGTCGTCAGACGGGAACCCGCGATATTCAGCCGCGCATCGAGAAGCTGGTCCGCCACCACATACCCCTGGCGAAGCCATTCGTCCTCAAAGGCAGTGTGCAGGCGGATCGCCGTGAGGAACTGCTCAACCGTCAGGTTGAAGCAGGCGTGAACACACTGATCTGCAATCCGCGCCTTGTCCAGACTGGCCTCGACCTGTTGAGTTTCCCCTCGATCATCTTCTTCGAGATGGATTATTCGCTCTACGTCATGGGACAAGCATCGCGTCGGGCGTGGCGGCTGATCCAGGACAAACCTTGCAAAGTGTTCTATCCCCATTACGTAGGATTGATGGAACAACAGGCGGTCGAATTGGTCGGGCTGAAGCAGCAGGCGGCAGGACTGCTCTACGGCGAAGAGACGGGCGGCCTCAGCACCTTGAGCAGCGGCGGAGGCGGCGGTTCACTGCTGGCGGAGTTGGCAGCCGAGATGGGGCAGGACAAGGAGATCGCTGACCTGAACGTTTTGTTTGCACGTCATGCGCAGCAGCACGACCCGGCAGAAAGCGCTTGGTTCACCAGCGAAACACCCGATGAAACTGTCATGATCGCTGTCCCAGAACCTGAGCCAGACATGGCAGCGACACATACTCAACCCAATCAGCCAACGCCTGATCCGCTGCTGGTCTTTGCCGCAACCGTTCCACCGACGAGTCGTTCCGCGCTGCCCACTGAGCTTGCCAAGAAACGTCGTAAATCGAAGATCAGCGGGAGCCAAACGCTCTCTATCCTCTCGCTTCTCCCAGACCCGCCTGCGCCGCCTTGCGCACCGCACCTGATTCGTGAGGAACGTGAGCCTTTCCCTGAAAACATGCAGCAGCTTGCGCTGTTTTAGGCGGCTGCCATGCAAGCCGAAACCATGACTTTCCTCCGCGCTCTGTACCACGGCGTGGAGAGCGGGTTTCTCACATTCACCGCCATCCACCCCGACAAACAACACGCTACCCCCTCGCGGCACGTGCCCATCAAGGACGAGGCGCGACTGGCGGATACGTTGGCGCAGATCTGCACCGCAAATGCGCAAGGGTGGGGCGCTTACTTCTCCGTGGCGACCCGCAAGGCGGATCTTGGACGCTGGCGGCGTGGTGGAAAGGGCGATCTGGCCGCGCTGCCTGCCCTGTTTGTGGATATAGACGGCGATCCTGATGCGGCGCAGCGCCAACTGGATGCCTACAGATTCTCGCCGTCGTGCATCGTCTCTAGTGGCGGCGGGATTCATGCGTACTGGTTCATCCAGCCAAATACAGATTGGAGGCAGGCCGATCTGGTCTTGGCTGGGCTGGCGAATGCGCTTAACGGCGACAAGACCAATACCGCCCAGGCGCTACGACTGCCCGGCACGCTCAACACCAAACCAACACGCAATGGCGCATCGTGCCGCATTATCGCCCTTGACCCGGAACGTCGCTACACACTGTCGGATTTCCCGACTCTGAAACCAGCCTGTAAACGCTCAAAGATCTCATCTTCGGCATCGCATACCCATAATCGCGTCAATAACCGCCTTCTCCACGCTGTCGCTAACCACCTATGCGCCGAATTTCGCGGCTATGTCAAGGCAAACGGTTACATCGCCGCGCTGTGTCCCTGTGGGCATTGCCGCGATTATCCCGGAAGCCATTTCAATTTCGATCCCGTGCGTGGCATTGGCATATGCTTTGGTCGGCATGGAAGGCTGAGGCTGAAAGATCTTTGCGCAGTGATGCAGATTGCTCCTGTTCGACATGGTGGCTTCTACGTTTGAATTTCCGGCTGCACCTATGAATTCCTCGCCTATCACGGCGGCTACTATGCGTAGTTTCCCTTCCTGTATCAAAAGTAGTCGCCTTCAAACTCCTCCACATTGTCAGGATAACGCGAGTAGTAGTAGTTTTTCCGTACTACCTCCGGTTCGATAATCTCACTGTCAAAATCTGGTTCCTGATATGTTCTATAATTGTTGTCCAACGAATACCACTCAGCCATCAATTCACGCATGAGATCGTATTGCTCCTGCTGACTCCCGTTCCGCTGTGCCAAAATGAGGAGGTTACGCGCAAGTTGTGCACATCGATCCTTGATTTGGATCGCACAACCAGCAAATGCCTTCTGCTGACGGACATCAGGGGTATATTGAGGGGTGAAAATGAGTGTCTCGGTAGCCATCAATGCTTCCACCAAGAATTCATCATCTGTGAATACTCTGTCATTCACACTGATGCCCTCCAGAATACGGATGATCCCCCGATTTTGTACCGCCTCCGTCGAACGAAAGAACCGAAGGATGAGCGCCCTCAAGGATGAAATGCCTGGGAAAACTGCCTCATGGAGCTGTTGCCAAATGGTATGAAGGTGCTCAACATGACCTTGCAACGCCAAATGCTCAATGACTACTCGTGGAGACTTCAGAACGTAAGGAAAATTGCTGATGATCTCGATAACTATGTTTAGAACCTGATCGTACCCAAGTCGCGCAAGCCGATTCAGGGTAAAGCTAAGATAAGTTTGGATATTCTTGAGGTTCGCTTTCTGTTCTTTCTCGCCCAATTTATCCGGGTTCTCAGCCTTAAGGATTTTCCACTCACCCCACTTTTCTAAAAGTAAATTAGACAACTCAGTCTTTATGGCATTGTACTCACCGCTCCACTGATCATTTTCCTCGATGAACTGCCGAGTCCATAAGTCACGATCTTGCGAGTGATCAAACGCGGGAAACTCTTTTCGCACTTCTCGGCGCAGCAAGGGATTCTGTACATACTGCCACACCTTTCGACTTAAGCGAGATGCTTCGACAAAAACTCCCAACTTACTCAAACATTGCTGGTAGGCATAGATGAATTTCCACCAATCATGCTCTGCGGCGAGCCGTAGCTTCGCGTGATAATCGGGATGCGTGAAATACAACCCATCCGTCAACTGCCGAAACCGCTTGTCCAAATCATCAAGAGTCTTATCTCTTTCTAGCGCTTCCAACGCACTGACGACCGACTCACTATCCGTCTTATCATCGGACAAGTTCAGTCCCAATTCCCCGATGCTTTCTCTGAGATCCTGCAACACCCTATCCTTCGCTGACGCATCGGGGACAACAAGCACCATATCATCAACGTACCGGTAGAACGATGCATGTGCATAGTCATCTGAGAATCGACTGTCCAATTCGAGTAAATACAAGTTTGCCCAGAACCCAGAAGCCAATGGCCCCTGCAGTACGCCACCGTCTTTCTCATTTTCAGAGCGCAACAAGAGTTGTCGCAATAGCCAAACAACCCGTGGATTCGCCTCAATTCGGAGTTTAGCCGAAACTGTAGTGAGTAGCTTTTCTTGCGGGATGGTGGGATAGAAGTTAGCAATATCGCTCCGGATTATAATCCCATTCTCATCCCCACCACGCAGCGCCCTTCTTACCGCATTTCGAAAACGCCCGTAGGAGCGGAACCACGGACGATACAAGTATTCAGTATTTCCGGCAAGGTCGAGGCGATACCCGTAATTGCGGGCCATTAGCTCTTGTACCGTTCGACCGAGAACCTGAATGATCGCTACCGCCAAAACCTCCTCATGAATTGATTGCAGTGCTCGCGGGCGAGACTTGCCTTCATCTTTGGGGACACTGTAGAAAAGGCGTGGGAAATCCGTCAGGCGAGTTGTATAAGTCAGTAAACGGTTTCGAATGGCCTGCAGGTTGCCGTCAAGCTTGTACTCAAACAGCTTTAGATCAACTTCGTCTACTATTGACTCGCGGATCATGGCAGCACGGACCCGCACCCATGCGAGTTTTAGATTCTCCAGCGAAATGATCTCTTGCCAATCCCGATCAGCCAGAAAATGTTGGCTTTCGATATGTTCTACATCGGCATAGAATCTCGCTGTATAACTTGTAACCCTGCGCTGAGTACGCCAATAGCTTCCATCAGGATTTGTATACGACACGGACAAGGGCTGGGCAACGACTAGCGGTGCATAAAGACGGGTCGCTCTATGACTCCTATCTGAGAATATGCGCATCACGGAGTCACCAAACTGACTCGAGCTGCCACGCCAGTTATCGTCATTAGTCGCCACTGTCATAACGAGCATCCGATCCGCCTCACTGAGCCGCAACAACTGCTCATAAGCGCGTGCCTCGACCTCACCGAAATCATCGGGAATTAGACTTCGGTTGGCATCTAGTCCTAAGCTATTCCGCGCTTTTTTGTCCTCCTCCCAGATATTCTGCAATGGTCGAACTACATTCGATTGGATAACCCAGAGATCGTTTAGCGATGGAATAGCCCATTTCTTTTTCGCTTGATGCAAACCTTCGGCCACATAAGTCAATACTTCGGGCATTCCTTTTATGACAGCATGATAGTCGATGCGTTCCTCCAAGGCTGAAACGCGAGAATAACCCTGCATCATCCAATCATAGAGCTGAACAGCGCAGTGATTGGTGTCTATCCCCACAAATAAAAAGCGCGTGTCTCTCTCGGATTTTCGCAAAAGCATGTTGATGAGCGCTGTCGTTGCTGTCGCACCACCACAACCGATGTCCACAATGGCAAGACATGCCCGTTCTGTATGGAGAGACAGTGCATAATGCTTGTCCAGATGGTCTATCAAGTATTGAACTTTGAAACTATGCCCTGGCATGTAGTCGTAGAACTGTCCGGCTATACTGTCAGGTGATTCATCGTTGACATTAACCTTTCCATTCGGATCAACAGTTCCAGCAATCGAATTACACGACAGGGGTTTGTTAAGCCATTGTCGGGGTGGTGCAGCATATAGGCTACATATGTGCTGAATGACTTCCTGGTAAACATTGGTGACTGCGTCGTCCCAAGTGTACTGCATTACGGATTTCCTCAGAGAGCCTTCAATGCGGTCAACACGAATGATTGCGCATAATTCTATGCCGCAACACGGTAAGGGATCAAGGCAGGTCGTACCGGGGTCGTACCGTTTTGCCGAAGTGGTCGTACCGAGGTCGTACAACTCCGGGTATCCCGATCTTGGCGGGTCGGCACGGCTGCTATGCCCGCCCTGGCAGGCGGGCATCCGCCGCGTTGCGGCGGTCACTCCCCCCACCTCGACATGGTTTTGTGTATCGAGATAGCGGGGTGGGGGGAGTAGCGAGCTAAAACGCTCGCCACCTCATGCGCCGGTGGGGGCTTGGGGGCGGGCCGCCGCTACCCGCTTCGCTGGCGGCGAAACCCGCCCTCTGTGACGCGCCTGAGCGCGTCACCCCGCTGCCCTTTGCAGGTGCAGCGGGTCGTGTCGGCGCGGTTCACCCTGCCGATACACAGCACCTCAATGCTGGATATGCCGTTGCGGTATGCATTTGCACTCCGGGTTCGTTGGGATACACATTGTGGCATAATTTGATAGATATGGAGGTGAAAAGTGTCCCGGCACAGCTTTAGAAGAAGCCCATCGACTGATGATGCAGAGGAGATTATCGATACTCTGTGCGCCGGTTGCGATCTGCCTGCCTCAGTCAATGATGTAGGGCTATGCCCGGACTGCAACGCGAAACTTGAGCGTGACCTGATCCGTGCCCGCGATTGGGAGTATTCGGTTACGGCAGCGCTCACACCGGAAGCAGAACGCGAAACCTTGCGCCTTGATGTCATCAGGAAGTATGGATCTGCCTACGAACTCATTGAACCATCGACCAAAGTCGAACAGCAGGCGCGTAAACCGAAACCTCCTGCGCCGCCCCCTGTCCAACCGCGTCAAGCGGGAACCTACACCGAAAGTGATGTGCTGGCGAGCATTGAAGGAATCCTTGCCTCAACCGATCAATACATCTGGCGTGAATGGGCGGCAGTGACCCGTGATCTTCGCCGTGAATACCCTGACCTCGATCCTAGGCAGTTCGGTCACAAGAGCTTGCGTCACATGGTGCAGGCACATCCGAAACGATTCCATACCCAATGGGATGATCCCAAGCACAAGCATACTCGTCAGCTCTACATCCGCCTCGCCAAAGACCATACGCAGAAATAGTAGCCTTGGCGGGCTGCGAATTTCCCTCTCGATACTGTAGTTTTCACCTTCCACCAGCCGCAAATCTCCATCCTATTCACCACACAACCTGAGACAATAAGGGGTGCAACATGAGTGTAGCGGGAGAGCCGACCCATGGCGGGGAAGACGATTCGGCGCAGCATCGCCATGACCCCGGAGATGCACAGCCGCCTTGAGCAACTTGTCAGCAAACTAGGGCGCGACATTACCGAGAGCGACCTGATCCGTGAAGCGATCCGGCTCTACCTCGACGAACAACAGGACATCATCGGCAGCCGACGGCATTTTGCACGCTCGTTCCAGGATCGGATAGATCGGCTGGAGTACGCCCTCGAATTCCATCTGAACGTCTTGTTACTCCTGCTTGCCAATGCGCTGCCTCAGATGCTGCCGCACTTCACAAAGGAACGCACGACCACATCGCAACTTCTTCAGCAGGCCATCATCGCCGCCCGGCGCGACGGTGAACGCCTCCTGGCGCAAATGGATGCGGTGCGCAACATGGACCACGACAAGGATAAGTCGTGAAGGCCACGATTGTGCCCGACTTTGGCTATGTTTCGACAAAGGGTAAAGGTCGCGTCAGCGCCCACAAGCACCTACGTGGCAAGCTCAAGTACTTCACATATCGGGATAACCGCGATGAGCACCTCAAGCCAGAAGATCGGGAAGAGCGCTGGCAAGATCACGGACTGGGCAAGGATTACCGCACCATATTGAACAACTGCGATAAGCTGAGCAGCAAGCACGTCCTCGCCTGGTCGTGGGTCATCTCGCCTGCGCCCGACCTGATGGCGCTCGTGCCGGAAGACATGCGCCGTGATCTGGTCGTCGATCTGACCGAACGCATCGTTGAGTCGTACTACACGGCACGAGGCGCAGAAGTCCCGGAATATGCATTCGTCCTGCACAACCGTCTGACCACAGCAAAAGACGGCGGCGAACCCGGTCTCCAGCATTTGCATACCCATGTGATTTTGCCCGGCACCGTGCCTTCCCTGGAAGGTCGCCACGCCTTCTACAACAACACAGAGAAAGGCCATGACCGCCTGTTTCGAGAAATCGCTGCGCAGCATTTCGAGGCGGCTTTGGATGAGATCGTTGGAGAACGCTGGCGCGACCTGCGCCGCGAACCAGAGGTAGAACCTACCACACCCGATCTTGATGACCTTGACGCTTGGTTTCCGAGGGAGCGGTGAACATGCGGAGTCGCCATATGCCATTGATCTATGGGTTACTCGTGGTGGTCGCCTGCATCAGCGCTACGACCGTGCTTTACCGTGCCTTGGGGTTTGGTAAAGGGGAAGCGCTGTACTTCGCCTGTTTGACCTTTGTGGTGCTGTCCTATCTCACAAGCCGCCGTGTGACACGCCGATACGGGGAGAAATAGCATGTTTTACTGGTTGTTCACTGAAGGGAAAGCGCTGTTGGGCGGCTGCCTTACACCGCTCCTGTGCCTGACCGTATCCACGCCGCTTGTCGTCGCCGGACTGCTTGGCGCGGGCATCCAGCGCACAGGCGACTCGGCATCCTTCAGAGGTCGCCGCCGCCTGTATCTGCTGTGCGCCTACGCCATCGTCAATCTGGGCGTATCCGCTCTGTATCTCCACCTGTTCAGCAACTTCGCCCTTGTGCGACAAGTTGGCAGAGCCACGACAAATGACTTTATCCTGTTGCTTGCTGGCGCGCCGCCAACGGTCAATCCGATGCGTGTCTTCATGGTCGGCATGGGGCTGATTTTTGCCCTCGTCATGGTCAGCATCGGCCTGCACAGCGCATTACGCAGCGGTGGATGGCTGCACGAGTGGGTAGACAGGTTACGTCGGCCTGTTGTGAAGCGCGGCGAGATGGGATCGTCGCACTTCTGCTCCAGCCGTGAATATCGCCGCTATCGTCGCCAGGACAAAGACGGCGTGACCTTCCTTGGCGCATTTTGGGGTGATGGCAAGCGGCGGTTGGATTTCGGATTTGGCAAATTCTGCTTGAACGGGGAAGATGCTGCGCGTGGCATTTTGACGCTCGGCGGCCCCGGTTCCGGCAAGACTCAAGGCGTGATTCTGCCTGTCATCGCTGACCGGATGCTCGCCGGACACAGCCTCATCGTGGCCGACCCGCAGGGCGAGATCACGGGGCACGTCATGAAGTTCGCGCGTGTCACGCGCCATCTGGTCGTCATTCACGATCCAACCAGTTCCATCGGGCCGCGCTACAACCTTTCGGAAGGCATTGCGAATGTCTCCGATGCGCGGGCAATTGCTGACGTGTTGGTGCCCTCCGCCCAGGGTGACAACAAGTTCTGGACGGACAGCGCGGCGGCGCTGCTGGCCGCGTGCCTGATCCGGTTCGACAATCTGGGCGAAATCTACAACGCGCTCAATGACCTGAAGAAGCTGGCCGAGACCCTGGCTGCGGGCAAAGATGACGCCTCCCTGCTGGCGAACAGCTTCATCGCCAGCGTGGGCGCAGACGGCAAGGTGGCCTCGAATGTGGTGGCGACCCTGGCGACAGCGCTCACGGGTTGGGCATCCACCGATGTGCGGGCCAACACCAGTGCCTCAGACTTTGACGCCGATCTGATTGTCTCGCAGCCAACAGTGGTGGTGCTGACCTGCCCCGGCAGAATGCGCGCCGTCTATGCTTCGTACCTCGGCGCGACGTTGCGCAAGCTCATGCTCGATCTGGATACCCTCGGCGAACGCAACAAGGGGCCGCTGCCCATGCCCGTCGGCGTGATCCTGGATGAGTTCCCGACGCTTGGCAAGCTGGACAGCCTCGTGGCTGATGTGAACCTTGTGCGGAAACGAAGGATTTCCATATTGATAGGCGCACAGACGAAAGGGCAGTTCCACCTCATCTATGGCGACGAGGGCACCCAGGCGTTATTCACCGGACTGGCGACCCAGATCGTCTACGGCGGCTGCGACCACGACACCGCCAAGTTCTACAGCGAGGCTTCCGGCACGGCGACGGTGGACGCGAATCCTGACCCGAACAAGGGTAACTTGCGGCAGCGCCCGCTGCTGACCGTTGATGAAGTGGTCACACCGCAGATGGGCAACTGCACGATCTTCGCTCGCTACGTGGAGCCTTCCTTCGCCACGCAGGTCATCCTCACGGCACGCCTGACGCGCCTCTACGAGCGGGAGGACTGGACAGCGCGGTTCAAGGCTGCTAATCCAGAAGAGCCGCTGCTTTTAGAGCGTGGCGTAGCGATTACTCCTAAACCTATCTCCGCACCCGCCTTGCCGGATAAACCGCAGGGAAACACGCAGTCCACCTTCGAGCAAGCTGCGATCCGAGCGATGGAACGGGCGCAGGCAATGGACAAACGTACAGGCGGGAATGAAACGCAGTTCACTAATCTCCGCGAGATGCGCCGCCGTCGAGACGCGGCAAAGAGGGAAATCGATGTCGTTGGACAAAAATAAGACAGTCGCCGAAATCGGACGCCGCACCCGCCTGCGTAATCACGAGGTGCAGCGGATGTTGGAAGCGCTTATCGAGGTCTGGACGGAAGCACTCGCCAGCGGCGGGCGGATCGAGATTCAGAACTTCCTCGTGCTGGAGGTGAAGCAGGTGGACAGGGGCGAGAACGCGGGTAAGCTCATGGTCGGCGGCAAGTTACGCCGTGCGCCACGCCATACCAGCAGATTGATTGTCAGAGCAAGCAAGAAACTCAGATCGCGTCTGAACACCATTCGTTAGACTCGCCGCAGCATGGTAAAATCAGGCAGCTTTTAAGGTGTGCCTGATCTGTCATCACGCCTGTTTGCTTGTGCAATAACCCAATACTTGTTACACGATAATCAGAGGCCGATACTACAATGCTGAATCTTCAGCTCAGACCTGAATTTCTTAACGCCCAGACGCCGGGCACCGCCATCGCGTTGGCTGACGTGAAACAGCGTCCGCCGAGTTGGATACAGGAAATCACGTATCCCACAACGGATATCCAGAACGCCTTGAAAGCGATCAGCGTGACCAGAGAGGGGCGTCCCATCGTCTTGATGGGAGATCGCGGACGTGGCAAATCGCACATTATGGCGGTGATGCATCATGCGATTTCTTCCCCCGATACAATGGAACCTTGGGTGCGAGACTGGGGAAACCGTGTTGGATCGCCCACACTGACCTCACTGTCTATTCAGCGAGGCTATCAGGCTATTTCAGAAGCTGTTCACAATCAAGAATATCCCCTTCTGTGGAACCTGATCTTTGATCGGCACCCGCGAGGCCAATATTACAGGGGAGAGTTCGAGGCATCCGGCAATCCTTTTCCTGCGCGTTCGCTACTGGAGCGCATGTTCAAGGAACAGCCCGTTGCGCTGATTCTGGACGAGTTCCAGAAGTGGTTTGATGGACTACATGATGATCCCGCAGGACGCAAGTGGCAGACCAACGCTTCAAATTTCATCCAGATTCTATCGGAGCTTTCCAAAGATAGACCAGAACACCTCATTTTGGTGATTTCGGTATTGAACAACCAAACTGAGGCATTTAAGCAGGTTCATCGCAACACACCCGTAGTTGTGGATTTCCGGGGGCCGACAGCCCGTCAGGATAGGCAGCGATTGTTGCTGCATCGGTTGTTCATGAACCGAGGCAACATACCGCAGGCCGAGATCAGATCGCTTGTTAATGCTTACGCATCAGAGCGTTTTCGCCTACGTTATGCTGGGATCTCTCAGTCTGAGCAAGATCGAATTACGGGCGAGGTTATCGGCGCATGGCCCTTCGCGCCAGAACTGCTCGAACTGCTTGAAGATCAGATTCTGATGGCAGAAGCGGCACAGGAGACACGTGACCTGATCCGAATCTTGGCCCAAGTGTATCGCGCACGAGGGGAGCACTCACCGGTCATCACACCAGCCGATTTCTTTGTTGATGACGATTCAGGCGGCGTAACCACACTGCTTGACTCGATTGCGACAGCCGCTGACCAGGAAAAACTGCGGGCTGTTGCGCAACGTAATCTTGAAAGCATTGCCTCGACAAATGCGCCTGTTCCCCATGCCCGTGAACTCGTAAGCGCGCTGTGGATGCGCTCCCTTTCGTCAGGAAAGAACAACGGCGCGACCCGTCAGGAACTTCAGCTTGACATTACCCGCAGCGCATCCCAAGACGACAATGCCTTCCGTGTCGAATTGAGTCAGTTGGAAGACCATGCCCCGAATATTCATGGGGGTGAAATTGGGAACGAGCGTCTGCGCTTCGAACTAGAAGAAAATCCCACCACCAGAGTACGCACCATTGCACGCAACAACAAGCTTTGGGAGCCAGGCGCTGTAGCGACAATCGGGAGTCAGGTCTTTCCGGGTGAAGACATCAGCCACATTCGAAAGACATTCCGTTCGATCCTCTCTCCAGAGGCAAAAGAACGACCATCGCGGATCATCGTACTTGGCCCTAACTGGCAGCGCGACCCCTGGAAGGATGTTGACGAAGCGGATCAGCCTGCCCGCTGGGATCGCCCGGTATTGCTGGTTATTCCCGATCCGGTCACGATTGAGGCTGACGGGCGTATTCTCGGCTTGGGGGAATGGCTCAAGGCTCATGTTTCCCGGCGACGCAATACGGTGAGGTTCCTTCTGCTTGGGGCAGGAACACAAGGCATATACACTGATCAGACCATGATCCAAAATGCCCGTGGGTCTTTCCTAACCTCAATCGCATGGAAGGATGACGGCAAGTACCGTGCCCTGAAGGACAAGTTCGACAAGCCGCTGCGCGATTCGCTGAAAACGCGCTTTGACCGCTTCGCTATTTTGCAGCATTGGGATTTTCAGAATCCGGCAGCTTGCCGCTTTACATGGGAACGTGTCAATGCGCAGGGCGAGGACATCCCGGCTCAGGTAGAAGCCAAGATCAACGACGAGATATTCGATTTCGCGCCGTTCGAGAACTACATCCTTGAAATCGCCAAAGATACCGGAGTCGTTGGAGATGTGCTGGATTATCTCTACGAGCCGCCGTCTTCGCCCGCTGAGGAAGCTACTCCCTTCCTCGGAGATACGCGCATCTATGAGCGTATTATGCGCATGGCCGCCGATGGCAAGATCGCGCTCAATGTAGGCGGCGCTTGGATTCGCCGATTGACCGAGCATACTTCCAGCGACCAAGCATACAACCATGTCAAGAGCCGTGCTTTCCGTTCTGGCTCGGAGTTGAGGGCTGTGCAAATCGCCCTGCCCGAAGCCGTCGGCGGCACAACCGTCACTGTACCGCCGATCACACCACCCCAACCTGCACCCACGCCGGGATCAACCAACCCGCCCATATCTGTAACCGTCCCCGGCGGCGCTCAACCTGTTGTCGTTGTACCGCCCGTACAACCCGACCCGACGCCAATACCGAAGCAGCCCGTTGTGAGAACACAACGTACCGATGACGCCAATACCAGTATCAATCTGGCGGGTAAATTGGAAAGCTGGAATGTGCCTTCCGGCACGCGGTTGACGACTGCCAAGCTGGAATTTGGCAACCTGACTGTCCAGGAGTTGAAACAAATTCTCACGCGCATACCATCATCCTTGCGGGCTTTGCTCGAAATCTCCTATAACGAAGAGGACGAGTCCCGATGAACGCGCTGGGCTGGACAGAGGTAATCCTGGGCGCGACCACGCCAACGGAGGCATGGCAGGCGATTTTCCAACACCTGAACGACATTGCCGTTCAGGCCACGTCTCCAACAGAACTCCACAACCAGACCGTCGCGCCTGATCGGCTGCTGGCGGAGAGCGGTTGGGAGCTTTGGGAGGCGTACTCCGCCAGCGCAGAGCGCACAGCAGCGCGCCTGAAACGCTGGTATGCACAGCCAGCGGCAACTGGTCGCGCCACCCTGATATTGGATGCGCTATCCCTTCGTGAACTGCACGTGCTGTTGGAGGGTGCAGCGGCGCATAATATCCAACCTATCGAGGTTGTCGTAACCGGATCAGAGGTTCCATCGGACACCAATCGCTTTGCTCAGGCGCTGGGTGCGTCCACACGAAGCAGCCTGACCAACAACGGCAAACCGGGTGGATTTGCGCTGGCGCAGACCTACACCGATGTGCTGAGTGTGCCTTTTCAAGATTGCGTGGGCAGCGTGCCCTATGAACACAACATCCTCCTCTGGCACACTTTCATTGACGACCTGATTCATGAGCAGAAAGCGCCAGAGCAAGTCTACAAACAGGCTGCTGATATGCTCAAAGATGCCGGGTTCTGGGCGCTTGTGGATCGGATGCGTCAGGGTCGTGAACTGGTCATCACCGGTGATCATGGTTACGCAACCAGCAAACTCTTCTCGGATGAGATTACCGACAAAGAGAGCATCCAGTTGATGCGCGACACCTTCAGCGCCTCTCGGACGAAACCCGCTTCCGCCGTTTGGGAAAATCGCTTCATGCCGCCGTTGGTGCTGACTGAGAATAACCAGCATGTGGTCATTGGGCAGCGTAAGTGGAGCGTGCAAGGTGGCTTTCCCAACCTGTGTCACGGCGGCCTGAGCCTCCTAGAAGTGGCTGTACCGTTTGTAAGACTACCTGCGAAGTAATTGAGTGAATATGGCGAATAAACAGCAAGAGCTGATGCCGGTTGAACCGGACGAGCTGAAGAAGGTTGAAAAAGACAAGACCAAAAAAGCGCCCGCCTACCAGCCGCCAAATCTCGGCAAGGCGATTCGGCTGCCCGTGCCTGATTTTAACGACCCGAATCGACCTCCCGTTTGCCTGGAGGTTGATTTTCCCATTGCGCCGATCAACGCCCTCTCCAATCTGGAAGGTAATGCAGGCAAGCCAATCTACCAGATGTCCAAGTGGTGGGCGCGGCGGCGATCCAGCGTCTTTCGCAGCCTGCTGATCGCGGCGGCCACCCAAGCGCCCGAAGACCCCACCAAAGCGGGCAAACTGGTCTGGGATCACTACTACGCGAACCACCAGAAGGCGGGCAGCTTCAAAAAACTGCGGGTGCTGGAACCCTTCATGGGCGGCGGCACGACCATGGTCGAAGGCGCGCGTCTCGGCTTTCAGATGACAGGCATCGACCTGAACCCGGTGGCGTGGTTCGTGACCAAAAACGAACTGGCGTGCAGCGATCCCAAACAGGTGCAGGCGTTTTTTGATCACATTGAGCGCGAGGTCAAGCCGCTGATTCAGCCGTTCTACACGACTACCTGCCCGCGCGGACATCAGGGCCAATGGATCGATCTTGAAACTGATCTGCCAGCCGATGTAGATCCACTGACTCTGCCGCCTGAAGACCGCAAGCGCTACCGCTGGTATGGGCCGGAGATCATCTACACCTTCTGGGCTAAACATGGCCCCTGCAAGGCAGACGGTCACCGCACGCCGCTGTTTAAGTCTCCGGTGGTTGCCGAGAAGAAGCTCACCACCGCATTCATTCCTACCTCATGCCCGGACTGCGGACGCGCCTTCCATATCGAGCTTGGTGAAACGCGCATGGCTCCCGGCGTGGAGCGGGTTGTTCTCGATAACGAACCGAGTTTTACGGAGACAACACAGGCTTTTGCCCAACTGCTGAAGGACTACAGCAAGGGCAGCAGCGCCGAAAAGACCGCCCGGATCAATGAACTGATCGAAACTATCGATGACGAACCGGGGCTGCGCTGCCCACACTGCGGGGCGTTTGCGGGCCGACGCATCAAACAGGTGGCGGAGAAACACAAGAAGGTGCAGCGGCAGAGCGACATCAAAAAGGGCGATTACGGCATTGAGACCCGCCATGTCTACATGTACCTGCTGATCCACCCGGACTGGCTGCGCGGCACCCCCGGTGAACTGGATGGGCAGCCTTTGGGCGGCTGGGCAGGCGCAGACCCCGACAGCACTGCCCGCTGGTACAGCGCTCGGATGGAAGGGCTGCGTCTCATTGAGGTGCGCGGGCGGATCAAACTGGCGGATGAAACCACGCCTGATGATGAAGACACGGATGCAGGTGAAGAAGGTGCGAGCGAAGCGGATGGCGATGACCGCAAAGGCTACGGCTTACCCCGTGAGATTGTCCTAAGCGATGGCTCGCGGATTACGACTCGTATTGGAACGATTCCCGCAAAAGCAGCGTTTGCATGTCAATCATGCGGTCGCCAACAAGACGTATTGGAAGCAGTTAAGGCGAGCAATCATACCGGGGCAATGGCGGTATATGCTCTCCAATGCCATTGTCCTCAATGCGCGTTAGAGGGCTACAACTACACCGGACGTTATTTCAAAGCACCCGATGATAGCGATGTAGAGAAGCTGATTGCTGCGGAGACTGAATGGGCAACACGTAACATCGCGGATTTGGAGTCGTATTTCCCTCATCCTGCTTTGCCCTATGCTTGGAAGACTTCGCATTGGGACATACAGGGTCACGGCTACACGCACTGGTGGAAGATGTTCAACTCCCGCCAACTGCTGGTCCATGCCCAATTGCTGCGAGCAATCACCAATGGCGGCGGCGATTGGGCACTCGATGTCCGCGAACAAGCGCTGGGGGCGTTTCAACAGTATCTGAGAAATCAGAATATGTTCGTTTTTTGGAATACTCAGCGTGATACGCCTGAACCGATGTTTTCCAATCCCAATTATCATCCCAAGCAACAGGTTCTGGAGAACTCGGTATGGGGATATTTGGGGCGTGGAAATTGGTTGTCATGCGTCCAAGCATGTATTGAGGGATTAGAGTGGTCAAGCGAAGCATGGGAGGTTGCCTTTGACAACAGTCGCACCAGCCATCGCATTTTAACTGACGATCCGGTTCCGTTTGCTGTGTCAACATTGTATTGCCAATCTTCAACCGACCTTGCCGATCTTGCCACGCGAGGACTGGTGGATTTAGTTGTTACTGATCCTCCATTCGGCGACAACATCAACTATGCCGACCTCGCAGACTTTTTCTATGTGTGGCTGCGCATCCCTTTGCAGAAGTGGTATGCGGGTCTGTCAGAGGCGGAATACTTCAAGCCGGAATTTACGCCGAAGTCAATTGAAGCCATCGAGAACTGGGCAGAACACCCCGATGATCGTACCCCTGAAGAAAAACGCCCATTGTTGGAGGATAAAACGCCTAACTCGGCGTTCCGTCTCCCACCTGCTGAGGAATTCTATCAGAATGCCCTCATGGAATGCTGGTATCAGGCAGGCAAGTTGCTCAAGCCAGGCGGCCTTATGGCATTTACCTTCCACCACGATGAGGATCGCGCCTGGGCGAATGTATTGGCGGCACTGTTTCAGGCAGGGTTCGTATTGGTCGCTACCTACCCAATCCGCAGCGACGAGACAAAGGGCGATAAAGCGCAGTTTGGCAGCCAGAAAATCGAGTATGACATTATTCATGTCTGCCGCAAGCGGCTGGACGACCCCCAACCCGTGAGCTACGCCGGGATGCGCCGCTGGGTCAAGGATGAGGTGAATCGCCTTAAGCTGCTCCTTGAACACACCCACGGCAAGACGCTGCCCGACTCCGATCTGCGAGTCATCCTGCGTGGCAAAGCGCTCGAATTCTACAGCCGCCACTATGGGCAGGTGCTCACCGGAGATCGGCAGGCGCTGGGCGTGCGCGACGCGCTGCTCGGCATCAACCAACTGCTGGATGATCTGCTCGAACAGGGCACGGTACGCCGTCCGCCGGAAAACGCCGAACCCATGTCGCGGCTGTATCTGCGCATTTTCCAGAGCCGCAGCGCGATGTCCCGTGATGAGCTGCACAAGACCCTGCGCGGTACAGGGGTGTCGCAGGATGCGCTGGAAGCGGCAGGGTGGATCGAAGCGCGTGGCACGACTATCGAGGCGAAGCCGATCCGTGAGCGTTTCGCCTTCTTCACCGCGCCGGGTCGCAACCGCAAGGTGCTGAAGACTGACCTCGATCAGGCGCATTTTCTGATCGGCGCGGCGCTGCCCGGCAGCGGGATCGACATCACCAAAGAACTGAGCAACCGAGAGACGTTCAAGCTCAAGAAGTCCGTCGATGCGATCCTGACCTGGTACAGCCAGGTTGACCCTAATGCTTCAATCAGGGAAGCGGCGGGGCGTGCGCTGGCGCTGGTCGGGCACTGGCGGGCAGAGCAGGCCAAGACACCCGAAACGATGCAGTTGTCGCTGTTCGAGCAGCTTGACATGGAGGATAACTAACGCCATGCGCGATATGTCCGCTTCCTCATGGCTGCGCCAAGGGTCGAGCATCGTGTTCGACAAGACGAAGTTGGGGCCGCTCGTCACCACGGGCTGCTTGATCTCGCTGCGTGAGGCGCTCAGTTGGGTTGATCGTTTCCCTGCCGCGCCCAAAAACGGCGCAGATACGGTGCTGGTCGGCGGATTGGAAACCTGCCTCGACCTGCTGCCTGCCCCGGATGCGGAAACATGGATCAGGACTCACGTCCGCCGCTTCATTGTGAAGTTTCAGAACGAGTGGGATCGGCGCGGGCTGGTTTTTGGTTTTAGTACGCCCGCTAAAGTCGTTCACCGCATGAGCGATGATGAGGTATTGTTTCAATCGAACAATAAGGTTATCCGCCTGTCTCATGCGCTGTGGAACGGCACCGCAACCGTCGATGTGGCGCGTCTGGTGACGGATGACCGCGAAGCGAATACCGTGGGTTACCATGTCCGACGCATCTCCTAAGACTCCGAGGGCGGCGGCGCAGCTTCAGCCGGGCAAAAAAGTCCTTCACGCGGAACTCGGCGAAGGGGTCATTCTTGCCGTTGAGCCGACGGGCTTTGTGCGGGTCTTCTTTCAGGCGGTTGGCGAACGTCAGGTACACCCCACCTCTCTGAGCGATGCGGCAAGCTGGATAGATCAGGTGATCGCTGGGCTGCGTCCCGCAACGCCCGAAGCGCTGGAACGACTATGGCTCACCATTGAAGCAGCGGAACTACCGCTGATCGATAGCGCCGCGACCCTGACAGCGGCAAAAGTGGCGCTCCTGCCCCATCAGGTCGTTTTGGTTCATCGAATTGCCCGTGTCCAGCCGCGTCGATTCCTGATCGCCGATGAAGTGGGGTTAGGCAAAACGATTGAGACGGCACTCATCCTGCGCGAACTGGCGTCACGAGGCGAACTCACCCGCGCCCTGATGATTGTCCCTGCCAGCCTTGTTGAAAACTGGCGGCACGAACTTAATGACGTGTTCAACCTCGATTTTGAAGTCTTCGGCTACGAGGGCGATGTCACTGACCGCAAGACCAACACCTTCGCCCGTCACAATCGGATCATTGCCTCGGTAGACACACTTAAACGTTCGGCACGGATCAAGCGACTACTCGAAGCACCCGCGTGGGATTTGGTCGTCTTCGACGAAGCGCACCACCTGAGCGTTTTTAAAGCGGGGAGCAAGGTCAGGAAGACGGAGAACTTCAAGCTGGCGGAGGTGATGCGGGGTCACTGCCGCGATCTACTGCTGCTCTCCGCAACGCCGCACCAGGGCGATCATTTCCGCTTCTGGATGCTGATCCGTCTCTTGGAGCCAACACTCTTTGAAGACGAGACGGATATGCTTGAGAATCGCCACCGCCTCAATGCGGTCGTGATCCGGCGCACCAAAGCCGATTCGTGCGCCCCCGATGGCAGCTCGCTGTTCGCCCGGCGTGTGGTGCATACAGAAGCGTTTACGCTGGCAGGACCAGAGCGCGAGTTTTACGAGGCGCTTCAGGAGTATCTGCAAGACGGCTACAACCTCGCCGAGAAACAGGGGGGCAAGGGGCGTGCGCTTGGTTTCGTGATGACCATCTTCCAGAAGATAGCGGCAAGCAGTTTTGCGGCAGTCAAATCCACGCTTGAACGTCGTTTGTTGATGCTCACGATTCGTGACGCGATTGAGCGCGACGAACTGCTCGATGTTGATGGGCGAGATCGCGTCCTGCGTGAGGCGCGTGCGCTTATCTGCAAGATATATAGTTTGGGCGATG
The DNA here is from genome assembly GCA_015075625.1 of Anaerolineales bacterium. Taxonomy (NCBI): domain Bacteria; kingdom Bacillati; phylum Chloroflexota; class Anaerolineae; order Anaerolineales; species Anaerolineales bacterium. Next base: position 326,663 of record JABTTZ010000001.1, on the reverse strand, counting down.
ATCCCGTCAGCCAGGCGCAAGCCGATCAACTGCTGGCTGAGGCGAAAATACAGGTCTTGCGCCGCAGGCGAGACACCGAAGAACTGGAAGGTTACGATGACAGCGAGATCGCGGCGGCTCTTGCTGAAGACTCGGCAGCGACATTTGTCGGAGTCGCCTTGCCTGAGGAGCGGCGGCGGATTGGCGATCTGCTGGCGAAGTACCCAGCCGGGATGGAAACAAAGGTCGTCACGCTGCTTGATGCGCTGCGCCAGTTGTGGAAGGCTAATCCACGCGAGAAGATCGTCATCTTCACGACCTATCTGGGTAGCGTAGACAATTTGCGGGCTGCGATTGAGTTGGCATTTCCCGGTAAAGGTGTTGAGGTTCTGAAGGGCGGCGATCACGGCGCGAAAACGGCGGCACAACGCCGTTTTAAGCGCGAGGATGGCCCGCAGGTTCTGATCTGTACCGCCGCCGGGCGCGAAGGGATTAACCTTCAGTTTGCCCGTATCCTCTTCAACCATGACCTCCCCTGGAATCCGATGGATTTGGAGCAGCGGATCGGGCGTATTCACCGTTACGGGCAACAGCAAACCGCACAGGTCTACAACCTTCTGGCGGCGGATACCATAGAGGGCGAAATCTATCTGCTGCTGGAAGAGAAGTTAAAGGACATCGCCCAAGCGCTTGGCAAGGTCGATGAAGACGGTCAAATCGCCGAAGATTTGCGCGCACAGATTCTCGGTCAGCTTGGCAGTCGCCTAAGTTATGATCGCCTCTATCAGGATGCCGTGCGCGATCCCTCGCTCAAGCGTACACGGCAAGAGCTTGAGGTGGCGATGTCGAACGCGAATGTCGCTCGTCAGGTGGTATTTGAACTATTCCAAGACCTGGAGCGGTTTGATCTGAGCGAGTATCGGCGTGTTGAAGATACGGGCGACGGGATGAAGCGCTTGGTGTCCTTCGTGCAGCGAGCGGTGCGTCTGGATGGTGGGGAACTTCGCCCGAAGGCAGCTTCCGTCTATGAACTCGTTCGTCCCGGTCAGCCAACGACCCTCATTTCTACCGACAGAGATCGAGCGTTATCTGCCGAAGAACTGAGCCTTTTCGGGCTAGAACACCCACTCGTCCAATCGCTGTTTGCTCGCTTCGACAACCTCGATCCTGAACAACGCGCCCTAGTGGGAAAACCCGAGAACGGCAACCTTTCCGGGGTTTTGAGCCTGTGGCATGTGTTGATTGACTCCCCAGGCAGCCACAAGCGCCAGCACGTTATCCGCCTCGGAATTTCACCCGCTGGGGAACGCTTACCGCGCTTGGAACGTCTTGGGAGCGATTTACTGCACCTATCCACAAGCTCCGAAAGTTTGCTTGGGATGGAAAGAATCTCATTGCTGGTTAGCGATGTAGCCCCAGAAATGCTCCATCGTGAATTGATTCGGCTTGGGGCTATTCAAGAAGGCTCCTCATATTCATCAAGGCTAGTCGCATGTATTGAGGTAAACCCGTAAGATTGCCCGGCTCATCACCGGGCTTCGTTCTCATCGGTCAATGTCGGGGTCATAGTATGGATCAGGCGTGTACTCGTAGGGATGCCAGTCCTCTCGTTCGTGGGTCAGGCTGAACGCGCCTTGTTGAATGTTCCGTACATCCTCCTGACCCAAGTCCTTCCACGCCGTCGGCAGACTGTGACCCCGTGCGACTTCCTCCGCGAGCGTACTCATCTCGTCAGGATAGGCATATTCGAAGAAGTTGAGAAACTCCTGCCGGAAGTGTTCGGCATCCGCCTTGGTATTGAACTGCGCGATCTCCAGCGCTTTCCCGCCGTGTCCAGCGCCTTCATTGGCTAATTCATGCTCTGCGTGGGAGACCACTACTGTGGAAGCGCCCAGCGTTCCGCCATCGGGATCGAACACATCCGCAGCCAACACTTCCATTCTCTCAGATGGCGTCGATGCCTGAGCGATGCTAGGTATGGCGATTTCCTGCGTATCGTCGGGATCGAGCCACTCCCTTTTGTACTCCGGCTGGATTGTGAATCGATCCGGTGGCCCCTGCTTGAACAGGCTGGGGTCATCCGCCTCAAGATGCCCACATTCCACACCGGTCTGCCACGCTTCGTGCATCAGCGCGTTCAGCCCCTCTTTGCCATATACGCGCAGCAGATGCTCTCTGTCCATCGCCGCGACCTCATTTTCATTTTCTGGTTCCGGTTCGTAGGTGTTCAGCGTCACCGATTCCAAGCCCAGATAGTCGTTTTCGCCGCGCCAGTACTTTTCGGCGGCAAGTTCCACTGTGTAAGGATCGGCGTACTGCACCGCAATAGCGTAGTTCACGGTGTCATCCAGCGGCTGAAGCAGGGATGTGTCACTTCCCGCGAACGTCGCTTCGAACCATGCCGCACCTTCAAGCGACGCATTTGCTTCGCGTTCCCGTTGTGCCTGTTCTGCAAAGTCGCGGTGCATCGCTTCCGCTGGATTCACTGCTTCCGTGTCCCGGTCAGTCATCGTGCCTCCTTATAGCTCCAATTCCCAAGTCTCGCGGGTGTATTCCGCCGCTTGTTCGGCGTAATCCGGTTCCAGGGCCACACCGCGCCCGCTCTCCCACAGTTCACGCTGGTCAGTGGCAATCGCCATCGATTCGGCGGCCAGAAAACAGGCATCAATGCCTTCGCGTTCCATCACGCCGAGCAGATGCTGGCTGCTCTCGAAGGCTTTGTCCCAGTCGCCGGGCACGCACGGCGCAAGCTGCGCCTCCACCGCGCCTGTCTCCGGGTTGCGTCCCAACGACAGGATACTGGCAACGCAGTTCTCCGGGTCGTCGGTATCCGGCTGGAAGATGCCAATCCAATAGGCTGTGCCCGTTTCAGGATCATAGAAGGGCGGCGGGTCTTGGTCAGGGTTGAAGTCTTCCGCCTGGATGCCAATTGCACTCAGGGCATTGAAGGCAGGCGAGGCGGTGTTGACCGCGACATCCAGATCGGGCGGCTCCGCTTCCACCGCCACCTGCACCAACTGCTCGTGCAGTTCGAGCGGAGGCTCATCTATTTCCCGTTCGACGGCTTGCCCTTCCAGAAACGGCGCGAGCGTCTCTGAGTCCACTTCACGCCAGGCGGTTGGCATTCCCCGTTCATGCGCGGCGAATTCGGCGTAATCATGCACCGCGTACGTGGGCAAACCGCCGTTGTGGACTTCGCCTTGCAGTTCGTGGTACAGCTTTTCCGCTTCAGGCTGGTCTTGAAAACGCCCAATTTCGAGGTAGCGTCCGGTATAGCCGCCGCTGATCACATCCGCGCTCACCTCCAGGCAGCCCACTTCGTAGCCAATCACCACGCCCGTCTCATCGGTGCGTTCTACCCCCACGAACTGCGCATCCACCACATTCAGCGCTTGCGCCCGGTCGATGAGTTCCTGTTCCACCACATCGGGGTTTCGCTCCACTGGAAACGCCGAGAGGTAACGCTCCCAGGTGTTCTTCGGCGCATACTCGCTTGGCTCGATAGGTGTATCGCCCAGATTGAATTCTGCCGGGACAAAGGGATCGTCCTCTGGCGCATAGTCGAACAACCCCATCTGCGCCTCGGGCGGCGCTCCGGCCAGATCAGGCGGCTCAGGAACAACGCCCTTGTCCAGAGCCGCCAATTCAGACAGCAAATCAGCGAAATCAGGCGGCATGTCGGACTCGGACGGCGGTTCCGGCGCGAACCAGTCATCGTCGGGCGGTTCGGGTGGAGGCCAGTTGTCGGGAGACGGCGCGAAGAAGTCCGCCACCTCATCGGGTAGGTCAGGAATCCGGTTGGTCATGCCCCCACCTCCGCACGTTTACCCACCTTGCTGAACCGTACCGGACGGAACGTGCCGCCTGTGGTGTATTTGCACCTGGGAAAGTTCGCGCAGCCGATGAACTTGCCGAATGCGCCTTCGCGCTCCACCAGTGCGCCGCCGCATTTGGGGCAGGTATCGCCTGTCGCTTTCGGCGCAGCTTTGACGGGCGCATCACCCGTGATCTGACTCCTTGCCGACCTGAGCAGCGGATGGAAACCTGACCAGAACGCCTGCAACGTCACCAGACGACTGATTTCACCGCCTGCGATGCGGTCAAGGTCAGCTTCCAACCGGGCGGTATAGCCATAATCGAACACCGCCCCGAACCGCGCCACGAGGAGATCACACAGCTTCAGCCCCATTTCGGTCGGGATCAGCCGTTTCTTGTCCAGCTTGACGTAGCCTTTGGCGCGAATCGTCTTGACCATACTGGCATAGGTCGAAGTTCGCCCAATGCCCCGTACCTCTAGCGCTTTAACAAGCGCGGCTTCGGTGTAGCGCGACGGCGGTTGAGTCGTGTGTGAATCAGGTTGCAGCGTGACGACCCCTAATGTCTGACCCTCAGTCAGTGGCGGCAGAGTCTCGTCGGGTTGAGCGCGTTCGTCCTCATCCAGCGCTTCCTGATATACCTTCAGGAAGCCGTCAAACGTCAGCGTGCGACCCTGTGCCCGGAAGTCCAATGGGTACGGCTGCCCTTGCGTCTTGCCCGCCAGAATTTGTGCGGCGCGGAGCTGATAGCGGGCATCCGCCATCTGCGAGGCGATAAAACGCGACCAGATCAGGGCGTACAGCTTCGCGCCATCCGCGTTGTCGCCCGCCATTGCGAGTTTGTGCGCCACGTCCACAGGTCGAATAGCCTCATGGGCTTCCTGGGCGTTGAGGGTCTTCGTTTCGTAGCGCTGCGGCTGTCCCGGCAGATAGGCATCGCCGAAGGTGACCTTGACGTAATCGCGGGCCGCCTCAATTGCTTCCGGCGCGACGGTTACCGCATCGGTGCGGTGATAGGTAATCAGCCCGGCTTCATACAGGATTTGCGCGACCTGCATGGTTTTGTCCGGCGCGAAGCCAAGTGCTTTGCTCGCCGCTTGTTGGAGCGTGGCTGTGGTGAAAGGCGGCAGCGGATGACGCATTCTCTCGCCTTCCGCGACCTTGTGAACCCAGAACGCTGACCCAGGCAGACCATTCACCAGCTTCTCGCACTGTTCCCGACTGGCGAAAAGCGCTTTTGCGCCCTTCACCGTGGTCAGCCGAGCCGAAAACTCACCTGCATCCGTCCGAAGCCGGGACTCCAGTGTCCAGGAGGTTGCAGGCGTGAAGGCCCCAATTTCACGTTCCCTATCCGCGACCAGACGCAAACACACGCTCTGCACGCGGCCTGCTGAGACCTGTTTGCCCAACGACTTGCAGGCCAGCGGCGAGACGAGATACCCAACCAGCCTATCAACGATGCGGCGCGCCTGCTGCGCTTCAACCAGGTTCAGGTCAAGCGGGCGCGGATTGGCGACGGCAGCCAGCACCGCGCTCCTGGTGATGGCGCTGAAGGCGATGCGATGAACCTGTTTCTCTTTGGGCAGCTTCGCCAGCGCCAGAATGTGCCACGCCATCGCTTCCCCTTCCCGATCCGGGTCGGTGGCGATGTAGATGGCTTCCGCCTCCGTCATCGCTTTCAGCAGACGACGCACGGTGTTGCCTTTGCCCGGCAGGGTGGCATACTGTGGCGCGAATTCAGCGTCAATGTCCACGCCAAGGGCATCCTCTGGCAGGTCGCGCACATGACCATAGGACGCCTCGACCCGCCAGCCATCACTCAGGAAGGATGCGATCTTCTTCACCTTCGCCGGACTCTCCACAATAACCAGTTTGGTCATGTTTTCTTCCCTTTCGTCAACTCTGTTTCAGGGCGCTGACCAGTCTTCGCAGCACCTGGCGCATTGCTCGACGCGCCTGCCGGTGATAGATGAGTCTCCAATTCCTTCTGGCGCAACACCAGAAAAATCGGCCATTCTCGAAAGGCATGGTACGCCTCTTCTTCCATTGCCTTAAAAGGGCTGGTGACGGGTGTTTTCGCCATAGTTCATCTCCTCCTGTTCATGTCGTGCGGAAGCGCCCTACCTCGCCCTCGCTGGGACGGTTGTACAAGTACCAAAGCCCCTCGTCCTGAATGTCGAGGACGAAGTGAAAGCGCGGCAGGGCGGCGATGATGTCCCGGTGCTGAGGGTTGAGGTGCTGGAAGGCGGGATCATCTCGAAAGACGTGCATCCCCTGCCGCTGCGAAAACACCACTCGGATTGGGCAATTCTCGAACACCAGACGCGCTTTGCCTTCGAGGAACACGCTCATCTGTTGGTCAATCGCCAGCAATTTCTTGCGACGGGTACGGAACGTCTTGGCCGCCTCGATCAGGAAGTCCAACAGTGATGGATGGCGCATCAGGCGGTAGACTTCATCGACGGCGATGATGCGCGGTTGCTCGTCGATGAGCGAGTCGCGGCGGATAGCCGACAGCACCTGGGCATAGGCAATCGCCAGCATGATCGGGTCTTCGCTCATCTCGTGGAAGGAGAAGATGCGCGGCCCAATCCACGCCCGGCCACCCCGCGAGAGATCCACGTTGGTCTGCCCGTTCAGGAAACTCGCCCACGGCCCGCTGCCGCTGCACAACCCGGCGATCTCGTCGGCCAGGTCGCGGGCGATCACCTTGATATGCTCTTTGTCGCCCAGGCCGCGCAGGATATCGCACAGCGTTTCTGGCGTGGGTGTGAGGTCGGGCGTGACTTTTTGCAGGTTCGGGAAACCGCGATACAATAGGTCGAGTGCTTCCCCAAGCAGCCCACGCTCCAGGTTTTCCCGCTGACCACCCGACAAGGCCCGACCCAACACCGTCTCGTACAGCCGCGTGACATGTGAACGCTGCTCGGTGAGCGTCGGAAACATCACATCGTTCGGGTTCATGACCGTCGTGCGGGCGCTCATCACGTGCCAGGGCAAGCCAAACGCCTCGGCCACATGTTTGCCATGTCCCATCGGTTCGAGCAGGTCGAACGGGATGCCGTTTTCCGCGTATTCACGGCTCAGATAGCAGTTGCAGTAGAACGTTTTGCCGAACCCCGACACGCCCACCCAGATTTCGTGGGTCGCGCGTTTGTCCCGCCACGAGTCGTGGAACATGGGATACGATGCGCCGACCGCTTCGCCGCGTAGGATGCCCTGTGTGCTGGACAGTTTGCGGTACCCGAGCGGCGCGAGCATAAGCGCCAGTTCCCGTGAAGTGACGGGCCACGTCGTCTGAGGCAAGCCGATTTCCCTGGTTGGCTTGGCGGCGAAGTAGCCCACCGAACGAGCCAGCAGTTCGCCCACCTCTTGACGCAGCAGGAACCATGCTCGCGTTTCGTTGACCACCGCCGCGACCCGCGCTTTGAGCGTCTCCACATCGGGCGCGGCGACCGCAACGGTGATCTGCGCCAGATGCAGCGCATCGCCTTGATTCATCTCCTGTAACGCCCGCCGACAGTCGTTGACCCGCGTCACCGAGCGGCTGTCCTCGCCGCGAATGGTCGCCAGATGCACCTGATAGGCCGCGATGATGCTTTCTACCGCGTCGATGCCGTCGTTGCGGTCATACGTCTTGGGAATATCCACCGTCAGCGCCAGCGGGAAGTTCAGCCGCAGCAGCGAAGCCAGCGGACGGAAGAAGTTCCAGATGGACGGCAGAAACTCATAGGAATTGAGGATTGCCCAGACCGCCCGACCACCGGGACGGCCCACCGGCGCGAGATGCCAGAACGGACTCTCCCGCAGTTCGTATTGCCCATTGAAGAGCGCAGGCCAGACGGTTTCAGTGACGGGCGTATCGAACGCCGAGGTCATGCCCGCCGCCAATGCACGCGGGTTTTCCTCCGACCACAGCGCCATGCCACACACCGCCCGCTGATACTCGGCGGAGTCCTGGAGCAGCTCGTAGTGGCGGCGATATTCCATCAGCAGGCCCGCCCGCTGCGCATCGGTGGTTTCACGTGCGGTGCGGCTGACCTGCGAGATCTTCTCATCCAGCGTGGCGGGAATCTGCCAGCAGGCGAATCTTGCCGGGGTGTGCAATGCCCGCAGCCAGTTGGCGAAACGGGTTTGCAGCGCGTTTACGCCATCTTCGGTGGCGTGCAGCATAATGTCGAACGGTTCGATGAGGAAGGTGCGCAGCGGCGCGTCCTTCGCGTTGGTTTCACGAGCCATTTAGCGCACCTCCACGAATTCCAGCCCATCGCCGCGATCTGCATCGGCGGCTTGGGCGAAGGTGACCCATTCGGCGAGATTCGCCTCGATCTCAGTGGCGGGTGGCGTGAACAGCATCGCCGAATCCAGCCGCGCCAAATCGGTGGGGATTTCGACCAGCTTGCCGACGCTCCCCGTGAGGCTGTGCGGCTGCTGCGCTGCGCCGAGCATCAGGCTGCCCCGCACGCTGTAGAGCAGCCGCTGCCAGCGCGGAATGCCGCCGCGTGGCGCGGTGAGGATGACCAGCAGCACCCCAACCAGCAGCGCGACCGGAATAGCGACATCCGGCAGCGCGAACTTGCCGAGCGTATAGACCATGCCGCCGCCCACACCTGCCAGCATCAGGCGCTTGAACGGCACGCCCATGAAGCCTTTTTCATCGCGGCTCAGGACGTGCGATTTGAACTCAGCGACCATCACGACTCCTTCCGAGTGGGCCTGGGGAAGCCAAATCGGTCTGCGCTTCCCCCTCCGCTGAACATTGAACTTGCCGACGGTTCAGGAAAACGAGATAATGGTCGTGATGCTGCTGGCGGCGATGACGAAGAGCAAGCCCATCACCACCTGATTGGCGGCGCGGGGATTGTCCTTTTTCCAGTCCCCAATCAGGGGCCATGAACTGCCCATATACATGATGCCGAGGCCGATAAACCCCAGCACCGCGCAGATGGGCGCAATGAGCTGCGCAATGTCCCGCGCATCGGTGAAAAACTGGTTGATGGCGTCACGAAGCGACACGGTTGGCGTCTCCTCTGCTGAAACGGATGGCTGGGGCAGCGCAGCGGGTGTGTAAACGGCGCTACGGACCCTTCGCGGTTGAGGCCCTACTCACGACCAATGCGCCGCCCCGATACTGCTCAGGATAGCAGGGTGGGGCGGGTGAACCGCGTAAGATTGCGAGCCAAGCGGTGGAAAGCTGCGGACGGGACACGGAAGTTTTCAGCCAATATCGCTAGTGGTGTGTTGAACAAGACAGAATTAGGGATCAGCTAACCCATGCTACCCATGCCAGAGTTGAAAATCCTCTCCAATGAGACAACGTCACAGGCTCAAGCCAATGAACGTGGTAAGTTCTTTGAGGATCTCATGCGTAGAGTGTTACGTCGTTACGGATACAAGATTAAGAGTAAATCCATCAATTATGCTGGTATGGAGATAGATATTGAAGGTGAACATGAGGTTTCGGGGCATCCACTGTACGCCGAATGTAAGTTCTATGATAAATCTATCGATGCCCCCAAACTACAAGCCTTTTTTGGTAAGTACATGGCTTTATGGATGAAGGACAATCACGCCAGTGGACTATTCATCGCTGTACCTGGACTTAATTCACATGCTACTGCCTTTTATGAGGAGAACTGCCAAGGCAACTCAAAAATAACTGTTCGATTGCTGGAAAAACGCGAGGTTCTTGATGCTATTTTTGAGGTAGATTCCTGCGTACGCCCCGAAAGTATTGCATCGCAAATACCGGCAGAAATTGGCATTCCCGGTGATCAGGTCCTGACATATACAAAGCAAGGATTTTTCTGGTTTCAGTACGTGATTCCAATGGGAGGCGTTATACCTCAATCAGTTGCGATATTTGATGCTAAAGGGGTCAATATCCGAGACAAAGAATCTCTAAATACATTTCAACAGTTGTACCCTGAGGTTGCTCAATACAACATATTGAATCTCAAGGCTACGCCATTAATTCAATCAACCATGGCACCTGATTTGGAGCAAATTGTCGAAGTAAAAGCAGGTTCAGCTTGTTTTGAATACCAATTTCCTGCACATCCTGATTATTTCGTCGGACGCACATCGTTGTTCGCCGAAATTGATAAGTTTGTTACCCAGGTGCTCGATGGTAAAACGTCGGCAAGGGGTCTCATATTCACAGCAAACTCAGGATGGGGTAAAAGTTCATGTGTGTTGGCAGTTGTTGATCGCTTGAATAAAGCTGGACATTTCGCTCTGGCAGTTGATTCGCGCACAGCGTCTTCGCCGCAGTTTATTCTACGAGTGTGCGACTACGTGTTTAACGAGAAATTTCGCAATCTACTGCCTCAGGTTCCTTTCAAAGTTACAGGTTACGAAGGCGCTGTGGATGCGTTAGGCAAGTTAGGGAAAGTACTTGCGCAGCAGCGGAAAATACTTGTCATCTTCCTTGACCAGTTTGAGAATATTTTCTTCCAAGTTGATGCCTTGAGGCACATCAAGGATATGTTTCTAAAACTATGCGATTTACAAACTAATATCGCCCTTGGGTTCTCTTGGAAAACAGACATTGTTGGACAGATAAATGATTTTCCGTACCAACTACGCGAAGATTTGACTGCAGCAAGCCTGAGCATTCCATTAGGAATCTTTTCAAATACCGAAGCTAAAGAACTCTTTCAATGGCTCGAAAAGGAAATTGGAACAAGCTTGCGAGAGGACCTGAAGTTCTTCTTGTCTGAATACTCACAGGGTTATCCTTGGCTGTTGAAGAAACTTTGTGCTCATGTTAAATCTCAATACGAGACTAGCGTTCCGCAGGCAGATCTCGCCACTAGCTTACTAAATGTAGAGCAGATCTTTCGCTCAGACATGCAGGGATTGCTTGCTGAGGAAGAAGATACACTTCGAAGTATTGCTCGGCTAGCCCCCATTAACGCGACGGACTTAGGAGATGAATTCAACCCGTCGGCAGTCCAGGCGTTAGTCAACCGCCGCCTCGTGGTGCGGGTCGGCAACAAATACGACATTTACTGGGATATCTTTCGAGATTATTTGAATACAGGGCGAATTCCAGTCCAAGAACACTATATTTTACGAATTCAAGCGGGGACAGTGATTCGCGCTACCAGATCGCTCTTTGAGCAAGTGAAGAAGGGAATGGAGTTTACCTCAGACCAATTCCGTGATCATCTTGCTAACCATCATAGGATTGCGCATCGAACGTTCTATAACGTCTTTCACGAGATGAAACTGCTCGGATTAGTAACGCTTGATGACATGACAGGTATTCTGGGCGTGCCACAGGATTTACAAGGAGATGATGCTCCATTTGAGCAGTCTTTACAGAAGTATCTCTACGACCGTTTGACCCGGAATAGGCTCATCTTGCGATATATTCAGCACTTAGAGGTTCACAACATACTTGACATTAATTTGGCCTCAAGGTTGCTCAGGAAATGGTGCCCCTATATCTCGGCTTCATCAAAGACATGGCAAACCTATGCAAGAATATTCGCTGGATGGATGAAGGCCACAGGGTTGGCAGACTTCGACAACAAACAGGGTCGCTTGGTTTGGCAAGAACCAGATATGATGTTAAGCGAATATAGCTTGCTTGATGTTGAACTTGGGAAAAGAAGAGGGGTAGGTTTACCAGCCATTCAGTACAAGCCAATCGAGCAGGTGCTTTTGAGGATTGTGGAGGCAGCAAAGAACAACAGCACAGTCGATACTAGCAATATCAAGAGAAGTTCTTGGTCAAAAGTATTAGCCAGCCTCGAAGAATTGGGGTTTATTGTAAGAAGGTCAAGGACTATAGGTGTACTCCCAGTCGCGATTGAATTCGCCGATAATCCCCGAGATAGAAAGACAATCTTTTCCGAAAGGGCTATGCAAATACAGCCATTTTCAACATTTGTGGCAATACTTCACGACGCAGACAGCAATGCTCAACTAACCGATATTGCCCAAATATTGAAATTGCGTTTAGGAGTTGATTGGACTGATGGCACTGCTGAGGTAAATGCCAAGATTATGTTGAATTGGGCGCGCCATCTAGATCTCGCCCCTGCGCATCTAAGCAAGAAAAAAACACACAAATTTACTGACCCTGATAGCGATCAGCAATCTCTCTTCTGAGATAGCGAGTAAGATAGAGTACATAGAGCCATGCCCTACCTGTTGTCACAATCTTCATACCTACCAAGGTTTAAGCGCTATGCCAAATAGATAGGTGAGGGTAACTTGCAGCGTTCCAAATGGTTCCCCTGCCCCCGCCCAAAAGATCGTCAGATCCTCTGCCTAGCCGGGCAGCAGCGTGAAGGGAACTAACCCATCTGCCGGGATGCGGGTGCATGGTATAATCTGCACAGAGGAGGGAACGCGATGACTGATCTGATGGAACGGGCGTTGGCGGAAATCAACAAACTGCCGGCGCAGGAACAAGATGTTTTGGCGGCTTGGATTCTGGAAGAACTTGCCTCAGAACGGCGTTGGATGGATGCTTTCGCCACCTCGCAAGATTTGCTGGCGGAATTGGCGGATGAGGCACTGGCCGAGCACCGTGCCGGGAAAACGCAGCCCTGCCTGTAACGCCTTACTCCCACTGCATCGCGTACCGATAGACTCCCACACTCAGACTCCCGAACGGCTCCCCCGCCCACGCCCAATAGATCGTCACATCTGCCGCCTGACCGGGCAGCAACACGAAGGGCGTTAACCCATCCGCCGGGATGCGCGGGCCGAGCGGGTTGGGCGCGTAGCCGAACGCCATCCAGATCATGTCCCCCGTGATTTGCACCGCCTCCACGCCGCCGTTGTAGAGCCGAAGCTGCACGGTCACGCGCCCCGGCACCGTCGTGACCGAGATCACCTGCACATCCAGCCGCTCAAACGGGATCGGCGTGGCCGTAGGTGTTGGGGTTGCCGTCGCTTCGGGCGGGGGCAGCACACTGCCCACCTCGCTCAATGCGCCCGTCCGCGAGAGTTCCTGTTCCGTCGGATACGTGGCGGTGACCACGATCCGCGAGGCGGTGGGCATTCCATCCAGCCCGCGCTCGCCAACCAGGGCCAGCACCAGCCCCGGCTCCACCTGCCGGAAAATGCCCGTATCGCTGCGCACCACTTCGGTCTTGGAAGCAAAGGCAAAGCGCAGCGTCGCGCCCGTGTTCATCTGCAAGGTGAAGGCCGTCCCCGCGCTCATCCGCGCAAACAGCGCTGCATTCTCCGGCGAGTAGGGCACGCCTATCACCGGGCGCACCGTCAAGCCAGCGATGTACGAGGCGGTGTCCGGGTTGGGATCAAAGCGCCATTCGGCGGTCTGGATCACCCGCCTCTGCACCACAAAGACGCGCGGCACCGTCGCATCGGCCAGCGTCACCCGCAGATTGACCGGATAGGCAGTGGTCCTGTCCGCATCCCCGCCCCGGATCACCGGGTCTTGCTCTTCCAGCGCAATGGGCGTGGGCGTCGGGCTGCGGCGCGGCGTGGGCGAAAGCGTCATGGTCGGCGTGACCGTCAGGTTCTCCGCCACACGGCTGCCCCGCCCGCCGATGCGCGTCAGGATGAGCAGCAGCACGAATGCGAACGCCGCCCCGCCTATCAGCAGCACAATAGGACGTGGGCGCTTGGGCGACTCGCGTTCCAGAACCGTTTCCGGCGCGACCAGTTCGCTGCTCTGTTTGGCCGCCTCCTGAATGCGCACCGGGCAGCGTGCCCATCGCGCCCCCACCGGGACGAGCGCGGTATCGGTGTAGCGGGTGAGCAGTTCAGCCGCGACCTGCCCTTCGAGCGCGTCGGAGCCGGACGCGCCCGCATTGCGCACCTCACGATCATAGACCGCCTTGTAGCGGCGCTGCCGTTCCGTGGGCACCAGTTCCCAGAGGGCGGTCAGTTCCGCCAGTGACAGCTCGCGCAGTTCGTCAATGGCATAGTAACGCAGCATCTCGATCACGCTTCACCGCCTTTCGGCGCGCCGATCATCTCCGCGCTGCCCGTGAGCGCGCTGTCACGCTGCACGCCGCTGTCGGGGGTATCCTTGCCCGTCTCCACCGTCACCTGCACGGTGGGACGCACCTCGATTTCGGGCGCAACCTGCACATGGGGGGCAGCAGCAGGCACATTGACCATGCCATAAGCCGAGATGTCGTTGGGCAGTACACGAGCAGCGTGTTCAAGGGTTTCCACCTCGCGTCCTGCATCCGCCCACGAGAGACCCCGCGCGTCTTGTCCGTGCTGGATCAGTTCTTCGCGGGTCTTGTCAGTGATTTTCCCTTCGGGCGACTCCTTAACTTCACGCACGACCCGTTCAGTCTGTTCCGGGTTCAGGCCCATCGTCAGCGCCTGGTTGGTGAACAAGCCGAATCGCGCCAGGTCGCCCTCAATAGGCGGCTTGCCATCCCGGATGGGCGTGACCCCCAGCGCGCCCGCCATTGCCTGGGCAACGGCGAAGTTGTCGGGGGTTGTCGTCCCACGTGCCGCCAGCAAGGCGACGGTATCGCCCATTGCCGAGGCCACATTCCCGCTGCCGGACACCTGCAACCGCCCTTCAGCGGCGCGCACCAGTCCTTCGACAGCTTGCATCAGCCGATCCGCCGCCTGTTCCAGTTTGCCTGCCGAGGCTTCGGCGCGGGAAGTCTCCGCTTGTGCGGTGGGCGCAGTGCTCCGGGCGACATCGGTGATGTGCTGCTCCATCTCCTCGTCCGTCTCCTGCTCGATGTAGTCACTGCGCTGTGAGGCAGTCTCAAGCTGGGCAACCGTCGCGGGCCCATCAGGGAGCGCAGGGGTAGGCTCACCAGACGGTAATGCAATCGGCGTGAACTTGCCCATGCGCCCCGGATAAAGCGGCGTGAACTCGCCCTCGAACGGCTCCTCTGGCGCTGACCAACGTGGGCCGCGTGTTAATCCGGCCAGCGCTTTGCCCACCGCAGGCACGAGCATTGGCTGCTTCCACCGTCCGTCCTCATCCTCGTAGGCACTGTCGGGATTACGATCCGTCAGCAGCGCTGCGCCGACGGTTGGCCCGGTTATCCTGCCTACAATGGGTACGCCTCGCGCTACCTGCCGCGTGACTGCACCCTCCACGAAGTGATCCGCCGCCTCCGCCAATTCGGTATCGCGCAGCCCCGGCAAACGAGTGAGCGTGCGCGCAGCCCCGGTGAGCATCTGTGAGCCGCCGAAGGCCACGCCTGCCGCCTGCGACCACGACGCGCCGTTCATCAATGCGCTTGCGCCGCCCAGCGTATTGCCGACCAATGACATGCCGCCCGTGGCGACGGCTGCGCCTGCCGTGACCGCTGTTTGTGCCGCCGCGCCAACCGATACCACGCTGCCGCCCGTTGCTTTGCCGAAAGCGTCAAACAAGCGGTTGAAACTGCGCCAGATGGCCTTCACGCCCGACCAGAGCAGGATCAGCATGAGCAGCAGGCAGATCAGGCCCACGCCAAGCACGACGAGTCCGTTGTTTGTCCCGGCAGCGGCGAGAAAGAACGAAACGACCAACGCTTGCACCATCGCAATGATGACGGTCTGGACGATGGTTTCAATCCACTGATCGACAACCGACCAAGCGATACCTTCGGTGCGTTTGAAGAAGGCGAACAGGATCGCGCACGCGAACGAGATGAAGGTCAGACCTTGGGCGATGGTCAGGCACAGCGCGACGATCTGTTCTGTGATCCCGAACAAAACGAGCGGCCACGCCGAAACGAGCCGCCACTGGGCGGTACTCGCCATGCTGATCGATGCGGCGCGCTGCTCGTCGGTCATGGTCGGGAAAAAGACGGGCTGTTTGGTGTTGTCGAAGAAACTGCCGGGCCGCTGCCATTCCCAGGGAATAGCGAACGACTGTGGCGGCACGTGCGCCTGGCAGTTGTCCGAGGTCGGGTAGGGATAACCCATCACGTCGATGCCGTCGGCGCGCAGATAGGCCAACGCGACATCCAGCCCGTTGATGAGGATGGGCGCGCCATGCCCGCCCGAACGCCCCAAATACGGCCCGAAGTTATCGCAGGGCGTGAGGATACCCAGATCGCTGGTTGCTACGCTGCTCAGCGACGACAAGGCCGCCCCCGACTGGCTCTGCATGGTGGATAACACGCTCAGGTAAAACGCTGAACTCACCGTGCGGCGGAAGTCGGCCATGCCCCGATAGAGCGCTGGGCCGACCTGAAAGAAGATCAGGCCCGCCACGAACCACAAAATCGCGTTGCGAGGACTGACCACATCCAGCCGGACAATCGAGGCCAGCATATAGGTCATGCCCAAGACGAACAGGGCAATGACGAACGCCCAACTGGTGGCAATTTGCAGGCTGTCGCCCGTTTGCTGGATAAGTGGCGCGAACGCTTCCGACACCAGCCAGTTGGTGAGCAGTTGGATAGTGTAGCCCATCATAAACGCGCCGCGCAGCAGGCTCCATTGGAAGGCGGCCAGCATCATCAGCAGTTGATACCAGAAGGAATCAATGGCAAGTTGGATCTGTCGAACAATATCACCAATAATGGGCATCGTTTACGGCTCCTGTATCTCGCCGATGCAGTCGGTGTTGGGGCGGTTCAGCCACGATACGATATTTGCGCCCGGCACTTGAGTCGGGCCGCCGCGCGTGGTCAGGTCCAGCGCATAGCTGATCCGATAGGCAGTGCCCTGTGGCCCAAAGGCGGCGAGGGCGAATAGCATGGTTTGTCCGGGCATGAGCGCTGCCGGATCGTAGGTCGGGCTGATGCCCGCTGCCCGTGCCGCGTCGAGGCTGGGTCCCCACACGCCTTGCATCGTGCCGCCCATAGGCGTGATCACCTCGCTCACGTACATCTGCGCCGCCGGATACAGGTTGTACTCCAGCGTCCCGATGTTTTTGACTTCCAAGCGCCAGACGTAAACACTGCGCGGATTGCCATGCGCATCCGGTGGCGCAGGGAGGCTTTGCACCGCCGTCACCCGGAACTTGAGGCGCAGCGTCGCGGTGATGGCGTACACGGGATCGCCGACGAAATAGTCGTTGGTGCGCACGTAGAGCGTCGGCGTGGGATAGGGCGTGTAGGTCGGCACGGGCGTCGGGTATATCGGCGATGGCAGGCAGCACGGCGGCGGATTGGGGCTGGTGAAGAATGGATAGGGGTAACGTGTGACTGTGAACGTGTAAGCGTAACCGCCCACGACAGTCAGCGTCGCGGTGTTCACGTTCGATGGGATGCTCAACGGATAACCGCCAATCACGCCCGGCACGCCGTAGGGTACATAACCGATGCTGAAGCTGCCCGACCAGACCTGCCCGGTCGTGGTCATCCCCGAATAGTTCAGTTGGATGTTGCCGACGCTCTGCGCCAGATACTGGACCGTGACGATGCCCCGCGTCACATCCACGTAGTTGTAGTTGAGATTCGCTTGGAACGTCATCGGATAGGTTGGCGGGCTGGTGGGACGCGGCGTATCGGTCGGGCGTGGTGTGGCCGACGGGCAGATATACTGCGGAAGCTGCGTCACGCGCAGATTATCGGGCGTGCCTGCGCAGGCCAGCATGGAGACGATCAGCATCCCGATCACAAGCAGTAGGGCGAAGACGATAGGTCGTTTCATGGAATCAACCCCGGCTGATTACCTGGCGGCAGCAGCAGTGAGAAGGCTTGTTCGCCCGCCCGACTGCCAGCAATGTTCCAGAACTTGCCAAAATACGGCACAACGAGGCGCACTGGCGTATCGGTGAGCGTTTCCAGCCGCACAAAACCTTCGGCGTTGGTGAAGCCGGACGCGATGACCTGGTTGGTGCCCACCGTGACTAACCGCACCGAAATGCCCTGCACGCCTTCCGCAGGCTCGACGGAGCGATTGCCGTTTTCGTCATAGGCGATGACCAGCGACACCGTGACCACGCCTGGCGGCAGTGGTGTGGCCGTCGGTTGGACGGTCGGCGGGCCAGCCACCAGACGCGCCTCAATGGCAGCAGGTGAGAGCGTGAAGGTCAGGGTAGGGCCGGGCGTGAGCGTGGGCGCGGGAGTAGGCGGCAGGCCACGATAGACCTCAATGCTGTCCAGGGCCACCATGTAGCCCGTACTGGCCGGATTCTTGCGCCCGGTGTTGACGATCTCGACGGTATGCTGCCCATGCGTGAGCATGAAGATATCTGAGATGAGAAATGCCGCGCTTGGGCTGTACGAATCAATTTCGGCTGCAACCCTCCCATCAATGCGAATCTGGAAGATGCCATACAGGGAGTAGGCCACATACCGCACCCGCAATCCCGCCCCAATAAAGGTCAACGTGACCCGCGCCTCCGGGTCGGCGGAGTAAGAATAGCCCCGTGCGGTGGCGCGGTTAGCGCGATAGGCGAACCAACGCCCCGCCACGTACTGATAGGCAGGATCGGCGGTCTCGTAGCGTCGCCACCCAGTCTCTGGCGCATCCAATCCGGCAATCGGCATGTCTGCGCCGGGGGGCGGTACATCCACTGTGGGGGGCACAGTTGGCGAAGCAAACGCCGTGACGGTAGGCGGCGGCCACAGCGTGACGCCCGCATTCACTGCTGTCACCTGAAGTACCCGCGTGGCGAGGGTGGGTGTTGCTGTGGCAGTCAGGGTGGCGGTGAGCGTAGCGGCAGCCGTGTGGGTAGGCGTCACCGTCGGCGTTGATGTCAGCGTGCTGGTCGAAGCGGCTGTTGGCGCGACCGTTGCCGTATCGGAAGGCAGCGCAGCCAGCGTCGGCAGCGGCGGTGAGCTGCGCCCCACACCCCAAAAGTAGAGGGCGGCGATAAGGCACAGGAGGCCCATTGCGCCGCCGATGAGCAGCAGTTTTTTCATGCAGGCTCCCGTCTTTCGACCCGGATAGGCATCTGTCCCATCCTACAGAAACGAGAGCGGCAAGGCGCGAAGTTTTACCGGGGATGTGTGGGGAAGATTTCAGGAGATGGCGGCGATTTTACAGGCGTTAGGGAATGAACCCCTCCAACCTCGCTCGGCTGATGATCACCTCGTTGGTCGCCGCGCCAAACCGACGGCGCAGTTTCTCACGTACCCAGTAGACATGCCGCACCGTGACCTTGAGCTGCGCGGCGATCTCATGGACGGTGCAGCCCTCCGCCAGCAGTTGCAGGATTCTCAGCGCTTCCGAATCAAGGCGGAAGCGTGCAGATCCACGCTGGGTTGAAAGCAAGTATTCCGCGCTGGCGGTTGGCGAAAGATAGGGCCTGCCGAGGTGAATCGCCCGCAGCGCCGGGATCAGCGTCTCGGTCAAGGGATCGCTTTTGTAGAGATAGGCGTGAATTCCCCGGTTGAACAACTCCTGCACCGCGAAGCCATCGACCATGTTGCCGAGGAGGGCTAAGCGTGCGCGAGGCGTGATTGTTTTGAGGGTATCGATCAGCTTGAGCGGAGCGCAATCCATATCGAGCCGATCTCCCACAATGATGATGTCTGGCGCAGCGGATCGAAGTCCAGTCAGCAGATCAGGGAGCGACGCATACACCCCTAACAAATCGCATTCGTTCCATGCGGTCAGAATGGCTTTTATCCCGGTCAAGACCAAATCCACATCGTCCGCCGCGACAACGCGCATCTTTCGATTTGAGCTTAACATCGCCTTTCCTGTCTGAAGTGTCGTCTTTCCGTATTGCTCCATCGCTTTTCCCCTGCCCCTTACCAGCGAGTGCGGGCGATTTTCCGTCCCCGTCGCTCTACCTCGTCCCCTGTCAGCCCCGTATGGGATGGGTTCGACAGCGTGCCTTTGTGCGTCAAGATTGGCGGCGCAGCGGCAACCCGAGCGACAACTTGTTCCAGATAGCCGGGCAGCGCGGATAGCGTCTCCCTGATCCAGGTCGCATCATCTTTAGGCGGCAGCCCTAAAGCCTGTTGCGCATACGCCCGCAGTACGCCTTTCACCAAACTTTGGCGACCCCCCGCAGGAATCGACAACCACCAATCGATAAGGTCGTCATCCTTGCCGGGCAGCAGCTTCAAGGTAATGGTCACACGCTTCTGGCGGCTCATGGCGGCGCTTCAGGATTGCTCAGGAACGCGTGCCGCGAACAGCGCATAATGCAGGTAGCCTTGCGCGTTTGCCAACTGCGCTTGCGCCACCAACTGCATTTGCGCATAGGCCGCCGCTACCGCCTCGTGAACCAGTTCCGCTCCGCCGCCAGAGAGGTAAATTACGTCTACCGTCGTACCGGCTTTCCACTTTTCGCTCATGAGGTTGAGTGTGGCGCTGCGCAGGGGTTCGAGGGCGCTCTCGACGGCCTCGCTATAATCGATCATCTCCCCCTTCGCCCGAAACTTGCCCGTCCGCAGCACCGTCTCGATCAGCTTGGGCGAAATCTTCTGACGGTGTTCTCGCTCCAAAAGGGCTGCGATGCGCTCCAACACGCCGGACACGCCGCCTTCCACACTGCCACTCTCCGCGTCTACAAACTCGCCGTCGTCGTCCAGCGCTAGGTCAACAGTGAACGTCCCTACATCGCACACGCCCGTTCGCATGTAGCTGTGCGCTGGGTTGACCTCGCCGCTTTCGGTGAGCGTCTGGGCATAGATAGTGCCGTAAGGCTGCGGCATGACCATGACTTCGGTGATGTTGGCGATGAAGTCGGTGGCATCCGTTTTGATGACATGTTGCCCAAGCAGCGCCGCCTTCAGTTCTGGCGCGTCGGGCATGTGATCCACCGGCAAGCCCGTCGCCACCCGCAGATGGAGAATGTCACCTCCGGCGCGGCCCGGCCACAGTTTGCCAATAGCGGCTTTTGCTAACCGCACCCGGAAAACATTGCCCATCGTCACTTCATCAGCGGTGCGCCCCCGCAGCCGGAGCAGTTCCCCTGGCGGAAGTTGGGTGAGCGCCAGATCGCCGATGAACCACGTTCCCATCTCATCGCGGAGTTGATCGCCGGGATGCCGCGCCGCGATTTCATCCTGCTGAAACTTGATGTCTCTGGCATGGCCGCATACGGATGGAAACACCAACGACGTTGCTTCCGTGACCGCCTTCACCGCACCATAGCCAATATCCAGACCAAGGGTGAGAATTTCTGGTTGCCGCACTGCACCGCCTCCATCGTTATCGTTCGTACTTATTTGTTGTTACTTGTATATAAATAAATTAATTACTTATTCTAGCATGGATTGGTAGTATTGTCCAGTGGAGGACAAAAAAAGCCCCACAGCGCGTTTTCAGGGTGGGGCATTTGGGTATGCAGTTGTCGCACAATTTCCGGCACCTATGATTCTACTGCGACTCCGGCTCGCTCTTGGCATCTGTCAGCCCAGACGACGATTTGATAAGCCCCAACCGTTGCGCGCGTGGCACGATCTCCTCGTTGGCGCGCACATTCAGCACTTTGCGCAACCGTCGCCGCGCATGGTAGACCGCCTGTTCCGAGATCGCCAATTGCCGGGCGATCTCCGGCACCATGAGTCCCTTCGCAAGGAGTTGGAGCACCTGCCGACTGCGCTTGCTGAGGGTTTGAAGCTCATCATCGGTGCATACCAGCGCAGCGACCTGCGGCGAGAAGTAGGGCATATCACTCAGCACGTGATGGATGCCGTCTTCAAGGTACTTCAGCAACTCCGCTTTGCTGATACACCCGGAAGCGCCCGCATCAATCACATCATGGATAGAGGCAGCAGTCAATTCACTGCCGTAGACGAGGATATGGAGCATGGCAAACCGTTGGGCCAGCTTGCGAATGACCATACAGGTATCCATTCCCGGCAGGGTGTTATCCAGGATAAGCACCTGTGCCGGTCGCTCCTCCAACTTACTGATAAGGCTGGATAAGTCCGTAAACATGCCCACCAACTGGTACTCTGGCTTGCCCTTCAAGAAGGTATGCAAGCCAAGTTGGGTCAGTTCACGGTCTTCCAGTACCGCAACGTGAATAGAAGCCATTCAATAGATCACCTCACCCTGATAAACAACAATAACCAGAACGAATGTTCTGGCAGCGCTATTCTCGCAGAGAATCTCCTCAATGTAAATACAAGGAGCGTCAGAGTCTGGTTAAGTTTCGGTGTGTTGAAGCGGTTCAATAACGTTTGGCAACAAACCGGAAGAATTCGTTCCCTTTGTCCGAAAATTGCTCATGCCTTTGGACAATTTTGTCCCTGCCGATGGATGAAATTATCCAGAACGAATGCGCGGTATCTGCTACCCTGCAACTACGGATGAAAACAGTTCACGACAGGAGCCGCCATGCAGATGAAAATACCTTCTCGTACCCGCACGATGGGCTTCCGCCTTACCGAAGAAGACTATGCCCTACTGGTGAAAGTGGCGCGGGGCGAGCGCCGCAAGCTGGCCGATATGGTGTACATCCTCGTGGTTGAGGGTCTGCAACGATATGCCCGGCAGATTCCCCGCCCAGACAGCGTGACGCGACAGCAGGAAAGCTGAGGCGACCATGCCTTCTTCCGCGAACGCCTTGTCGCGTTACGATGCCTATGCGCTTGCGCGAGCCTTAGTCGGACTGCCCTGGCAGCACGTGCCGCTTTCGCCGTTGGCTGGCGCGCTGCTGGCAGGATTGGACCTCAACACGCCTGCGGAGATGCAGGTTTTGCGGCGCATTCTTCAGCCTGATCTGATCCGTCAAGTTCTGGCACAAGACCCCAATGCGGATCTACCCGATCTCAAGAACGATGATGTGCAATCTGTGCCACCGCTTCCCGCCGCTGCACGCCTGACAGCAGCGCAGGAAGCGGAAGCGGCGGAGGTGGGCGGTTGGTTGACGGATTATGTGACATGGGCGGGCGCGTCAGCCAACGAAACGCCGCTCCTGTTTCATCAGGGCGCGGGTCTGTATCTAGCGGCTGTCGCTATCGGGCGAAGGCTCTACATCAGCACGCCCTGGCGACAACAAGTCTTCCCCAACCTGTATGCGATGACCGTCGCCGTCTCGACCTACTATCGTAAGTCGGCGGGATTGAGTTTGGCCGCAGAGGTCGCTCGCGCCGCCATGCCACACATGATTCTGCCTCAGCCGGGCAGCCCGGAAAACTTCATGAACATGCTCGGCGGGGTGCTGCCGCCGAACTTCAACGAAATCCCGCAGCCCGATCAGGCGCGGCTGACGAAAGGCAACACCTTCGCCGCCCAGCGGGGCATCCTGCGCGATGAGCTATCCGCGCTGTTCAAGTCGATGGGACGCGATTATATGGCTGGGCTGAAAGAACTGATCATGCAGCTCTACGACTGCCCTGCCTATCTGGACTCGAATACGAACAATCGCGGGCTGGTGGTGATTCATGACACCGCCCTGAGCATTTTGGGCGCGGCCACGCCTGCTGAACTGGCCTGCGCCCTGACCGTCAACGACTGGTACAACGGCAACCTGGCGCGCTTCGCGCTGTTGACGCCTGAACCTGACTACGTAGAGCGCCCTGCCCAGAGGCAAAGCGTTACGCCTGACTCGCTGGTGGCGCGGCTGAAGCGCCTGCATGAGCGCCTGCCCCCACCCCCGTCCTCTGGCGCGCTGGGCGACAAGCCGCAGGCGGAAGCCTGGTCCTTGGTTGCGCCCGTATGGGATCTCTGTCATGCCTATGAACAGGCGTTGCGGCGCATGACCGCGCCAGACAGCGCGTTGGACGACCGATTACGAGCCGTGTACGGGCGGCTGCATGTGCAAGCCCTCAAAGTCGCCATTGTCTTGTCGGCGCTGGATTGGTCAGACGCCAATGCGGATGGGCATCCAGCAGTCAGTGCCGCCCACTGGTTTCGTGCCCAGCAGATTACCGAGCAGTGGCGGGCTTCCGCCCATCGCTTACTGCATGAATTGGGCGAAACCGAGGAGTCACGGTTGGAAGTGCGGGCGATACGGTTGCTGCGAGCGCATCCCGAAGGGCTGAGTGTGCGCCATCTGTATCGCATCCTGAAATCCGCACGCAAGCCCGTGGTCGAGATGCTCAACGCGCTAGAGCAAGATGGGCAGGTCAAAAAAGTAGCGCCGCCTGCGGATGGTCGCCCTGGGCCAAAGCCTGAACTGTATATCTTGGTGGAATAGCCGATCTTGTACCTGTCGGGGGACACATTCTCGATCCTGGCAACCTGACAACTTGTCTCCATGTGGGTGACAAGATCGCGGGAGGGTTAGTGGAGTCATGATGACCGATATTCAAGCGCTCAAAACGCGCTGCGATGTGCGTCTGCTGGTGGAAGCCGATTTGGGTCCCGCCCACAGTCGCGGCGGGAAAGCGTTGTTATGGCGCTGTCCCTTTCATAACGAACATAAGGGGTTCAGCTTGGCGGTATGGGATAACGGGTGGCGCTGTTTTGGCGCTTGCAGTGTGAGTGGCGATGCGTTGGATTGGTTGCAGAAGTACCGTGGAATGTCTTTTGAAGAAGCATGTACTTACCTCGGTGCGGAAGACAGGCGCAAGCAGCCAATCTGCCACGTCCCGCGTGAGCGATCTGCCGCGTCCGAAGCGCCGCCCGCAGAAGACTGGCAACGCGAGGCATGGGGAGTGGTGGATAGCGCGGAAGAGGTCTTGTGGAGCGAACAGGGTGGACGTGCGCTGATATATCTCAAGACACGCGGCTTGACCGACGAAACCATTTTACGGGCGCGTCTGGGCTACATCCCCGGCCCACCGTGGGAATGGCTGCGGATTGGCAAACTGACGGTTCCATGCGGCATCGTCATTCCTTGGGCTGTGGGGAAAGAACTCTGGGCGGTCAAGGTGCGGCGCGCCGCTGGCTTGCCGAAATACACCCAGATTGCGGGCGGCAGCGCGCACGGGCTGTACAACGCAGCCAACCTGGAAGGGCATGAGACCGTGTTGTTTGTCGAGGGGGAATTTGACGCGCTGCTGGCCGAGCAGGAATGTGGTGGGCTGGTCGGTGTGGCGACGCTCGGCAGTGCCTCTGGAATGCTCAATCCGCGTTGGATGCCACTGCTGCTTCACTGCAAGACAATTCTTGTGGCCTACGATGCGGACCAAGCAGGCATGAAGGGCGCAGCACGCTTGCAGGCGCTCACCAAACGAGCGCGTGTTGTGCAAGTGCCGTGGGGCAAGGACATCACCGAATTTGTGCTGAAGGATGGGAGTGTGCGGGAATGGCTAAGCGAATTGACATGAGTTCAATGCACAAGAACGGTGAAAACCACCAGCAGGTGCGGCCAAAGCAGATCGATTTACTGACTGTGTATCGAACGCTGTTCGGCGCGTATGTCCGTAACCACCCGAGTGAAACAGGTCAGCAGATCGCAGAGACCCCGATTTCTGCAACCATCGCAACAGAGGCCAGTCTTAAGCCTGAAGATGTAGGACATTTGAAGAGGTAAACTATGGACTGTATCGAGTCGATTTTTACAGGTCAAGAGCAAAGTGGCAAGCCAAGC